>DZBX01000053.1 GCA_022730075.1 Rhodanobacter sp. | reverse complement strand
TTGCGCGCCGAAGGCATCGCCGAGCAGGTAACCCAGCAAGCGTTCCGCGACGACTGCCGGCGCCAGCAGCGCGCCTTCCGCGTGCATGGCCACGAAGCGCGCGTGTTGCGGAAAGCGCGCCGGGTCGCTGGCGCGCACCTCGGCCTGCATGTCGGTATCGATCACACCCGGCGCCAGGCTGCAGATGCGCAGGCCGGGCACGGCGTCGGCCGCCACCGTGCGCGCGTGGTGGTCCAGCGCCGCCTTGCTGGCGCAGTAGAAACTCCAGCCGGCGATGGGCTGCCGCGCGGCACCGCTGGAGATGTGCACGATGCGCCGCTCGGCCGTGTTGGACGCCGCGAAGGCGGCGGCCAGCATCAGCGGCGCGCTTACGTTGAGCGCGACGGCCCGCGCCAGTTGCGCCGGCGATTGCATGTCCAGCGCACCGACCGGACCGACCACGCCGGCATTGTTGATCAGCAGCACGCGCGCGGCGCCGGCCAGCCAAGCGTGCAGTTCGCCGCCGTCCAGCCAGCTTTGCAGCGCGGCGCTGTCGGACAGATCGAGCACGACCTCGCGCAGCAGTTGCGGATATCGTGCCGCGAGCGCCGCGTTACCGCGCCGCGCCAGCCCCAGCGTGGCGATGCCGCGCGCCAGCAGCGCTGCGGCCAGCGCGGCGCCGAGGCCGCGCGTGTGACCGCTGAGGACAGCGCGCATCGATGTCACGCCTGCTGCCCCGGACTCTGATCCTGCGGCGCCACGGTCGCAGGTGTGCCGCGCTTCACGCCATGTCGCGGCGGCGCGCAGACAGGCTGCGGATGGCGCGCGATCCACTGCGAAGAACCCACCTCGGCATGCGTTCCATCGGACAGCAGCGCGAGCAATTGTCCGGAATAACGGTAACCCTCGCAGTCGCGCGCCAGGAAAGCGCGCATGGTCGGACTGCGGTTGTACAGACCCTGCATGTACAGCACCCACACGGTGTAGGTTTCACCGTCGATCGCGCCGCGATGCAGGATGATGTTTTCCATGTGATCGCAGACCAGCTCGATCAGCGCCAGCACGCGGCTGCGCAGCGGCTCGTCGGTCGGTTCGGGCACCTGCGCGTACAGATAAGGCCGGCATTCCGGATGCTTGACGAACATCTGCATGATCGCGCTGCCGGCGTTGTAGATCTCCCAGCTGGTCTGCGTCTCCAGTGCCTCGCGGTCGCTCTTCAACTGGTTGCGCACCAGCAGGAAACCGGCGGCGGTGATCAGCGGCGAAGCCCAGGTGCCCAGCAGCATCCAGTCGTCGAGTGTCACGGCATGTATCCCTTGCGTTTGCGCGCTCAGTCTTGGCGCGCATCCAGATAATGATGCAGGGCAGCGCGCAGCCGCGCCAGACCCTGCGACACGTCGTCATCATCCAGCACCAGCGGCGGCACGATGCGCAACACATCCGCGCCGGCCTGCAGCAGCAGCAGACCGGCGCGGTGCGCATGGTCGAGGATGGCGCCAGCCTGCCCGCGGTGCGCCTCGGCCAGCACCGCACCCAGCATCAGTCCGCGTCCACGCACGCTGGCAATCACGCCGGTTTCGACTGCCAGCGCCTGCAGACTGGCGCGCAGCGCTTCGCCGCGGCGCTGCACTTGCGCCAGCAGCGTCGGATCGGAGAGCCGGCGCAGGGCCACCTTCGCAACGGCGGCAGCCAGCGGATTGCCGCCGAACGTGCTGCCATGCGCGCCGTACTGCAGCACTGCGGCCACGCGCGGTCCGGCCAGCATGGCGCCGATGGGAAAACCCGCGCCCAGCGCCTTGGCCAGCGTCACCACATCCGGCACCACGCCGTCCTGCGCGTGCGCGAACAGCGTGCCGGTGCGTCCCATGCCGCACTGGATCTCGTCGCACATCAGCAGCGCGTCGTGGCGGTCGCACAGCGCGCGCAGCCCGGCCAGGAAGCCCGGCGCGGCCGGCATCACCCCGCCCTCGCCCTGCACCGGCTCGACCAGCACCGCGCACACGCTGTCATCGGCCAGCGCCGCCGCCGCGGCGTCCAGATCGTTGAACGCGCAGTAGCGGAAGCCCGCCGGCAGCGGCTCGAAGCCTTGCTGATACCTGGGCTGCGCGGTCGCGGTGACGGTGGCCAGCGTGCGTCCGTGGAACGAACCCTGGAAGCTCAGGATCGTGCGCCGCTCCGGCGCGCGCCCCTGCTGCGTGGCCCAACGCCGTGCCAGCTTGATCGCGGCTTCGTTGGCCTCGGCGCCGGAATTGCACAGAAACGCGCGCTGCGCGAAACCCGACGCCGCCACCAGCGCCGCGGCCAGCTCGATCGCCGGCGCGTTGTGGAACACGTTGCTGGTGTGCCACAGCTTCTGCGCCTGCGCGTGCAGCGCCGCGACCAGCTCGGGATCGGCGTGGCCCAGACTGCACACCGCGATGCCGGCGGCGAAGTCGATGTACTCGCGGCCCTCGCGATCCCACAGGCGCGCACCACGGCCATGATCGAGCACCAGTGCGCGCGGCTGGTACACCGGCACGAACACCTGCTGCGCCGTCGCCAGCAGTGCAGCGGTGGACGACGGGGAATCACTCGGGGACATGGCAACAGAATTCATGAAGGCGACGCGCGATTATGCCCGCGCGCGCAACGCTGCGTTACCCTGCGCATCCGTGGCGCCCGGCGCCGTAATGCGAGATCGACCCATGCGCATGGAAACCCTGGCCGTGCATGCCGGCGCGGCGCCCGATGCCGAAACCGGTGCGCTGGTGCCGCCCCTGCACCTGGCCACCACGTTCGAACACGCGCCCGACGGCAGCCTGCCGCACGGGCTGATTTACCAGCGCACGGATCATCCCAACCAGCAACGCTTCGAGCAGGCGCTGGCCGCGTTGGAAGGCGGCGCGCGCGCACTGTATTTCGGCAGCGGCATGGCCGCCGGCAGCGCGCTGCTGCAATGCCTGCCGCCCGGCAGCCACGTGCTGTTTCCGCACGACGTGTACCACGGCTTCCGGCATCTGGCGCTGGAGTATTTCGCGCGCTGGAACCTGCGCTGCGATTTCGCCGACCTGTCCGACATCGCCAGCACGCACGCTGCCCTGACGCCGCTGACACGGCTGATCTGGGCCGAGACGCCGTCCAATCCGCTGCTGCAGATCAGCGACATCGCCGCGCTGGCCGAACTGGCGCACGTGCGCGGTGCGCGGTTGCTGGTCGACAACACCTTCGCCTCGCCGGTGCTGCAGCAACCGCTGACGCTGGGCGCGGACGTCGTGCTGCAGTCGGTGACCAAGTACATCGGCGGGCACAGCGACACCATGGGCGGCGCGCTGGTGTTCGGCGCCGGACTGGACGCGCTGGCCGAACAGGTGTTCCGTACCCGCGCCGCCGTCGGCTTGCATGGCGCGCCGCTGGGCGCGTGGCTGGCGCTGCGCGGCCTGCACTCGCTGCCGGCGCGCATGGACTGGCACTGCCGCAATGCCTTCGCCGTGGCCCAGGCGCTGGGCGCGCACCCGGCGGTGGCGCGCGTGCACTACCCCGGCCTGCCCACGCATCCAGGCCACGCGGTGGCGGCGCGACAAATGCGCGATTTCGGCGGCATGGTGTCGTTCGAGCTGGCGGGCGGACGTGAGGCGGCGCTGGCCTGCGCCGCACGCCTCAAGCTGTTCATCAACGCCACTTCGCTGGGCGGCTGCGAATCGCTGGTCGAGCACCGCGCCTCGACCGAGGGCCCCACGCCCACGTCGCCGCAAAGCCTGCTGCGCCTGTCGGTGGGCCTGGAACACCCGGATGATCTGGTCGGCGATCTGATGCAGGCGCTGGCCGGCTGAAGCGGCTGCGGCGGCGCTACCAGACGCCGCTGTTGGGCATGGATCGCCACGGCTCGGCAGGCGGCAGCGCGTCGCCTTTCTGCAGCAGCTCGATCGAGATCAGGTCCGGCGAGCGCACGAAGGCCATATGGCCATCGCGCGGTGGACGGTTGATGGTCACGCCCATGGCCTGCAGATGCGCGCAGGTGGCGTAGATGTCGTCCACGCGAAACGCCAGATGGCCGAAGTTGCGCGCGCTGCCGTAGTCCTCGGGCGCGCTGCCGTCCGCGGGCGGCCAGTTCCAGGTCAACTCGACCTCGGCCTCGGGGCTTTCATCCGCGGCGAGAAAGACCAGCGTATAGCGGCCCTGCGGAAACTCGCGGCGGCGCGTTTCCGCGAGGCCCAGCCCGTCGCGGAAAAACCTCAGCGTCGCGTCCAGATCGCGCACGCGAATCATGCTGTGCAGATATTTCATGGCGGCCTCGCTGACCTCGACAAGTGGGCGATGTGGGAGCGGCCACGCGATTTGCAAGCGTGGCGGCGTGGCCGTGGCCGTGGGTCGCGAGCAGAGATGAGTCCATGCCGCGCAGCGGCAACGCCAAGATGCTTGGCGTTGCCCAGCATGACCAAGCCCTTCATTTCACGGCGCGCAAAGTGACTCCCTGCTCCGCACACGCCTCGCTTTCCGCGCGCGGTCAATCGAGAAACAAATCCGGCAGCAGCGCGGCACCGGGCTGCACCGCGTAGTGCTCGAAATCGCTCAAGCCGGATTCACGCAGCACGTCCTCGTCGATGGCGAAGCGGCCCGTGCAGTCGCGCGCGGGGCGTGTCAGCAGCCAGTGCGCGGCGTCGGCGACGATCTCGGGTTTGCGGCAGTGCTCGGGTTGCACCGTGTCACCGAGCATGGCCACCGCCGCCGTGGCGATGACGGTCTTCGGCCACAGCGCGTTGACCGCGATGCCGCGCGCGACGAATTCGGCGCTCATGCCCAGCACGCACTGGCTCATGCCGTACTTGGCGATGGTGTAGGCGGTGTGCGCGGCAAACCAGCGCGGCGCCATGTTCAGCGGCGGCGCCAGCATCAGCACATGCGGATTGGCGGCGCGCTCGAGCCAGGGCAGGCAGGCCTGCGTCATCAGGAACGTACCGCGCGTGTTGACCTGGTGCATCAGGTCGAAGCGCTTGACCGGCGTGCCCGGCGTATCCGCCAGCCAGATCGCGCTGGCGTTGTTGACCAGGATGTCGATGCCACCGAAGCGCGCCGCGGCGGCGGCCACGGCGTCTTCGATGGCGTCGGCGTCGCGCACATCCAGACGCAGCGCCAAGGCCGTGCCGCCCGCCGCCTCGATCGCCGCGGCGGCACTGTGGATGGTGCCCGGCAGTTTGGGATTGGGCACGTCGCTCTTGGCGGCGATGACCACGTTGGCACCATCGCGCGCGGCGCGCAGGCCGATGGCCAGGCCGATGCCGCGCGAGGCGCCAGTGATGAACAGGGTCTTGCCGGCAAGCGTGGTCATGCGTGGCTCCTCGTCAATCGCGCTGGAAGCGCGGCAGCAACACGTTGAGCGCGCCCAGTCGCGCCAGCGGGTCTTGCAGTTCGAGCAGACTCTGGCGTTCGGCGCGCGCCAGCGGCAGCAGTTCGGCGAGGCGACAGCCCACCCACACGGCGTCGTCGAGCTGCGGCGCGGCGTAGAGCGCCGCGTTGTCCTTGGCATAGGCATCGAGCAAGCGCTCGAGTATCGTCGCCAGCAGGCTGAACTCGGGCGGCAGGATTTGCGCGGGCTCGATCGGCCACAGCGTCACGTCTGCGCGCAGCTGGCCATCGTTGCGTACGCGCGTCTGCCGCACGCGAAAGCGCTGCCCGCCCTCGGCGAGGATACCCAGCAACCCGTCGCGCAGAGAGAAAAAATCGCGGATGGTGGCCAGCGTGCCCACCGCGGCCGGCGTCGCCGCCACGCCCGCCTCGGCACCCTCGAGGATCAGGTTGACGCCGAAGGGGCGCTCGGCGCGCGTGCATTCGCGCACCAGATCGACATAGCGCGGCTCGAATACGCGCAGTTGCATGCGACCGCCAGGAAACAGCACGGCGGGCAACGGGAACAGCGGCAGGTCGGCGCAGTTCGATTCCACCGGCGAAGTCTAGGGAGGGACTGGACATGCCGCCACAGGCGAGGCGTCGCATGTGCACCACGCATGCTGCGTGGCGCACGTGATTTGCGGCATGCTTGCACGCCGGACCGACCCCGCAGGATCAACGCATGGGCATCGATGCAACACTCGCAGCGGCTCGCGAGACTGAACTCCCCGCGCTCAGCGCGCACGCGCTGCTGAAATCATTCGATGGGCGCGAGGTGCTCCAGCGCCTGGACTGGGAGGTTCCCGCCGGACGCGTGGTCGGCCTGCTCGGGCGCAACGGCGCCGGCAAGACCACGCTGCTGCGCTGCCTGCTGGGCCTGTCGCCGCTGGACGCCGGCAACATCGAGGTGCTGGGTGAACCGATGGATGAACCGCGCGGTCAGCGCCTGCACCGCATCGGCTACGTGCCGCAGAGTTTCGATCTGTTTCCGTGGATGCGCATCGGCGATTTCCTCACCTTCACCGCGGCGTTCTACAAGCGCTGGGACAGCGCGCTGGTCGAGCGCCTGCTGGGCGAATGGCAGCTCGACCGCAAGAAAAAGATCGCCGCGCTGTCGCAGGGCCAGCGGCAGATGCTGGCGATCGTGCGCGCGCTGGCGCCCGACCCGGATCTGCTGGTGCTGGACGAGCCGGTGGCCAGCCTCGATCCGATCGCGCGGCGCGATTTCCTGGCCACGCTGATTCCACTGATGCGGCGTCCGGGCAAGACGATGATCTTCTCCACGCACATCACCACCGATCTGGAACGCGTCGAGGCCGACATCGCATTGTTGCGCAGCGGCCGCATCGCGCTGCAGCGACCGCTGGCGGACCTGCGTGCGCACTTCCGGCGCGCATGGCTGAGCCGCGCCGGCGGCTTCAGCGCGGCACCCACGCTGGATGGCGCGCTGGATGCCGACCTGGTGGAGGCGCGTGCCGCCTACGTGGTGGATCTGGCCGACGCGCGCATGCAGCCGGCGCTGCAGGCACTGGCCGCGCGCGAGGATGCGACGCTGCAACTGGCGCCGCTGGATCTGGAAGACCTGTTCGTGGCGCTGGCATGAGGGCGACATGGACGCTGGCGCTGCTGCCACTGCGCCAGGCGTGGGTGGCCGCGCTGCTGTTGCTGCTGATGCTGGTCGGCGGCGTGGTACTGGCGCTGGCCGGCGGCAAGGCGTTGTACGGCGGCGGCGCGATGCTGGCTGCGTTGGCGCTGTGGTTCGCGTGGCTGCTGGCCGGCACCGCGCTGAAGGGCCTGGCGCGCAAGGAAACCCTGCTGCTGCCGGAGTTCCACCGCGCGCTGGCGGGCGCGGCGGCATTGTGGGCGTTATTGTTCTGGCTGCTGCCCTGCGCGCTGCTGACGCCGCACTTCGGCATCCGCATCGGCTGGGGCGCGCTGGGCGCCGGCGCACTGGCCATCGCCTGGGCCTTGCTCACCACCAGCGGCTCGCGCAGCGGTTTCCTGATCTGGGTCTTGATCATCGGCGCGCGCTTCGTCCCGGAGCCGCTGCTGCTGGCCATCGCGCCGGCGCTGCAGAATCCGCTGCTGCCGCTGGCCGCGCTGCTGCTGGCCGCGCTGATCCTGCATATCACCTGGCAACGACTGTTCCCGGCCGGCGATCCGCCGTTGCCGGACTCGCCGCTGCTGGCGCCCGAACCGATGCGCCGCGGCATGGGTAGCGCCACCAGCAATGTGCCGCGCGGCAAGCTGATGCAGCGGCTCAACGGCTGGTCCGAGGCCGGCGCCAGCGCGCTGTTGCTGCGCCAGGCCGCGCGCTATCACGCCGCACCCACGCCGGCGCAGCAGCGCGCCATGCTGCGCGCCCTGCTGCTGCCGCAGGAACAGCCGCGCGGCTGGCTGGTGCGCTGGCTGCTGTGGGGCGCGGCCATCGCGGTGTATGCCATCGCCGTGGGGCAGCAGGCGCAGATCGGCATGGTCGCCGGCTACGCCATGTTCTTCGCCATGACCGGCCTCAACGTGGTCGGCCTGGGCATGCCACGCCTGCAGCCCAGTCTGGTCGAGCTGTACTTCACCCTGGCGCCGCAGACGCACGCCGGCTTCAAGGCACAGCTGCTGGACAGTTTCCTCGGCCTGCTGCCGGGCGCGATCCTCAGCGCCTTCGTGTTCACCGCGCTGGCCGCGCTGCTGATCGCGCCGGTGGCGCTGCCCGGCATCGTGCTGACCACGGCGATCCTGGCGCCGCCGCTGGCGCTGGCCACGCTGGCGCTGTACCTGGGCCTGCCGGTCAATGTCATCCTGCGCAGCGTGGTCACGCTGATCACCCTGTTCGGCCAGATGGGCACGATCTGGATGGGCTACGCGCTGATCGAACGCTTCGGCGCGCTGTGGGGCGGCGTACCGGTGCTGGTGGTCACCTGGAGCTTCGCCATTGGCGCGTGGGGCGCCGCGCGCGCGCACTGGATCAACAACCCGCTGAGCTTCGATCCGCCCAAGGCCAAGGCCGGCGCCTGAGCGGCTGTGAATGTTTCAGCCTCACGACCCGGCCACGGATGGCCGGATGAAGAATCCCGCACGCCGCGGGATTTTTCACAGCCTCGGCGACGCCGGCCGGCCGCGCTTCAGGCGTGCACTTCGAGCAGGGCCAGACCGTACGGCGGCAAGGTCAGCTCGATGTGGCCGTCATGGATCGGCAGCACCCGCGGCGGCGCCAGCATGCCGGCGCGGCGCAATTCCTGCGTCTGCGCCAGCGATGGATAAGCCGGACGCCCCATGGCGTCGTACAGACGCATGACGTCGGCGTGGTGGCGGCCGACGCGCCACAGCATGGCGTAGCTGCCCGCGGCCAGATGCGTGAAATGCACGTCGAAGCGTTTGTCGGGCTGCGCCGGCGCGCGATCGACATAGTTCGGCGTCAGGTTGACCGGCGGCGCGTAGTTCCACAGCGCCAGCGCCAGCGTGCCGTCGCGGCGGCGCGTGGCGATCACGTCCTCGCCCTGCACCGGCAGCCGGGTGTGACCGAGCTTGTGCAGCAACGCGAAGGCATTGAACGCCGGCTTGCGCATGCCGTACACCGACACCAGTCCGTAGCCGCCGTAGAACGGCGTCTTCACCACGCCCTGCTCGTCGAACACGTCGGAGAAGGTCCAGTAGCTCATCATCTGCACCTTGCCGGCGCAGCGGTCCACCGTCTCGGCCAGATACGGCCCCATGTAGGCCGAATCGGTGACGTTGGGCAGGTTCATGTAGGTGGCGTTGTACTCGCTGTAGATCAGCGGCAGGTGCGGAAACGGCGATTGCGCGATCTCGCGGTGCACCATGGCCACCGCATCGCAGACCATGGCGCGGCGCGGAATGTGCTCGTCCTTGTGGAACACGTTCTGCGCGGTGTCATCGCCATAAGTGTGCGCACTGACGAAATCCACGGGCACGTCGTGCGCGTGCATGTAATCGAGGAACTGCGGCACCCAGGCCGCCTGTGCGGTGGCCGGCCCGCCCACGCGCAGGCGCGGACTGACTTCTTTCAGCGCGCGCGCGGTGTTGGCGTACAGCTTGAAGTAGGTGGCCTGCTTCGGCTTGCCGGCCCAGAAGTTCAGGTTGGGCTCGTTCCACACTTCGAAGTACCAGGTGGAGACTTCGTCGATGCCGTAGCGCGCGACCAAGTGACGCGCGAAGGCGCGGATCATCGCGTCCCACAGCTTGTAGCTCTTCGGCGGCGAGGTGATGGGGTGATAGAAAAACCCGTTGGTGTCATGCGGATCGGCGGCCAGCTCGCGCGGCATGAAGCCCAGTTCGACGTAAGGCTTGACCCCACGCGCCAGCAGACCGTCGTAGATCTGGTCGACCAGCGAGAAGTTGTAGACCGGCTTGCCGTCCGGAGCGATGTGGAACATGCCCACGTGACGATCGAAGATGCCGTGGAAACGCACGTAGTCGAAACCGGTGGCGCGCTTGACCATCGACAGGTCGCGGCGATACGAGGCGCGCAGCGTCAGCACCGCGTGACCGGAGCCGAACATGCGCTCCCAGAAGTGCGGGAACGGCTGGCCGGCAGCCTGTGCATCCAGTTCGATTGGAACGGCCTTGGCTGGCGCCGCGGTCTGCGCCAATGCCGTCGCGGGCAACAAGAGCGCGCAGCACAATGGCAGGCTGCGGCACAGCGCGGCGCGCCAAAAAGATGACAGCGCGGACATCGTCGACTCCGATTCAGGCAGGCTCCCGACGCCCGCGACACTGCTTGGAACATCCGCCGCCGGATTGGTTCAGCGCGGTGTCGATTGATCGCGCAACGCGCGCAGGAATTCCCTGCACCAGTGGTGGATATCGTTGCGCTCGATGACGCGCATGGTCTCGCGCCAGCGCGCCACGCGCTCGTCCAGCGGCATCGCCAGGGCCTGGTTCATCGCCGCGGCCGTGGCCTCGTGGTCGAGCGGGTTGACGTGCAGCGCCGCATCGAGCTGCTGCGCCGCGCCGGCGAATTCGGACAACACCAGAACACCCGGATTCTCGCCGTCCTGGCTGGCGAGGTACTCCATCGCGACCAGATTCATGCCGTCGCGCAGTGGCGTCACCAGGCCGACGCGCGCCGCACGGTAGTAGCCGCACAGCGCCGTCTGCGGATACGCGCGACTGACGTAACGAATCGGCGTCCAGTCCGGCTCGGCGTAACGGCCATTGATGTTGCCGGCGATGCGCTCCAGATCGCGTCGGATGGCACGGTATTCCGGCACGTCACCGCGCGAGGCCGGCGCGATCTGCAGCAGCGAGACGCGCCGGCGCCACTCGGGAAACTGCTCCAGCAGGTGACCGAAACTGGTCAGGCGCTGCGGCAGGCCCTTGGAGTAATCCAGGCGGTCGACACCGATGATTAGCGCGCGGTCATCCAGGCTCGCCTGCAGCCGGCGCAGCCCGGTGCTACCGCCGCGCCGCGGCCGCGCGCTGGCGCGCACCGCGTCCACGTCGATGCCGATGGGATAGTGCGCCAGCCGCACGCAACGCCCATCGGGCAGACGCATGGCAGCGCCGTCGATGGCGTGAGCGCCCAGCGCATCGCGGAAATAATCGCGCAGCGCGGCCAGATCGCGCGCCGTTTGCACGCCCACCACATCGTAATCGGCCAGCGTCGCCAACAACTCGTGATGACGCGGCATGTAGCGCAGCAGTTCGGCGGGGGCGAGGCCGGTGTGCAGGAAAAACCCGATGCGTTGTGCGCAGCCGCGCGCGCGCAGTTCGGCGGCCAGCGGGATCAGGTGGTAATCGTGCACCCATACCACGTCGCCGCTGCGCAGCCGCGCCGCCAGCGCCTCGGCCCAGCGCTGGTTGACCGCGCGGTAGGTGCGGTAGTCCGCAGCCTCGAATTCGATCAGATCGGTGCGGTTGTGCAGCGTGGGCCACAGCACGCGATTGGCGAAACCGGCGTAGTAACCGGCGTGCTCGGCCCGGGTCAGATCGACGGTGACGTAGTGGATGCCGTCCTGTTCGAGATCGTGCTGCGCGTGCGGCGGATCGCCGATGCGGCCACTCCAGCCGAACCACAGACCGCCATGTTCGGCCAGCGCCGCGGTCAGCGCCACGGCGAGGCCGCCAGCACGCGTTTCCGATGGCAGCGCCACGCGATTGGACACCACCACCAGCCGGCTCACAGCGCTTCCTCCCAGCTGCGCGACAGGCGCATGGCCGAGTTGATCAGGCCGACCATGGAATAGGTTTGCGGGAAATTGCCCCACAGCTCGCCCGTGGCCGGATCGATGTCCTCGGACAGCAATCCCAGCCGCGTGCGGCGCGTCAGGATCTCCTCGAAGATGGCGCGCGCTTCGCTCTTGCGCCCGATGCCGGCCAGCGCGTTGACGTACCAGAACGTGCACAGCGTGAAACTGGTATGCGGCAAACCGAAATCATCGGCGTGACGGTAGCGAAAGACATAGTTGCCTTCGCGCAACTGCTGGCCGATGGCATCCACGGTGGCGATGTAGCGCGGGTCGTCATAGGCGATGAAACCGAACTCACCCAGCGGCAGCAGGCTGGCATCCAGATCGGTGCCGCCCTTGCTGGCCACCAGATGGCCCAGTTCGGCATTCCAGGCCCAGGCCAGCACGCGCTCGCGCAGGCCATCGGCCTGCTCACGCCAATAATCATGGCGCGCGGCATCGCCCAGGCTGCTCGCGATGCGCGCCAGGCGGTCGCAACCCACCCAGCTCAACGCAGCGGTGTAGGTATGCGCGTTTTGCCGGCCGCGATACTCCCACAGCCCGGCGTCGGGCTGCTCGGCCTGACGCAAGGCCACCTCGCCAAGCTGCTCGAGTTTCTCGAAAATCGCGCGATCGCCGACGCGGCGCAGGCGCTGGTCGAAAAAAATCTGCTCGCCGGCAAGGATCAATGAGCCATACACATCGTATTGCCGTTGCTGCCATGCGGCGTTGCCGATACGTACCGGGCCCATGCCGCGGTAGCCGTTCAGCGCAGGCACCTCGCTCTCCTTGATCTCGTCCTCGAAGGAGATGCCATAGACCGGATTCAGATCGCCGCCGGCGCTGACCAGATTGAGCATGTAGCCGAGGTATTCCTCCATGCTGCGCGTGGCGCCAAGGCGGTTGAGCGCGCGCACCACGAAGGCCGCGTCGCGCAGCCAGCAATAGCGATAATCCCAGTTGCGGCCGCTGTCGGCGGACTCCGGAATCGAGGTGGTCGGCGCGGCGATGATCGCACCCGTGCTCTCGAACTGGCACAGCTTGAGCGTGATCGCGGCGCGGATCACCGCTTCCTGCCATTCGAACGGCACCGACAGATAACGCGTCCACTGGTGCCAATAATCCAGCGTGCGGGCGAGATGGCTTTCGAACAGATCGCCAGGCGCGGCGTCTAGTGTCTCGTCGGGGCCCAGCGCGAAGCTGAAATCGCGGTCCAGCAGAAAGCCCAGCTCACGCTTCAGAAACGGCACCGGCAGATCCGAGGTCAGACGCAGGATCTGCTCGCCGAGCAGAAAGCGGATGTGGTTGCTGCCCGTGGTCGTGCCGGGCACATCCGCGCCGTGGTTGCACAGCGGGCGCAGGCGCACCTGCACCCTCGGCTTGCCGTGCAGGGGATGCAGGCGGCGCATCAACATCACCGGATGGTAGATGCGCCCATGGCGCTTGAAGCGCGGCATGAAGTCGGTGATCTCCAGCGCCTGCCCCTTGCGGTCGTAAAGGCGCGTGATCAGCACCGCGCTATTGCGCTCGTAGCTCTGTTCGGCGTGATCGAAATCATCGATTTCGATCGACCAGAACCCCGCGTCGCGCCCCTTGGGCTCGAGCAGCGCGCAAAACACCGGGTCGCCATCGAATTGCGGAAAACATGCCCACTGCAGCGTGCCGCGTTCATCCACCAGGCCGGCGATGCTGCCGTTGCCGATCATGCCCATCTCGAGTCGCTTCGTGTCCATCAATGTTCGCCTTGTGCATGCAGATCCTGCGCGAGCCGCGCCAGCCACTGCCGCACCGCATGCGGGTACGGCAGCGCGTGCGTCGCGGCGGCGGAAACGCGTCCGCCCACCGCCACGGCCAGTCCACCGCGCTCGCGCACCACGCGCAGCGCGGATTCGTCGGTGTGGTCGTCGCCCAGGTACACCGGCCGGCGCGCGACGAAGGGCTCGTGCTCGAGCAGCGCCGCGACCGCCATGCCCTTGTCGGCCTGCGCCGGCTTGATCTCGCACACCTCGTAGCCGCGCAACGTGACGTAGCCGGGCATGCGCTCCGCCAGCAGCTGCGCGGCGGCGCTCACCTCGGCCATGCGCGAGGGCGCCTCGCGGCAATGCAAGGCCACGCAAGGCCCTTTGCGCTCGACGTGTACCCCCGGCATCCGCGCGGCGATCGCATCGGCATCGGCTCCCAGTCGCGCGATCTGCTCGGGCCGCTCGCGCCACGCGCGCTGGTAAGCCGAGCCCACCAGGTGCTGCTCGAGCCCATGCAGGCCCACCCGACTGATCTGCAGCGGCGCGAACAAGCGCTGCAGATCCGCCACCTCGCGACCGCTGACCAGCACCACGGCGTCATCCAGTGCGCGCTGCAGCTCGCGCAGGTGCCCGGTCAGCGCCCACTCGACCCGCACCAGCTCGGGCCGCAACGCGAAATCCAGCAACGTGCCATCGACATCCAGAAACAGCGCCCAGCGTTCGCCCGGCGCGGGCATGGGCGGTCCTGGCAAGAGCTCGTGCGTGGTGACATTCATCCTCGATCCTCGCGTGGAGCGGCCGTGCTGGCGGTGAACTCTCCGCGCCAGCGCGGCAAGCATTCGGGGTAATTGCGCTGCATGAAGTCGACCAGCGCCTCGCGCACCGCGCAACTCAGGTTCCAGCCACGCGAGGAATCGGCCGCGCTGGCCAACACGCGCAACTGCAACGCCTGCGCGCTGGCCTCGGTCACCTGCAGCCCGGCCACGCGTCCGTCCCAGTCAGGGGACGCACCACAGACGCGCTGCAATTCATCGCGCAGCGGCTGCAACGGCGTGCGGTAATCCACCCACAGATGCACCACTTCGATCAACTCCGCGCTGGAGCGCGTCCAGTTCTCGAACGGGTTCTCGATGAACCATTGCAACGGCACGATCAGCCGACGCTCGTTCCAGATGCGCACCACGACATAGGTACCGCGGATTTCCTCGATGCGGCCCCAGTGCCCCTGCACGATCACCACATCGTCGAGGCGCAATGGTTGCGTCAGCGCGAGCTGCAGGCCGGCGAGCAGATTCGACAACACCGGGCGCGCGGCAAAGCCGACGACAATCCCGGCGATCCCCGCCGAGGCCAGCAGGCTGGCGCCGAACGCACGCACCATGGGGAAACTCATCAGGGCGATGCCGCCGCCGACGAGGATCACCAGCACGCGCGCGCTGCCGATCAGCACCCGCATCTGCGTCAATACGCGGCGATCATTGAGGTTGTCCGGCGCGGTGGCCGGATAACGCATGCGCACGATGTCCTCGATGCCGCCCAGTGCGCGCCACGCCAGCCAGGCGAGATCGACGATCAGCAACACCAGCCAGACATGCCGCAGCATGTCCAGCACCTGCGCGCTTTGCGGCACGCGTTCGATGGCCAGCGCGCTGCCCACCAGGAACAGCAGAGGCTCGAGTGCCGGCATCAGGCCGAGGGTGAACGCGGCGCCAGGCGAACGCGCCGCCACGCGACGCAACAGCCAGGAGAACAGGCGATTGATGGTGAAGGCCGCGACCAGCGTGGCCGCCAGGATGACGACAACCGTCGCATAGCCTGACCCGTGCAGTGACATCGGCTCGGCTTGTGCGTTGCGTAAGCCGCAACCTTAGTCCGCTTGCACCCGCCGGTTCAACCCATGGTGACTAGCATGGTGTCCTGGATGATGTCGCCGTCGCAGCCAGCACGCGTTCCGCGAATCGCCGCGGCGCGCCCTCGAAGCCGCCGTTGGACATGAACACCACGTGG
>DZBX01000052.1 GCA_022730075.1 Rhodanobacter sp. | reverse complement strand
GCTGATGCTGGGCAAATACATGCTGGCCGGCTGGAAGAACATGCACCCCGAGCAACACTACGTGCAGGACCAGATCGACCTGTATGAGCACATCGACGACCCGGTGTGGCTGAGCAAGACCGAAGCCTTCGAACGCTGGTATGAAAATCCGCTCGACCTGCCCGGGCGCTGGTATCTGCAGGTCATCGACCAGTTGTTCAAGCAAAACCTGCTGGCCAAGGGCAAGTACGTGGGGCTGGGGCGCACGCTCAAGCTCAAGGACATCACCTGCCCGCTGTATCTGCTGGCCGGGGAGAGCGACGACATCACCTATCACCAGCAGGTCTTCGCAGCCGAAACCCTGTGCGGCAGCCCTGCGGATACAATCAAAAAGCGCATGGTGCCTGGCGGTCACGTCGGCCTGTTCATGGGCGGGCGCACGCTGAAGGAAACCTGGCCAGAGATAGCCGCTTGGATCATCCAGCAGCACTGAAGCACCCGCATGCGCAGGATGTCGCCAGCATCCTTGCGGCACTGCGTAGCGACACGCAACGCGGCCTCGACAGCGCCGAGGCGCAGGCGCGCCTGGCGCGCCATGGTCCGAATCGTCTGCCCGAGGTCAAGGCGCGCAGCGCATGGCTGCGTCTGGCTCTGCAATTCCACAGTCCATTGATCTACGTGCTGCTGGCTGCAGCCGGGTTGACGCTGCTGCTGCATGATTTCACCGATTCCGGCGTGATCGTCGGCGTGGTCATCGTCAACGCCATCATCGGCTTCTTGCAGGAAGGCAGGGCCGAGCAGGCGCTCGCCGCGGTGCGCCGGTTGCTGGCGCAGCGCGCGGTGGTGTTGCGTGATGGCCTGCACCAGGAGATCGACGCCGCGGCGTTGGTGCCTGGCGATGTGGTGCTGATCGAAGGCGGCAGCCGCGTGCCGGCGGATTTGCGCCTGTTCGAAGCGCGCAGCCTGCGCGTGGACGAGGCCGCACTCACTGGCGAATCGGTGGCGGTGGACAAATCAGTCGCATCCGTCGCCGATGACGCCGCGTTGGCCGAGCGCCGCTGCATGACCTGGGCCGGAACCGAGGTGCGTTACGGCCAGGCGCGCGGCGTGGTCGTGGCCACGGGCCCCACGACGGAGCTGGGCCGCATCGGCCATCTGGTGTCCGCGGTGCCCCGCAGCGACACGCCACTGACGCGCCGCCTCGATCACTTCGCGCGGCAGATCACGCTGTTCATCGTCGTGGCCAGCGCGTTGATCTTCATCTGGGGGCTGTGGCTCGAGGCGTTGCCGCCGCTGGAAGTGTTCCTCGCCGTGGTCGGCCTGGCGGTTGCCGCGATACCGGAAGGTCTGCCGGCCATCGTCACCATCGTGCTGGCCCTGGGAGCACGCGCCATGGCGCGGCATCATGCCCTGCTGCGCCGGTTGCCCGCGGCCGAGACGCTGGGTTCGGTCAACGTGATCTGCACCGACAAGACCGGCACGCTGACGCGCAACGAGATGACCGCCGTCGGCGTGCTGCTGCCGGACGCAACCCTTGCCGTCAGCGGTGCCGGCTATGCACCCAAAGGCGAATTCAGCATCGACGGCAAACCCCATGCTCCCGCGCAGGACGCGGCGCTGCAGGCGCTGGCTCGCGCCGCACTGCTGTGCAACGACGCGCAACTGCAACACGATGCAGAGGACGGCTGGAGCGTGGTGGGCGATCCCACCGAGGGCGCGCTGCTGACGCTGGCACGCAAGGCTGGACTGGACGAGGCGCGCGAGCACGCCGCCGCGCCACGCGTGGATGTGATTCCCTTCGAGTCCGACCGCCGCTACATGGCCACCCTGCACCACGATCACCACGGCCACGGATTCGTGTTGCTCAAGGGTGCGCCGGAGCGCGTGCTGGCACGCTGCATCCACAGCGCCGATGGGCTGCCGCTGCGCCGCGACGCATGGGACGCGCGCATCGCCCAAGCGGCTGCGTCGGGGCAGCGTCTGCTGGCCATCGCGCGGCGTGATGTACCGGCTGCGCGCACGTCGCTCGGCGCGGAGGATATCGCGGGGTTCACCCTGCTCGGCCTGGTCGCGCTGCAGGATCCGCCGCGCCCGGAAGCCGCCGCTGCGGTGGCCGAATGCAAGCGTGCCGGCATCCGCGTGTTGATGATCACCGGCGACCATGCCCTCACCGCTGCTGCGATTGGCAAGCAACTCGGTCTGCGCGGCGCGGGCGTGCTGAGCGGGCCGGAGATCGACACACTCGATGCAAGCGCGCTGCGCGCGCGCCTGCAAACCACCGATGTGATCGCGCGCGCCAGTCCGGAGCACAAGCTGCGCCTGGTCGCCGCATTGAAGGCCGATGGCGCCCAGGTTGCCATGACCGGCGACGGCGTCAACGATGCACCGGCGTTGAAGGCCGCCGACATCGGTGTGGCCATGGGCCTGCGCGGAACCGATGCCGCGCGCGCGGCGGCCGACCTGGTGCTGGGTGACGACAACTTCGCCAGCGTCGCACACGCCGTGCGCGAGGGCCGGCGCCTGTTCGACAACATCAGCAAGGCGCTGCTGTTCATCCTGCCCACCAACGGTGGCGAGGCCGGGGTGATCCTGCTGGCGGTACTGCTCGGCTGGGCGCTGCCAGTCAGCGCCAGCCAGATCCTGTGGGTCAATCTGGTCACCGAAATCACGTTGTCGGTGGCGCTGGCTTTCGAACCCGCAGAGCCCGGCATCATGCGCCGACCACCGCGCGCACCGGGTGCAGCGCTGCTCAGCGGTGCCATGCTGGCACGCATCGCCTATGTCAGCCTGCTGATGATGGCCAGCACGTTCATCGCGTTCGAGTGGGAGCTGGCGCGTGGCGTCGGCATCGATGCCGCGCGCACCGCCGCAGTCAACATGCTGGTCATCGGCGAAATGGTGTATCTGTTCAATATGCGTCGCTTCACCGCCTCCAGCATCGACTTCGGCGTGCTGCGCGGCAATGCCGCCGCACTCTGGGCCTGTGCGCTGCTGGCGTTGGCGCAGGCACTTTTCACCTATGCTCCGCCGCTGCAAGCCGTGTTCCACACCCGCGCGCTGGACGCCAGCGCGTGGCTGTTGCTGGGTGTACTCGGCGCGGCCAAGTTCCTCGCCGTGGAGGCCGAGAAATGGTGGCTGCGGCGACGCGGCGTCTCGTTTTAGCGCGATACTGCTTTCACTTGATCGGCCCGAATCGTCGCGGTGCGTGGAAGCACATCCCTGTCGATGCCAAGCGACCGTTCAGATATCACCTGGAGGCAAGTCCGGCGGCGGTTCCATGCCCAGTGCCTTGCGTTTGCGTACCACCAGCCAGGCCAGCAGGGAACCCAGCAGCCAGGCAGCAGCGCGCACGGCGCGCAGCACGATCGCAGGCATAACGCTGCGCGGCGATGCGCCGAATTCATGCAGCAACGCCGGATCGATGCGGGCGCCAATGCTGATCGTGATCACCACGATCAACAGCACGCTGATCGCCCATGCGATGGCCATGCGCCGGATGAAAGCAAACAACAGCCTGAAGGCGATGGCGCCCAGCAGGCCGAACAGCAGTGTTTCGACAAGCAGGATGCGGATCATGTGCGGTGCCTCCATGAGGTGACGCTCGCACGCGGCGAGCCGTACGAGATCAAGCCATGCGGTGTCGGAACAGCCAGGCCGCAGCGCTCATGCTGACCAGGCCGATCAACGCCAGCGGCGCGTATTGCGACCACAACATGGGGATGGTGCTGCCTTCCAGAAACACGCCGCGCACGATGATCAGGAAATAGCGCATCGGGTTGATGTAGGTCAGCAATTGCACCGCCTCGGGCATGTTGGCAATGGGCGTGGCGAAGCCCGACAGGATGATCGCCGGCACCAGAAACAGAAACACGCCGAGCAGGCCTTGCTGCTGTGTCACCGCCAGCGAAGAGATCATCAGCCCGATGCCGATGGCCGCCAGCAGGAAAAAGAACATGCCCAGCGCCAGTGCCGCCACGCTGCCGACGAAAGGCACGTGGAACCACAGCACCGCCATCAGCGCGATGAAGCCGCCTTCCAGCCCGCCGATGACGAAGCCCGGCACGGCCTTGCCGATCAGGATTTCCAGCGGCCGCATGGGCGTGACCAGCAACTGGTCGAAAGTGCCCATCTCGCGCTCGCGCGCCACCGACAAACCGGTGACCAGCAAGGTGACCACCAGGGTGAGCAAGGCAACGATGCCAGGCACGATGAACCAGCGCGAGCGCAGGTTGGGATTGAACCAGGCGCGCATCACCAGTTGCGCCGGCGGTCCGCGCTGACTGTGCGCGGCGGCCCATTGCTGGTTGAAATCGAGCAGGATGCCGCTGACATCGTTGAGCGCCAGCGCCGCGGTGTTGGAGTCGCGTCCGTCGATGATGATTTGCAGCCGCGCGGGTTTTTGCGTCAGCAGGTCGCGGGTGAAATGCTGGCCGATGTGCAGCACCAGCAGCGCGTCCTTGTCGTTGATCAGCGGTGCGATCTGCGCATCGTTGCGGATCGTGGCCACCTGCTGAAAATTGGGCGAGCCGCTGAAGCGCGCCAGCAGTTGGCGCGCGGCATACCCGGAATCCTGGTTGTACACCGCGTAGGGGATGTGATTCAGGTCGAAGCTGGCGGCATAACCGAACACCATGAGCTGGATCAGCGGCGGGCCGATCAGCACCGTGCGGCTGGCCGCATCGCGCAGTACCGCGAGGAACTCCTTGATGACCAAGGCAACGACGCGCGCCCACATGCTCAGTCCAGCCTCTTGCGTGACTTGCGCCGGGCGATGCCGAAAAAGATCAGTGCCATCAGCGCCAGCGCCGCGCTGTTGGTCAGTACCACCGGCCACACGTTGCCGGCCAGGAACAGCGTCTGCAGGATGGCGACGTAGTAGCGCGCGGCGACGATATGGGTGAGGAATTGCACCACTGCCGGCATCGAGTGGATGTCGAAAATGAAGCCGGAAAGAATGAATGCCGGCAGGAAGGTGACGATCACCGCCACCTGCGCGGCGACGAACTGGTTTTTCGCCAGCGTGGAAATCAGCAGGCCCATGCCGAGGGCCACCAACAGGAACAGCGCCGAGCACGCCAGCAGCAGCCAGAAACTGCCGACCAGCGGCACCGCGAACAGCCACACCGCCATGGCCACCGACAACAGCATGCCGCCCATGCCCAGCACGAAATACGGCACCAGCTTGCCGAGCAGGATTTCGCCCATGGTCACCGGGCTGGCCATCAGCGCCTCCATGGTGCCGCGCTCCCACTCGCGCGCCACCACCAGCGCGGTGAGCAGCGCGCCGATCAGGGTCATGATCACGGCGATCAAACCCGGCACCAGAAAATCGCGACTGCGCAACGCCGGGTTGAACCAGATGCGGCTTTCCGCCACCACTGGAATCGCCAGTGGCTGCCCGGCCTGATCGGCCTGCAATTGCAGCCAGTTCTGCCACATGCCTTGCAGGTAACCCAGCAAGATATTGGCGTTGTTGGCATCCACACCGTCCACCCACACGGCCACGGGCGCGGTTTTTCCAGCCAGCATGTCGCGTGAAAAATCACCGCGCAGCCAGACGATGCCGGTGACTTGGCGCTGCATCAGCGCGGTGCGCGCGGCGCCGATGGTCGGGTAATGTCGCGGGTCGAAAAAATCCGACTGCTGCAGGCCGCCGATGAAATTGCTGGTCTGCGCCGTGGGCTGATCGACCACCACCGCCAGCGGCACGTGGTGCGCATCCAGCGACACCCCATAGCCGAACAGCAGCAGCAGGAACACCGGCAGCACGAAGGCGATGGCGATGGCCGATGGATCGCGCAGGATCTGCAGGAACTCCTTGCGCACCAGTCCGCGCAGACGCTGGCGGTTCATGGCGCGCGGCTCACGGGGCGATCCTCATGCCGCCCGGCGCGTCTGCGCTTCATGCGCCTGGATCAGGCCGATGAAGGCATCTTCCATGCTTGGATCGGGCATGGCGGCGGTTTTGACCCTGGCGCGGATCTCCTGCGGCGAACCGAAGGCGAGGATTTCGCCCAGCGACATCAGCACCAGGTGATCGCAATACTCAGCCTCGTCCATGAAGTGCGTGGTGATCATCACCGTCACGCCGGATTCGGCCAGATGATTGATGCGCTGCCAGAACTCGCGCCGCGCCAGCGGATCGACGCCCGAGGTGGGTTCGTCGAGGAACAGGATCGAGGGCTCGTGCATCAGCGCGCAGGCCAGCGCCAGGCGCTGCTTGAAGCCCAGCGGCAGTTCCGCCGCGCCCGCATCCAGGTACGCGGTCAATTCGAATTCGCGCTGTGCCCAGTCCAGCCTGGCCTTGCGCCGGGCGCCACCCAGGCCGTAGGCCGATGCAAAAAACGCCAGATTCTGCGCCACGCTCAAATTGCCGTACAACGAAAACCGTTGCGACACATAGCCGATGCGTGCGCGCGCCGCCGCTCGTGCCGTGCGCAGGTCCATGCCGGCCACGCGCAGTGTGCCCGAGCTGGCCGGCAGCAACCCGCACAGCATGCGGAACGTGGTGCTCTTGCCCGCACCGTTGGCGCCCAGCAAGCCGAATACCTCTCCGCGCTGCACGCTGAATTCGACGCTCTTGACCGCCTCGAAGCTGCCGAAAAAGCGCCGCAGCTCGTGGACCTCGATCACCGGTGCAGTCCCCTGCTCGCCACCGTCATTGCCGCGCAGGCGCAAATCCAGTGAAACGGCCGCAGGCCGAATACCCTGCGCGTTGCCTTGCAAAACGGGTGTGGCATCAACGCCGGCCCCGGCCTGCGCCACCGACTCACCATCCGTCGCCAGCAACGACACGAAGGCATCCTCGAAACGCGGCGGCACCGGCTGCCAGTCCTCGCCCACCTGCGCCAGTGGCTGCTTGCCTTGCAGCACCACGCGCACGCCATCGGCTTGCACCAATGCATCGACCACGCCCGCGCGGCTGCGCAGGACCTCCTGCAACTGCCGGCGCCGCAGCGCCGGATGCCGCACGCTGTAGCAATGCCCAACCAGCGGCGCATAGAATGCTTCGGGCGACTGCTGCGCCAGCAGCTCGCCCCGATGCAGCAGCACGATGTCGTCGCACAACTCGGCTTCGTCCAGATACGCCGTGCTCACCAGCACCGTCACGCCCTGCGCGCGCATGGCCTTGATGATGCTCCACAGCTCGCGGCGCGAGATCGGATCGACGCCCACCGTGGGCTCATCCAGCAACAGCAGACGCGGCGCGCGCAGCAGCGCGCAGGCCAGACCCAGCTTCTGTTTCATGCCGCCGGACAAATCGCCGGCGCGGCGTTTGCCGAATGGCCCCAGTGCGGTCAGGCGCAGCAGCTCGTCAAACCGGGCGGCGCGCTGCGTCGCATCCAGACCCTGCAGGTCGGCATACAGCGCGAGGTTCTCCTGCACGCTGAGGTCTTCGTACAGGCCGAAGCGCTGCGGCATATAGCCGATGTCGCGCTGGATGGCAGCGGCCTCGTGGCGGCTGTCGTGGCCCAGCACGCGTACCGCGCCGGCGTCGGGCAGCAGCAGCGCGGCCGCCAGACGCATCAACGTGGTCTTGCCGGCGCCATCGGGCCCGAGCAGGCCGGTGATGCGCCCGCTCTGCACCTGCACACTCAGGCCCTTGATCGCCTCGACCGCCTGCTTGCCCTGGCGAAAGCGTTTGTGCACCGCATCCAGCACCAGTGCGGGCGCCTCCACGGCATCAGTCCTGGCAGACATGCGCAGGAATCGCGCGCGGCGCGTTGTCGTGCAGCGGCACCTGCACCGTCACCGGCATACCCAGGCGCAGCCGCCCCTGCGGATTGCATGCGTAGACGCGCACGCGGTACACCAGCTCGGTGCGCAAATCCGTGGTCTGCACCGATTTGGGGGTGAACTCGGCGGTGGGTGAGACAAAGCCGATCCAGCCCTTGAAACGCTGCCCGGGAAAACTGTCGCTGAGGATGTCGGCGCGCATGCCGGGCAGGATGCGGCCCAGCTCGGTCTCCGGCACATACGCGCGCGCCCAGACCGGATTATTCAGGGCGAGCGTCAGCGCCGGCGTGGCGGGGCTGGCCATGTCGCCGACCTCAAGGATGCGTGTCTGGATCACGCCATCGGCCGGTGCCCGTAGCGTGGTGTCGTGCAATTGCCGCCGCGCCAGCGCCAGCACCGCGGCATCGGCCTTGACCTGCGCGCGCGCGGCGGCGATGTCTTCCTGGCGCGGTCCCTGCACGGCCAGGCTCAAGGCCTGCTGCGCGCTGTCCCAACCTGCGCGCGCGTTCTTGAGCGCCTGCAGCGCGTTGTCGGCCGACTGCTGCGGCAGCAGATGCGCGGCGGCCAGGGTGCGCTGGCGGGTATAGGTGATTTGCGCGTTGCGCAGCGTGGCCGTCGCGCTGACGGTCGCGGCGCGCGCCTCGGCGATTTGCTGCGGACGATTGCCGGCCACCAGCGCCGCCAGTTGCTGCTGCGCTGCGGCCAGCACACCCGCGGCCTGATCGACGGCATCCTGGAAGCGCAGCGGATCGATCTGCGCCAGTACCTGACCTTTGCGTACAGTCGAACCTTCCTCGAAGCCGATGCGCTGGATGCGGCCGGCATCGTTGAAGGCCATGTCCACGGTGCGGATATCGATATTGCCGTACAACATCAGCGCAGCCGGTGCCGGATGCTGTACGTGTCGCCACCACCATGCCGTCGCGCCCGCCAGCAGCACGACAACCACCAGCAGTGGCAGAATTTTGCGCGGCGATGGTTTCATGGATGGTCTGCTTCCTGATGCGTTCGCGGCAAGGCAGCAGGCATTGTCACACCTGCGCACCCTGCCCGGCTTGATCTGGCTCAAGAATGGACCCGCCGCAACGCGGCCGCACGCGATTGGAAATGGCGGGCTCCGCGCTCCATCATGATCATGCTCGCTGGTGCGACAACACGCCCATATCGGAGCGTCCGCGATATGTTCGGTGCCACCGAGATCGGTTTCATCGCCGCGAGCATCGTCAACTGGTACTACCGCAGCGGCTTGGGCACGGTGCAGGCGTGGACTCTCGGTGCCAGCGTCGTCGCTGGCGCGATTCGGGTCGCCCTGCTGCGGCGCCGCTTGAAGGATTGAAATGTCCACGCCCGAAACAGAACACCACGCCGTGCCTGACAACGCCCAACCGACGCGCGCCGGTCTGACCGCCAACGAAGCTGCGGCGCGGCTGGCGCACGACGGCCCGAATCTGCTGCCGGGCGCCGCGCCCAAGACCGTCTGGGCCATCGTGCTCGGCGTGCTGCGCGAGCCGATGTTCCTGATGCTGCTGGCCGCGGGCGGCATCTACCTGCTGCTGGGCGACCGTGGCGAGGCGCTGTTCCTGCTGGCCTTCGTATTCGTGGTCATCGGCATCACCCTGGCGCAGGAGCGCAAGACCCAGCGCGCGCTGGAATCGCTGCGCGACCTGTCGGCGCCGCGCGCGCTGGTGATCCGCGACGGCCAGGAGCAGCGCATCGCCGGGCGCGACGTGGTGGTCGGCGACGTGCTGGTGCTGCACGAGGGTGACCGCATCGCCGCCGACGCCCAGCTCATCGATGGCCAACTGGATGTCGACGAGTCGCTGCTCACCGGCGAGGCGGTACCGGTGAGCAAGCTGTCCGACACCAAGCTGCACCCGCCCGCCGCGCCGGGCGAAGGGGCGCTTGACCCCCACGCTTCGGCTACGCCTTCGCTGCTCCCCGATGGGGCTGCCATCGCCTTGGGGCGGCCCGGCGGCGATGGCGGCGCCACGCTGTTTGCCAGCACCGTGGTCACCAAGGGCGTGGGCCTGGCCGTGGTGCAGGCCACCGGCGCGCGCACCGCGGTGGGCAGCATCGGCGCGGCGCTGGCGGGCACCGCCGAGGTGGATTCCGGCCTGCAACGCGCCTCGCGCGGGCTCATCCGCAAGCTGACCGTGGTCGCGTTGCTGCTGGCCCTGGCGCTGGTGCTGGTGAGCTGGCTGTGGGATGGCCGCTCGCCGCTGGAAGGACTGCTCGCCGGCATTGCGCTGGCGATGGCGATCCTGCCCGAGGAGATCCCGGTCATCCTCACCGTGTTCCTGGCGCTCGGCGCGTGGCGGCTGTCCAAAAGCAGGGTGCTCACCCGCCGCGTGCCCGCAGTCGAGGCGCTGGGGGCGATCACCGTGCTCGCGGTAGACAAGACCGGCACGTTGACGCAGAACCGCATGCAGGTGGCCGAGCTCGCCGCCGGCGACGCGGTGTTCGTGTCCAGCGCATCCGACTTGCCCGAGCATTTCCATACCCTGGTCGAGTTCGCCATGCTGGCCACGCCGCTCGACCCCTTCGACCCGATGGAAAAAGCCATCCAGGGCTTCGGCCACACGTGGCTGGCCAACACCGAACATGTGCACGACGACCGCAGCCCGGCGCACCAGTACGACCTCGCCCGCGACATCCTGGCGATCACCCGCGTGTTCGCCGACACCCACCCCGACACCTATGTGCTGGCGACCAAGGGCGCGCCCGAGGCGGTGGCCGACCTGTGCCACCTGCCCGAGCCCGCGCGCGCCGCCATCCAGCAGCAGGTCGAAGCCATGGCCACGCGCGGCCTGCGCGTGCTGGGCGTGGCGCGTGGCACCTGGCAGGCGCCCGCGCCCGGAGCGCCGTGGCCTGCGAGCCAGCACGATTTCGATTTCACCTTACTCGGACTCATCGGCCTGCTCGACCCGCCACGCCCCGAGGTGCCTGCGGCGATTGCCGAATGCCGCGCCGCCGGGGTGCGCATCGTGATGATGACCGGCGACCACCCCGCCACCGCCCGCGCCATCGCCGCGCAGGTCGGGCTGTCCGATCGCGCCGAAGTCGTCACCGGGCCGGAACTGGCCGCGCTGGACGCCGCCGCGCTGCGCGAGCGCCTGCGCCGGGTGGACGTGTGCGCGCGCCTCGCCCCTGAACACAAGCTGCGCCTGGTGCGCGCACTGCAGGCCGACGGCCAGGTGGTGGCGATGACCGGCGACGGCGTCAACGACGCCCCGGCGCTCAAGGCGGCGGACGTCGGTATCGCCATGGGCGAGCGTGGCACCGACGTAGCGCGCGAAGCCGCGGCCCTGGTGCTGCTCGACGACAGTTTTGCCAGCATCGTGCAGGCCATCCGCGGCGGACGGCGTATTTTCGACAACATCGCCAAGGCCACGCGCTTCGTGTTCGCGGTGCACATGCCGATCATCGCGCTGACGCTGTTGCCGGCGCTGCTGCACTGGCCGGTGCTGCTGTTGCCGGTGCACATCGTGCTGCTCGAATTGCTGATCGACCCGGCCTGCTCGATCGTGTTCGAAGCCGAACCGGCGGCTGCCGACCTCATGCGGCGCCCGCCGCGGCCACTGTCGGCCAGCCCGTTCACCCTGGGCAATATCGGCTACGCGCTGGCACAAGGTCTGGGCATCGCCGCCGTGCTGCTGGCAGGACATGCCCTGCTGCACCACTTCACCACCTGGTCCGAGACCGACTTGCGCTTGGCGGTGTTCACCGCGCTGGTGCTGGCTTTGTTCCTGCTGATCCTGGCCAACCGCGACCTGGCCCATGCCGCGCTGGCCAACTTGCGCGGCGACAATCCCTGGCTGGCGCGCATGTTCGTCGGCGTGGCGCTGGTGCTGGCGGCGGTCATGCTGATCCCCGGACTACGCGCGGTGATGGGTTTTGCCAGCGTGGGCCTGCCGCCATTGGCCGCCGCGCTCGGTCTGCTGATCGCCTGCGGCCTGTGGCTGCAAACGCTGCGCTGGGCCGATGGCTGGCGTCTGCACTGGACGCCGGCATAAAGCTCGGACAAGTCTGGAGATGCGCGTTGCACCGGTGTGCGCCCCGATCCATTTTCCCGGGGGCGGCACCTGCATCCTTGGGCGGAGATCTTCGCCTTCTTGTGTCCAGAACCCTCAAGCCGGACGGATCCCGTCAGGGCAGGATGACCCCATGCCCAGCGCGATCAATCCCCCGTTTCCCGTTGCGCACGCGTTTCACATCAGTCTGCGCGTAGCCGATCTGGACCGCAGCACGGCGCTTTACGGCGCGTTTCTCGGCGCCGAACCCAGGGAACGCACCGCGCGCTACAGCACCTTCATCGTGCCGCACCAGCGCCTGAATCCGCTGTTGCTGGGCGTGTGTGCCGAACAGCGGCCTGAAGTTCGGCGTCGGTGCCCACATGTTCGACACATTCCAGGAAGCGCGGGACAATTCTGGTACAAGGGACGCGGAGCATCACGCCAGGGCTTTGACTACTCATAGCGCCACGGAATTGCCGATCCCGGACATCGGGTCGCAGGAGATCATATGAAAGCCGTCAGCATCGAACACTCGAAAGTCGTCTATTTCGCGGACTTCGCGTTTTATTTCGCGGCTGTCGTGCTGCTGCTCGGCATCCTGGCCAGGTTCGCGCCGCGTCAGGCGCTGCCCGGCGTGGTGCTGGCGGTGATCGGCGGCGTGGTGTGCTGGAGTCTGGTCGAATACCTGATGCACCGCGTGATCTTTCACGGCATCGAACCGTTCCAGCGCATGCACGGCGAACATCACCGGCGTCCGCAGGCATTGATCGCGACGCCCACGGCGCTCAGCGCCGTGTTCATCCTGCTGCTGGCGTGGCTGCCGGCAACGCTGCTGGGCGGCGTCTGGCTGGGCCTCGGCGCCACGCTGGGCATGACTGCGGGTTACTTCGCCTACGGCCTCGTCCACCACGCCTTGCATCACTGGCGTTCGCGCGGCGCGTGGATGCACAGGCGCAAGCGCTTGCATGCGCTGCATCATCATGCCGCGCAACAGAACTACGGGGTGACCACGTCACTGTGGGACCACGTCTTCCGCAGCTACCAGTAGCCCCGGATCACCGCCACGACAGCGCATTCGCTTGGTGCGCGCGTCGGTCCTGCGTCCGTCATCCGTGGGGGCTGTGCCTGCGCGCAGGTTGACGCACCGATTCACTGAAGGAGTTTCAGACGATGTCCAGAATGCACTTGGAGCGCCATCGCATGCAGCGCATCGGCTGGCTGCGTGCCGCGGTGCTGGGCGCCAATGACGGCATCGTCTCCACGGCGAGCTTGATCATCGGTGTCGCGTCGGCCCACGCCACGCACGGCGCGGTGCTGGTTGCGGGCGGCGCGGGTCTGGTGGCGGGCGCCATGTCGATGGCGGCTGGCGAGTATGTATCGGTCAGCTCGCAGGCGGATACCGAGCAGGCCGAGATCGCACGCGAGCGGCAGGAATTGGCCAGCGACGGCGTGCACGAAGAGGCCGAACTGGCCGGCATTTATGTGCAACGGGGATTGGACCCGGCACTGGCCAGGCAGGTCGCCGTGCAGTTGATGGCCAAGGATGCGCTGGCGGCCCACACGCGCGACGAGCTTGGCATTTACGAATCCACGAGCGCGAAACCCTTGCAGGCGGCGCTGGCCTCCGCACTCTCCTTCGCCGTCGGCGCGGCCCTGCCCTTGCTGGGCGCTCTGCTTTCCCCAAGCCGGCAACTGGCCCTGATCGTCGCTGCGGCATCGCTGTTCTTCCTGGCGGCGCTGGGCGGCCTGGCCGCCTACACCGGCGGTGCCGGCATCGCCCGCGGCGTCTTGCGGGTCACGTTCTGGGGCGCGCTGGCCATGGCCATCACGGCCGGCGTGGGCATGCTGTTTGGCGCCGCTGGCTGATCGGTCCATGGAGCCGCGACGACAGATGCCGATGGTTGATTGATGCATCCGGGCGAGACGCCCGGAAGCCGCAGGTGTTGCCCCGCCCGCGCTCAGCGCGCGGCCGCAAAGCGGACGCCCGCCGCGACTGCGGGTCGTTCGGCCTGCCACGCGCGCAATACATCCGGGCGCAACAATTGCACGCGGCGCCGCTCGATGCTGATCGCGCCAGCCGCCTGCAAGCGCGAAATCAGGCGACTGACGGTTTCCATGCTCAGGCCGAGGAAATTGCCGATTTCGGCGCGCGTCATCGGCAACTCATAGCTGGATGATGCGGGATCGGTAGCGGGCAGCATGTCCGCAAGGTGCATGAAAAAGAACGCGATCTTCTGGGTGGCACCCATGGCGCCCAGCATGTGCTGCAACTGCTGGGCTTGGGCTAGGCGCTCGGACACATAAGCCAGCAGGCGATCAAGCAAGTCGGCATCACTCTCGGCCAGAGCTTCGATGGCCTGGATCGGAAACTCGCAAACCATCGCCGACTGCAATGCCACCAGGTCGGTGGCGTGCGTGCGGGTGGCGAAGCCGTCCAGGCCAATCCAGTCCCGCGGCCCATGAAAGCTGACGATTTGTTCGCCGACCGCATCGCCGTCGGCATGCACTTGTTTGAAGGCGCCCTGCACGATCAGGTACAGAGTGCGAAACGGATCACCGCAACGCGCGAGGCGCTCGCCGCGATTCAGCACGATGGTCGCACTGGCACAATCGGCGACCCGCGTTTTGAGCGCGGGCTGCATGTCCGATGGCAGAAACGCCGCGCACGACGAATAGTTCAATTTCGAGTTGGGCGCAGGGCTGCGCGCGTAACGCTTCATGCGTCATGCCATCCCGGTCAGGAGCATGCCCATATCGTCGCACACTCCCGATCCGGCACATGCACGCGTGTGCGCGAGCTCTCCGGTGGCATGCCATTCAATCAACCTCGAAAACCTGCACCGTTTCGCAGACCGGACAACGATACGAACGCAGATTGGCAGGCGTGTCGTTGGGCTTTGGGTCGAGGAATGATCGATCGATTGCATCCTGCGCGATCATTTCCGTCACTTTGCCCTGCTTGGCGCAGGTTGGACACAAGATCTTGCCGCGGGGATGGTGGGGGTGGTGCTTGCTCATGGCTGTGCTTCCGTCGTGAATCGAGATCCGAAAAGGTGGCGCCGATGTAGCGATGCAGCGATGCGCTCAGGACTGTTTTCAAACCCGGCGCTTCATGAATTGCAAAAAGTCAGCATGACGTGGCCCGGTGTGGTCGAAGTGCCTATAGACCATACGCTTGGCCCAGTCGGTCAGGATCGACCAGACGATGGAGTAGCCCCAGATCAGCGCGATCTCGGGCCATGAGATCGGCGCGATCAGACCGAATCCCCAGGCGCACAGCAATGTCGCCGCGGCCTTGGTGAGCACCGCCGACCACACCATGATCGGTGCCGGGTAGGGCTTGCGCCAGTAGGCGTCCTTCGTCCGCGAGACAAACAGCGTAAGGTGACCGGCCACGGCCATCTTGAGGAAGATGTAGGTCTGCACCTTGGGGATGGGCAGATTCAGCCAATCCAGCGCGATATACAGCATCAAGAAACTACCAGCCGTGCCGGTCAGTCCCATCACGGTGGACACGGTGATCACGCGGCGCATGTCCCAGCGCACCGGCTGCGGATCG
>DZBX01000051.1 GCA_022730075.1 Rhodanobacter sp. | reverse complement strand
TTTTGGTGCCGGAGATAGGAGTCGAACCTACGACCTACGCATTACGAATGCGCCGCTCTACCAACTGAGCTACTCCGGCGAAAGGTCGCGTAGTTTACGCATGGATGCGCGCAGCGACAAGAACAAGAACGAGAAAGCCGCGCGCATCGGCGCGCGCGCAACACTACCAGCAGGCGCCGTTGCTGGCGCTGCCGGAATAGCCCTTGATACCGGTGTTGTCGAGCGTGAGATCAGCGCAAGCATCGCGGCCCTGCCCGGCTTGCGGCACAGCGGTCAGGGTGTAGGCCAGACTGGAGCTGGAAGTGGCGACCTGCGCGACGTAATAGCCGTGCTCGGAACTGGACGACTGCGCCAGATCGGCGAACGTCGCGGTGTAGCGGTTGTTGGCGGTGTAGTAGCGCTCCTGCGCCAGCGCGAGGCGCAGCAGCAAGTCCTTGCCGTCGGTGCGCTGCGCGCGCAGCACATGGTTGCGATAGCTGGGGATGGCGATCGCGGCAAGGATGGCGATGATCACCACCACGACCATCAGCTCGATGAGAGTGAAGCCGCGTGCGCGACGGCGCTGCATCCACACCAAAGCCATGCTCAATCCCCCTGTAGCAGCACGCGCCAGGAGCGGCGGCGCCAATAGCTGTCGGAAAACTGGAAAGTGCCACCACCGGGCAGCAGGATGCCGGGCAGCATCAGATTGCCGCCGCCCACGCGCGCGGCCACTGGCAAGGTGCCGGCGGCGGGCGGATTGCTCACGCTGCTGCCCGCCACGCCGTAGCCATTGGGCAGAGCCAGACTGCCGGCCAACGTGTCGAGCCCGGCGCTGGCGCTGCCATTGGCCGCATTGACTACCATCACCGCACCCTGACGGCTGGGGTTGCAGGGGTCACCGCCACCCGGAATCAGCGTGCTCAGGATGGCGCGGTTGGTATTGAACAGGGCGACCGGGCTGACCACGGCGCGTTCGCCCGGCGCGCTGTCGAGCAGGAAGTACCAGCCGCGCTGGCTGGCGGTAACCGGCAGGTCGGTCAGCACGCGCGCGCCATTGCCCAGCGCGCCAAGGTCCTGCATGACCAGGTCGCCATCGACGATGGGATAAACCGGTGCGGCGGCGCCGTATTCACGCACGCCATAAAACGCCTGCGTGGGCACGCCGGCATAAGTGCGATCGCTCAGGCCGAGGTACTTGCCGGTGCCGAACACCACGACGAACTTGCGTGTGAGCACATCCGGAAACAGGCGCGGCATCGCCGTGATCGGACGCGCGCCCGGCGTGACCGGCTGCAACACGAGATCGACATCCCAATCGCCCGGGTTCGTGGCGGACAGATCGAAGCGCCACAGGTTGCCCTGCATGTCGCCGGCGAAAGCCACGTCGTCGATCTGGTCGTTCTGGTAATCGCCCAGCACCGGCGCAGCCAGGCCATAACTGATCACGGCGGATTGCGGCGCGCTGGAGGTCTTGATCTGGCGGATCAGCGCACCGGTCTGCGCATCCAGCACGAACAGACTGCTGTAGGCATTGCCGGCGGCCGGCGCCGTGCTGCCGTCGGGGAAGTAACCCACGGGCACCAACACCACCCACTTGCCGTTGGCCAGGCGAGCGATATTGGGCTGGCCGTAGGTGTAGCCGAGGTCGGCGCCACCGCTGGCGGCGTGGTTGAACTCCCACAGGACCCTGGCGCCGGGGCTGGCCTCGCTGGCCGTGGGGCGGGTGATGTCCAGCGCGTAAACGCCACGTCCGCCCAGACGCAACCCGCCGACGAGCAGCGTGTGCCAGGCACCGCCGAAGAACACGTCGCGCTCCACCGGCGTCGCATCGACCATGGGCTGCAACGCGTAGTTCCTGGCGCCAAGCTTGCTCAGCGTCGGATACAGCGTGTAGGGCACGTAGGCCCAGCGCTCGCTGCCGCCGCCGGCCGTGGCGGTGGCGTCGATCGCATGCAGCATGCCGTCGTTGGCGCCGAAGTAGATGGTTGGCGCGCGCTCGCGGTGGTCGAACACGAATTGCTCGTAGGTCGCGCCGCCGGCCGCCGCGATCTGCTCGGGTGTGCCGGCAGGAAACGTGTCGCGGTAGCCGCCGTCCGGCGCGGCCACGTACAGCGCCTGCGAGTTGATCACCGCGCCCAGCACCGAACCGCGCCGATGGAACAGCGTGCCTTCGTTGCCGCGCTCGCCGCGCAGGAAATCGAGGCGCGCGCTGCCGTGGCCATCGCTGACGCCGTTTTCATCCTGGTCGAGCAGGCTCTGCAGCGCCGTCGGCAGCGCCGCCCAGCGAAAGGCGATGCCTTGCCCGCTGCCGAGGCCGCGCGCGCTGAGGATCACGCGCGTATCAGGATCGCGTGCCGCGCCCAGGTTGGTGCCGGTGGCCACGCATAAGCCGCCGCTCAACTTGCAGCCGGCGTCCCACAGCGTGCCGCCGAACAAACCGGTATCGGCATCGACCATGCGCGCGCTGGCGGTGCCGCTCCAGTCGCTGGAGTCATAGCCGGTGCTGTAGCTCACCGTGTTCACCGTGAGCACCGCGGTGCTGAGGCTGCCGGCCGCGCTGGAGGCGCGCCGCGTGACGATGCTGTTGATGGTGTCCTGCAGCTTGCCGACCAGCTCGCCCGGATCCGAGGCGCCGAAATAATCCCCGCGGCCATTGACCGCGGCATGCCAGGTGTCGTCCACCGCCGCTGCGGCGTTGTTCACTGGCAACGGCCAGGTCCTGGCCCCGGTGCGCAGCGCGGTGAGATCCTGCGGATAGTTCAGCGTGCCGGCCACGCCCAGCGTGACCATGAACTGCACCACATGCTGCCAACTGGCCGGGTCGTTGGCCGGGTTGTAGTAGATCTCGGGAATCGAGGCGGGATTGCCGATCACCCCGTTCACCGCCGCGTCGGTGATGCCGGTGGTCTTGTCCGGAAAGTACACCGCCACGTTGTTGGCCAGATCGGGCCGCAGATCCTTGGCCCAGTAATAGAAGGCGATGTTGGCCAGCGAAGAGTCGTACGGCGCGCCGCTGACCTCGTGGAAAACCCTGCTGCGGGCATCGCCCACGTTGTAGGCCGTGCCGTCGGGCAGCGTGCGCGAGGTTTCGCCGGTGAAATAGCCCGCCGGCAAGCCCGGATCCGTCTCGTTCCAGTAGCCGTCGGTCACCAGCACGTGGAAGTTTTGCCGGCAGGTGAGGTCGGCCTGGTCGGCACCGCTCAAGCCGTTCCAGTAAGGGTCCCTGGCGGTGAACTTCGTGCTGCCGGCGCCGCCGGTGAAGAATTCACCGGCACGGATCGTGGCGAGACGATCCGGCGTGCTGCCATTGGCCGGCACCTGATAGATCCAGTCGAAGAACGTCGTGCGTGCCGCGCCGCTGAAAGCAGAGATCGGCGTGCTGTCAACGACCAGACGGTAAGCCGGATCGTTGATGTTCTGGTGGACCACCCGCAGGTTGTCACCCAGACTGCCGAACACGCGCGAGAGCGCCGTGCGCGTCATCAAGTTGCGCGTGCGGTAGTACGCCCACCAGTTGGCCCAGTTCTGGTACTGCGCGGCGGGCACGGACACCGCCTCCCAGTTGGCCGCGGTGTACAGCGCGGTCGTATCGACAGCAGCCAGCGTGCCGATGGCCACGCCCGCCTTCAGGCGCCAGTAGAACGGTCCGTTCCCCACCGGGTTGGCCTGAGCGTTCGCGCACTGCCATGCGCCGGTGAAGCGGGTCGCGCCCGGATCGGCGGCGGCGACGCGGCGGTTCCTGAGAATGCCGTCGTTCCAGACCGCCGCCAGGCTCGCGTCGGCGTTGGCGAACGACGTGCCATCGGCGTACAGCGGCGGCAGGTATTGCACGTTGGGGTTGTAGTACACGCCATTCATGGCATGCGCGCGCAGATCACCCGGCGCAGTGACGCGCGGATCGATCACGGCGGCGCAGCGCCACGGCGAGCTGCCCCACTCGGCATGATCGAACGGACGCCTGTCGCCCATGTAATCCCGGCCCATCGAGCCGGAGTCGTCGAAGGTCACCGCGACATTCGGATCCACGCTCTTGCTGAGATCCGGCGGCACGGTGCTGAGGTCCACCGTGTACGTCGCGGCAGCCAGCGTGGACGCACCGGGCAGGCCGGCCGCCAGGCTCAACACCAGAGCCGCGGTCAGCACGTGCCGCGAGCGAACGTATCGGGGACGATGGCGCATGGCGCAATCCTCAGTTGCTCTTGGTGGCAAAGGTGCTCTGCACCACGCGCACGCTGTTGGCGTTGCCGCCGGTGCTGCGCGCGGTGATGCGGTACAGATGCTTGTCGGCGCTGCGCGGGCCCGCACCGGGGCCGCTGACACCGGATTCGTGCGCCGGCCCGAGGCCGGGTGGCGTCTCGATGCCGAGATCCTCGATCAGGAATACCGGATTTTCGGCGAGCCTCGCGCTGGCCTGCGCACCCGCGAGCGCGCTCATGTCCAGGGTCGTGTAGCGGGCGCCTCCTGCGCTGTGCCAACCGCTGGCATGGACAAAGGCCTGTACGCTGGCATTGGGTTGTCCGGCGACATAGCTGTAGCAGCCGCCCAGCGCCACCTCGCCGCAGATCACCGGCTGCGCACTCAGACTGGCCGACCACAAGCGGAATTCGGCCGCACGCAGCGCCGATTCCGCGCCCAAGCCGGAGAGCTGCTGGTTGCGCACGGCGGCGACCATTTTTTCCTCCAGCAAGGCGGTGCGCATGGCGCCGATGGCGAGGATGGACAACAGCAGCATGAATACCAGCGCCACCGTCAGCGCCGCGCCGCGCGGCTGCGGCGGCCTGGTGGAAATCGTCGATTCGCGGCGGCGCATGGGCATCACCATCACGGGTTGTAGTTGCGCACGCTGTACAGACCGACGAACTCGCGCCGCAGCATGCGTTTGTCGAGGCCGTTCGGCAGCGGCGCAGTGAGCGCGCTGGGCGCCTGCGCGGCACCATGATTGGCGCACGCGACGCTGCCATCGCAGGAGTATCGGTAGGCCAGCTCGCCGGCGCTGAGGGTGGGCAGCAGCGTGGCGTTGTCGACCAGTGCATGCACCTCGATGGCACGCAGCGCGCGCCACAGGCAGCCCTGCTGCAATTCGGCCAGGGTGGCGCCGGTGAAGGCACTCAGGTCCGGCTGCACAGGGCAGGCGATGGCGTTCCCGGAACCATCGGTGCCGGCCGCCACGCCATCGGCGGCCAGCACGACCACGCCGCCGCTGGCGTTCTCGATCACATAGCGGAAGTCCAGGCGCTCGACGCCGCGCGCGATTTCCTCGGCAGCGCCACCGTTGACCTTGCGCATCAGCGCGGCGACCCGATGCCCGGCCGGCGCATCCGGATTGCTGTCGGCAAGCAACTGCAGGTAGTAGGTGATGGTGGTGAAATCGCGCGTGAAGTTGAACAGGCGCGCATCGGTCTGGGTGTTGACGCAACTAGGCGCGTAGCCTGGAAAATCGCTGGCCGGGGTGAACACCCCGCCGGCACGCACGACCTTGAACACCGACGCGGCGGAGCCGTCGCTGAGCAGCGCCAGATCGCCGTTGCGGAAGCTCGACAGGGGTGCGTCGCCGGTCTGCGGCACGATGTTGAGCGAAGTGAGTTCATTGGTCGCGCCGCACACCTGCGCCGAACCGCCCTCGACCACCGACCAGCCGCGGCCGTTGACGTAACGCACGGTCAGCACGTCGGCGCCGGGCACACGGTTGCCCACGGCCGTGCCCATGGCCGGCGCGACGGCGGCCGGTACGGCCGGCATGCATGCAGCGGTACTGCACTCGTAACCGCTGACATAGATGCGCGAAGGCAGCGGGAATGGCGCGGCTGGCGCATTGGCCAGCACGACCGGACTGTCGGGCAAGCCCAGGCTGGCGAATTGCACATAGGCCGTCGGGCTGCGCAGGCCGTCCATGTAGCCGTAGGTTTCCTGCGTGGCAAGACCGCCGGTGTTGGCACCGTAGAGCCCACCGGCCATGCTCAGATCGCTGCCAATCTGGCCGATGGCGTAGCGGCCTTCTTCCTGCAGGCGCGCCATCTGCGTCTGCACGTTGCCGGCCTTGCTGGTGGACATGAACACGCTGATGATGCCCGCGGTCACCAGCAGGCCCAGCGCCAGCGCGATCATCAGTTCGACCAGGGTAAAGCCTGCGCCGGCATGGCGATGCGGCATCATGGCTGGAAGGCCCAGGCAAAGGTTTGCGTGCCGGGCGCCGCGCCGCGCGCCAATGCCGTTTCGTTCCAGGAGATGGTCAACGCGCAACTGCCGGCATACGGCGGGCGATAGGCGAATTGTGACGCGCCGATCGCGGGACCAGCGGCCGTTTGCGTGCACTGCAGCGCGGCGCTGGCACCGGCGGGCAGGAACTGTTGCAACTGGCGACTCCACAGGATCCGGTCGCGCTGCGCGACCTGCTGCGGCGAGCAGCCGGCAGCGCTGTCGCAAGCGGGTGGCGTGCCGCCGACCGGATACGCGGCGCTGTCGTATGCTCCGGCCCACACACCCTGCGGATTCGCTCGCATCCGATTGACCATCTGCTCGGCCAGAAAGCCGACCTGCGTGCGCAGATACGAGGCGTGGCTGGACTGCGTGGACACCACCAGCAACGCGGCCATGCCCAGCAAACCGAGACTGAAGATCAGTACCGCGATCAGCACCTCGATCAGGCTGAAGCCGTTACGCACGTGACCCGGGCAATGCATGCTCATGGGCAGTTTGCTCCACTCACGCGACGGTCGCGGTAGGACTGCATCTGCCCCGAGGCGCGCACGACCAGCGTCATTGCCTGCGCGTTCGCGCCAGCGGGCTTGCACACACTGAACGTCGTGTCGCTGCCGGCGCGCGCGTTGCTTGACGTGTCGTAGACACTGCCGTCGCGTGCGAACACCACGCTGTCGATCGCACCGCCGCGATCCATTGCGGCGCTGAACCCGGCACCCAGAGCCGCATGCGCGCGCAATGGCGTACCGCTGGCTGCGCTGTAGCCTGCCGTGGATGCGGCGCGATCCGACTGAATCTGCCAGCCGTCCCGCCAGTTGCCGCCCACGGCCACCACGCCGACTTGTCCCGCGCGGCTGATCGCCAGCGCGCGCGCGGTCTGCAGATCGGCCAGCAGATCATTGCTGGCGCCGGTCACCTGCCGACTGACCAGCAACGTGCGCATGCCGGGCGCGGCCAAGCCGACCAACACCACCAGGATGGCCAGCGCGATCAGCAGCTCCACCAGCGAAAACCCGCACGGCATGCGGATCCCCGCACTGACTCGACGTTCCATGGGCCCTGCCCTCGGTTCGGGCGCAGGCACCAAAACTATACGTTTATGTGATTTACAACTGAATATTTCAGACAAAGGGACGCTGTTAGCAGATGAGCGGCCTATCTATTGATCATGACCTGTGAAGGACATATTGGCGGCGGAACACGCCACGATGCGTGTGCGGCGCGAGCTGCGCGCCTCAGTCGCGCGACTGCACCCAGCGAAACGTGAGATTGATGCGCGCCGCGACCGCTGCGCGCGTGCGCGGCACGGCATGGCGATACAGGTGCTGGCAGGCGCCGCCCATCAACAGCAGGCTGCCGTGGGTCAGCACGAGCATCGTGCTCCGCGTGGCCCCGTCGCGTGCGCGCAGCATGAACCGCCGCGATGCGCCAAGGCTCAGGCTGGCGATCAGCGGCGCGGCCCCCAGTTCGGGTTCGTCGTCGCTATGCCAACCCATGCCGTCACGGCCATCGCGATACAGATTGGCCAGCACGCTGTTGAAGCGCGCGGCGCAATCGCGTTGCATGCGCGCGCGCAGCGCCAGCAACGCCACGGGCCACGGGCGCGGCGCGAAGCGCATGCGCGAATACGTATAAGCAGCCTCGGCATCACCGATCCAGCACGACAGCCTCGGTACCGGCAGCGTGCGTCCGAACAGGTGCACGTGGTGCTGCTCCCATGCGATCGCGGTCATCAGTTCGCCCAGTAACGCGTCGGCTTCGCTTGCCGCCAGAAAATCCGGCGCGAGGCGCAGCAGCGCACCGGGTAGCGGCAGCGCTGCACCCGGCAGTGCCGGCCGCGGCTCAGGAATCATTGCCCATGGGGAACACGGGCGTCGCATCCAGCGCGGCGGCGAACACCTCGGCCAGCTCGAGCAGGCGCAAATCCGAGCCGGGTGGACCGACGATTTGCAAGCCGGCGGGCAGCCCATCGGGCAGCATGCCCATCGGGATGCTCACCGCGGGGCAGCCGGACAGGCTGGCGAAGCTGGTCAGGTCGGCGGCGTTGGCGGGCTCGGCCTGTTGCAGCGGATACGCGCCGCTGGGCGTGGTCGGCGTGATCAGCACATCGACCTGCGCGAACAGGCGCCGCGCCTTCAGCCGCGCGGCGTCGAGCATGCGATCAGCGGCGACATAGTCGGCGGCGCTCTTGCCGCGCGCGTAATCCAGCATGCGGCGGAAGCGCGGCGACACCGGGTGCGCGACGTCCAGCAAATCCGCGGCGAAGGTGTGCAGCATCTCGGCTTCCAGCAGCAGCAGGCCGGCACGGCGCGCGCGCGCGAAATCCCAGTCGCTGCAATCGACGCGCTGGCGCTGGCCCAGCAATTCGCCCAGCGTGTCCAGCGCACGCGCAAACGCCTGCTGCATGGCTTCCTCTACGCCCAGCGCGGCCAGATCCGGCAGCAGGCCCACGCGCAGGCGGCCGGGCTCCAGATCGGGCAATGCGAAGGCGACGCGACGCTTGCGCGAGAACGCATCCTCGGCGTCGTAGCCGGCCAGCACCTGCAGCATCACCGCCGCGTCGCGCACCTCGCGCGCGAGGATGCCCACGCAATCCAGTCGCCGCGCGCTGGGCGTCATGCCGACACAGGAAATCTCGCCATGCGTCGGCTTGAGTCCGACCAGGCCGCAGTAACTGGCCGGAATGCGCACCGAGCCCAGGCCATCCGCGCCCAGCGCGGCCAGCGCCATGCCGCTGGCCACCGCCACCGCGGCACCCGAGGACGAGCCGCCCGGCGTATGCGTGGGCCGCAGCGGATGTCGTACCGGCGGATAGTGCGGGCTCTGTCCATGCGCGCCGAGCTGGCCCTCGTCGAGCGCGGTCTTGCCCATCAGCACCGCGCCCGCGGCGCGCAGTCGCGTTACTGCGGCGGCGTCGTGGGTTGCCATCTCCACTGCCGCGCGCGGCAAACCGACGCGCGTTGGCCATCCGGCGATGTCGAAGCAGTCTTTGATCGCGATGGGGATGCCGTCAAGCCGCCCCAGTATGTGTTCGCGACGACGATGCGCGCTGGCCTGCGCCTGCTCGCGCACCAGCGCCGGGTGCAAATCGACGAATGCACCCAGTTGCGGGTTGAGGCGATGCGCGCGCTGCAGGCAGGCCTCGGCCACATCGACCGGGCCGAGCTTGCCGGAAGCCAGCGCGGCGAGTGTCTGGCATACGCCACAACCGCTTGCATCGACCACGCCGTGATTCATGCCGTTGCCCCCGCCGGAAAACCGCATTGTGCGCGTTGCCGCGCACGCCGCAAAGCGCGAGAATCAAACGCTTGTTTCAATGATGGCGCCATGACCATGAGCGAACGCGATGTGATGGAGTACGACGTGGTGACCGTCGGCGCCGGCCCGGCCGGGCTGGCCTTCGCGATCCGCCTCAAGCAGCTCAAACCCGATGCGCGCGTGTGCGTGATCGAGAAAGCCGCCGCCGTCGGCGCGCAGATTCTTTCCGGCGCGGTGATCGAACCGGCACCGCTGGACGCGCTGCTGCCGGGCTGGCGCGATGCACCACCGCCGGTCTGCGTACCGGTGCGCCATGACGAATTCTGCTGGCTGCGCAACCCGCGCAAGGCGCTGCGGATGCCGACCCCGCCACAGATGCACAACACCGGCAATTTCATCGTCAGTCTGGGCGCGGTTTGTGCCTGGCTGGCGCCGCAGGCCGAAGCGCTGGGCGTGGAGATCTACCCCGGCTTCGCCGCCGCCGAACCGCTGTTCGATGCGCAGGGCGCCGTGACCGGCGTGCGCATCGGCGACATGGGCGTGGCGCGCGATGGCAGCCACAAGGCCAGCTACACGCAAGGCATCGACATCAAGGCCGCGCTGACGGTGCTGGCCGAAGGTTGCCGCGGCAGCCTGAGCAAGCAGCTGATCGCGCGCCATGGCCTGGATCGCGGCGTGGACCCGCAGACCTACGGCATCGGCCTCAAGGAGCTTTGGCAGCTGCCGCCGGGACGCGTCGAGGCCGGCAAGGTGGTGCACACGCTGGGCTGGCCGCTGGACCCGGCAACCTATGGCGGCAGCTTCATGTACCACCTCGACGGCGACCGTCTGGCGATCGGCTTCGTGGTCGGCCTGGACTACCGCGATCCGATGTTCTCGCCGTGGGAGGCGTTCCAGCAGTTCAAGCAGCACGCGCGCGTGCAGCCGTTGCTGGATGGCGGACAGATCCTCGCGGCCGGCGCGCGCGCGCTGGTCGAAGGCGGCTATCAATCGCTGCCGAAGGTCGAGATGCCGGGTGCGCTGCTGATCGGCGATGCCGCGGGATTGCTCAACGTGCCCAAGATCAAGGGCACGCACCAGGCCATGCGCTCGGCGATGCTGGCCGCCGAACATGTCGCCGCGCATGGCTACGCCAGCACCGGTTTCGATGCGCGCCTGCGCGCGTCCGCCGTGGTCGGCGAGCTGCGCCGCGTGCGCAATATCCGCCCCGGTTTTCACAAGGGGCTGTGGCTCGGGCTGGCCAACGCCGGCTGGGAAACCGCGCTCGGCGGGCGCTCGCCGTGGACGCTGCGCAACCATGCCGATCACGCCCAGCTCGCGCGCGTGGACGCGCAGCAGTCACCGCCACGCGACTACGTGCCGCGCAGCCTGCCGCCGCGCGATCGCCTGGCCAGCGTGTACTTCGCCGCCACCGAGCACGACGAGGACCAGCCGGTGCACCTGCAGGTGGCCGACACCGGCATCTGCATCGACCGCTGCGCTCGCGAATACGCCAATCCGTGCACGCGCTTCTGCCCCGCCGGGGTCTACGAGATGGTCGCTGACGCGGCCGGCAAGCGCCTGCAAATCAATGCCGCCAACTGCGTGCACTGCAAGACCTGCGACATCAAGGATCCGTACCAGATCATCAACTGGGTGACGCCGCAAGGCGGTAGCGGTCCGAACTACCAGAACCTGTGAGCGCGCCCGTGCCGCCCGCAAGCGCGAAGCCCGCCGCGACGCGCGCGCCCGGCTACCACGGCGATGACCGCTGGCTGCTGCTGTGGGCGGCACTGATCGGCGTGGTCGGCGGGCTGGCCACGGTGTTGTTCCACGAGGGCATGGCGCTCACCGAACGGCTCGCCACGCAGCATCCGGGCAGCCTGGTGCACGCGGCCGAAATGCTGGCACCGTGGCGCCGCGCCATCACTCCGGCGCTGGGCGGCATCGCCGCGGGGGCGATCCTGTGGCTGGCGCAGCGCGCCGCCAAGGGCAAGAAACAGCCGGATTATCTGGAAGCCATCGCCATCGGCGACGGTCGCCAGGATGTCAAAGGCACCCTGCTGCGCAGCGCCTCCTCGTTGTGCACCATCGGTGCCGGCGGCTCGATCGGTCGCGAGGGCGCGATGGTGCAACTGGCCGCGGCCACCGGCTCGTGGATCGGTCAACTCGCGCGTTTCGACGGCGACGACCTGCGCCTGCTGCTGGCCTGCGGCGCGGCGGCGGGTTTCGCCGCGGCCTACGACGCGGCATTGTCCGGTGCGATCTTCATCGCCGAGATCGTCTACGGCACGCTGGCCATCCGCCGCCTCGGTCCGCTGATGGTGGCCTCGGTGATCAGCAACGTCACCGTGCACCAGGTGCTGGGCTACAAGCCGGTGTACATGATCCCGCCACTGCACGTGGCCACGCTGTGGGAGCTGCCGCTGTTCCTGATCATGGGCGCCGCGCTGGGCGCGCTGGCGCCGCTGTTCATGGCCACGCTGGACGGCAGCCATCGACTGGCCGCGCGTCTGCGTTTGGGCCTGCCGTTGAAACTGGCACTGGGCGGGCTCATCGTCGGCCTGATTTCAGTGCTGTATCCGCAGGTCTGGGGCAACGGCTACAGCGTGGTCAACGATGTGCTGCATTCGCCGTGGCCGGTCACGCTGGTGCTCGCAGTGCTGATCGCCAAGGTGCTCGCCACCGCCGCGACCACCGGCTCGGGCGCGGTCGGCGGCGTGTTCACACCGACCATTTTCGTCGGCGCGCTGCTCGGCCTGCTGATCGGCAGCGCCGCGCACGCGCTGTGGCCGGGCAGTTCGCTGCCCATCGTGTATGCGGTGATCGGCATGGGCGCGTTCCTGGCAGCGACCACGCACGCACCGCTGATGTCGTTCCTGATCGTGTTCGAGATGACGCTCGAGTATCAACTGGTGCCGGCACTGATGCTGTCGTGCCTGGCCGCGTACCACGTCTCGCGCGCGATCCATCCGCAGTCGATTTATCACGATGCCCTGCACCGCGGCACCGCCGCCGAAGAAGACGTCGTGGACAGCACGCCACCGCCAGCGTCGACCTGATCGGTCAATCGTCACGGCGTGTGACGCGCGCTTGGCATCACTTCTGCTTGAGCCCAACACGAACCTGCCGCGGGTATTCCCTGTGGTAGTGGCGTAGGCTCAATGCAGGAGTGCTTCGGATATGCCGGATGCGTTAGGTGTCAACTTGGAAGCGGTGATCCTGGCCGTGACCGCAGCCACGCCGCGCGTGCTCACCGCCACCACGGTGGAGGGCTGCGCGCTGCCGGCGGGCCCGCTGGACAGCGCCGCGCATCCCACGCTGGAGCGCGGCCTGCGTGAGTGGGTACAGCGCGCGAGCGGCTTCCAGCTCGGCTATGTCGAGCAGCTGTATACCTTCGGCGACCGCCAGCGCGATCCGCTCCTGCGTCATGCGCGGCCACGCACGATCGGCATCGCCTACCTCGCGCTGACGCGCGAGCAAGCCCTGCCCGAAGGTGCCGCGCACTGGCACGATGTGTATGCCTTTCTGCCGTGGGAGGACTGGCGCCAGCAGCGCCCGGCCCTGCTTGATGCGGCGCTGGCGCCGGCACTGCTGCACTGGGCCGGCGCCATGGCGCAACGGCGCGAGCGCGTGGAACTGGTATTCGGCCTGCATGGCGCGCCATGGGATGCCGAGCACACGCTGGAGCGCTACGAACTGCTGTGGGAAGCCGGGCTGGTGGCCGAGGCCGGTGGCGCGCCGGGACTGGGTCGCACATTGGTGCAGGATCACCGTCGCATCCTGGCTACCGCGCTGGGGCGCATGCGCGGCAAGCTGCGCTATCGCCCGGTGGTATTCGAGCTGCTGCCCGAGAGTTTCACCCTGAGCCAGATGCAGCAGGTGATCGAGGCGCTGACCGGACGTCGCCTGCACACGCAGAACTTCCGCCGCCTGATCGAGAACGCCGGTCTGGTCGAGGCCACCGGCGCGCAAGCGCGCGCGCCGCGCGGGCGTCCGGCCGCGCTGTTCCGCTTCCGCCGCGAGGTGCTGCGCGAGCGCCCGCAGCCCGGCGTGCACTATCCGGGCGCGTGGCGCGCGCGTTGATTCAGGGCGCGCCCGGCACGCTCAGATGCGCCAGTGCCGCGGTGGCGGCTTCGCGCTCGGCATCGCGGAAGGCCTGCAGCGTGTACTCGGGCACGCTGTCGACGTCCAGGCAGCGCAGGTTGATGTCGATGCCATCCGGGTGCGAGCGCGGCACGTAGAAACTCTTGATGCCGCAGGTCGCGCAAAACAGATGTCGCGCCGTGCCGGTGTTGAAGCGGTATTCGCGCAAATCCTCCGCCCCGCTGAGCAGGCGGAACCGCGCAGCCGGAATGATGAGATGCAAGTAACCGCTCATGCGGCAGATCGAGCAATCGCATTCCAGCACCAGCGGCTGCGCCGGCAGCTGGCACTCGAAACGCACGCGACCGCAGTGACAACCGCCGCGGCAAGTATGCAGCTCCACGCGCGCCAGCCTGATGCGTCAATCAGCCTTGATCACGAACTTGCCGAAGGCGATGCCAAGATCCCAGCCCTCGCCGGTGCCGGCCAGCGCCAGGGTGACGTTGCCCTTGACCAGCACCTGCGCGGCGCTGGAGCGGACCACGCCGGCGTGGGCTTCGGCGGTGGCGTAGGCGCCCAGCACGTCGCGAATGTCGCGCACGCCGGCGAAGCGACCGTGTCCGTCGTGGATCTCGGACTTGCCGATGGTCAGGCCGCCGCCCTTGGTCTCGATGCTCACGCGCAGGCTCTGCCCATTGTCGCAAGTGACCACACCGCTGCCGCGCGCGGTCTGATAGAACAGCGACCAGCCCTTGAGGCTGTAAGTCATGCGGCAACTGATGTCGCGCGCCTGCGCGGGCAGGGCGACCACGCTGCCGATCAGCAGCAGACCGGCGCACATGATCCTGGCGGTGAGCGTACGCATTGGAGTATTCCTCGGAATCGGGACGATCGGCGCCACCGCACTCGCGGTGACGCGCCGCGGGCGATAGTCTTGCCGCATCCGACCGTGCGACGCAATGCGCGCAGCACGCGCGGGGTTGACGCCATTCACATGCAGCGGAGTCGCGCCCATGCCCACCCCCGAATTCATCGTGCATGTTCCCGAGCCGGGCACGCGCCATGCGGCGCTGGATCTGGCGCTGGACCTGGCCGCGCGCCTGCAGGCGCGGCTCAGTGGCGTGTTCGCCGCGGCCCTGCCCAGCGCCGCATTCGCCGTGCCCGAGGCGATCACGCTGCAGGTGCAGGAAGCCGAGCAGGCGCGCAAGCACGCCGGCGCCGAGACCGCGTGGTGGCAGGAGTTGCTGCGCCAGCGCGGCCTGCGCGGCGACTGGCGCGTGGGCGAGGGTGATCTGGCGCAGGTGCTGTGCCTGGCCGTGGCCAGTGCCGATCTGCTGGTCGTGCAGCGCCCGCAGATCCGCGAGGACGCCCCAATCGGCTTCGGCAGCACCTCGCGCGCGGTATTCGCCGCGGCCAAGCCGGTACTGATCGTGCCCGCGGCCGGCGCGGCCAGCGTCGGCAAGCGCGTGCTGATCGCCTGGAACGGCAGCCTGGAATCCGCGCGCGCCTTGCATGGCGCGGCGTCGTTGCTGGCCCATGCCGACGCCGTGCATGTACTCGACGGCAGCCGCGAACGGGGGCCGCAGGGACTGGCCTGGCTGCCGCCGCTGGACCTGCCGGCGTGGTTCGCGCAGCGCGGTATCGGCGCCGAGATCGAGCGCTTTGCGCCGAATGGCGCACCGGCGCCCGCCATCCTGGAGCGCGCGCAGACCTTGCAGTGCGACCTGATCGTGTTGGGCGCCTGGGGCACCTCGCGGCTGACCGAGATGGTCCTCGGCGGCGTCACCCGCGCGCTGTTCCGCGAATGTCCGCTGCCGTTGCTGGTGGCGCACTGAG
>DZBX01000184.1 GCA_022730075.1 Rhodanobacter sp. | reverse complement strand
TGCTGCGCCGTGCCGGCGTTGCGCGCGTGGACGTGTGGGCGCTGGCGCGCGCGCCGGTCGCACGCTGAGTACGCGCGTCAGATCTCGACCAGCGGCAGGTCGGCGATGCGCTGAAACTGTTCGCTCCACGGCGCGCGGAACTTGTGCAACTGGAAGCGGTTTTCGGCGTAGTCGAGGCCGCGGATGCCATCGAGAAACGCCGGCGCGAAGCAGGCCGGGTCGACGAAGAACGCGTTGACGCCGTTGCGCTCGACGCCGATGAAACGGTAGCCGCGCTGCGCGAACAACGCGCGCCAGCCGGCGATGGACACGCCGTAGTAAAGCTGGCTGGGATGCGCGGCGGTGAAGTCGAAGGCGTCGTCATAGACGACGCTGACGCGGCGCTCGGGGCCGAACGCGGCGTTGTACTCGACCACCCAGATCTTGGGTCGCAGGCCGGCATCCAGCAGCGCGGCGGCGATGTGGTAATCGTTGCCGTCGATGTCCAGCGAGCACACGTCCGGGTCGGCATGCAGCGCGCGCGCGGCGATGTCCGCCACGCTGGCGCGGGTGACGAACAGCGCCACGCAGTCGATGGCCAGCGCATAGCCGGGCAGCAGGCGCCGCGCGCGCGCCGATTTGCGCGCATCGCCCTCGATCATCAGCCCGCCGTATTTCTCGGCGATCGCCAGCCACGCCGTGTTGTTGTCGATGCCGTCGCTGGCGCCGATCTCAAGGAACGTCCGGTTGCACTCGCGCAACTGGCTGCGCAGCACATCGAGCACGCCGTCCTCGCCGTTCTGGCTGAAGGCCGCGAACTCCCAGCTCGCCGGATCGCCCGGGTCGATGCGGCGCGTGGCCATGCGCGCGCCCTTGGCCAGCGCGATGGCGATGCGCTGGCGGTCCTCGAGGTCGTTGAAGTAACGGCGGATGCGTCCGATCACGGGCAGGCCCGGCGAGTGCGATGGCGCGGCATCATCGCGTCAATGCAGCGCCAGTGCCAGCACCAGCCCCAGCCACAGCGTCATGCCCAGCCAGTTGTTCTGGCGGAACGCGCGCAGGCATTGCGCCGGCGCGCGCGCGCGCATCATCCACAGTTGCCAGCCGAATTGCGCCAGCGCCAGCGCGATGCCGGCGTACCACGGCCACGCCAGCGCCGCGCGCGTGCCGATCATCACCAGGGTCAGCGCGAAACCCGCGATCAGCACGCCGAGGATGGGCAGGTCGGCGTCGCCGAACAGGATCGCGGTGGAGCGCGCGCCGGCCTTGATGTCGTCGTCGCGATCGACCATGGCGTACTCGGTGTCGTAGATCGTGCTCCACAGGATATTGGCCAGAAACAGCAGCCAGCCCAGCGCCGGCACCGTGCCCTGCACCGCGGCGAAAGCCATCGGAATCGCCCAGCCGAAGGCCGCGCCCAGCACCACCTGCGGCAGGCTGGTCCAGCGCTTGGTGAATGGATACAGCGCGGCCAGCGCGGCGCCGGCGAAGCTGAGCTCGATGGTCAGGCGATTGGTCAGCAACACCAGCAGGAAGGCCAGCGCCAGCAGCGCGACGAACAGCTTCAGTGCCGCGTGCGGGGCGATGCGACCGCAGGCGACGGGCCGGCCGGCGGTGCGTGCCACTTGCGGATCGAGTTTGCGGTCGGCGTAGTCGTTGATCGCGCAACCGGCCGCGCGCATCAGAAACACACCGACGGTGAAGATGATCCAGATGCCCAGCGGCGGCGTGCCCTTGGCCGCCAGCCACAGCGCCCACCATGTCGGCCACAGCAGCAGCAGCGCGCCGATCGGGCGGTCCATGCGCATCAGCACCAGATAGTCGCGCACGCTGTCACGCCAGCGCGCCGGCAGCAGGCGCAGCAGCGTGTCGAGCACGCGCGTGGAGCGCGCCGAGGCGTCGGCCGGGCGCGGCGCCGACGTGCCGCCGTTGCGCCGCGCACGCTGCGCGGTGTGTGCGATCACCGGCTGGCGGCGCGGGGAACGGGATTTGGCCATGCGCGCAGTTTATAGGCGCCCGGATGCAATCCGTCGCCCCCGTTTGTCTGCGCCGTGATACAGACCCCGGTCTTGCAAGTTCAGGCGCACGCGCTACGCGCTTCATCACGGCGGTGCGGGCCAGCGAGCTGCAAGTGGCCGAAGATCGTCGTGGAGTCATCCCGTGGAGGCGGGGATCCAGGGATCCAGTGGCTCACCTCTCCGCCCTTCGTCATCCCCGCGCAGGAACGTCATCCCCGAGTGCTTGTGTCGGGGACGGGGATCGCTTCTTGACAGCGAAGCCGGTCATCCAGTGCGTTCTGAAGTCACTGGATTCCCGCCCCCGCCTTCGCGGGGGCAGGCTCTTCGCGGGAATGACGAGGGATGGATACGCGTGAATGATGGGGAGTGGTGCGCGGGAATGACGAAGACGCGGGAGATGGCGTCACGATTGTGCGTTACCGTTGCGCCTGACCACGCTGTTGCCGGAAACCGTTCGATGCGCCTGCCACCCCAGTTCCGCGTCCTCATGCTCGCCGCGCTGCTGACGGGCCTGCCGCTGTTCGGCGCGGTGCCCGCGCGTGCCGATGACTCCGCCGCCGCACCTGCGTTCAATCCCGCGCCCAACGGCAAGCCGGGCCTGCGCTTCGGTCACTACACCTTCGCCCTGCTGTGGGAGCCGGGCGCCTGCCTCGCGCATGACGAACTGGCTGGCCCGGATTGCGCCACGCGCACGCCCGCCGCCGTGCGCAGCCGGCAGTGGAGTCTGCACGGCCTGTGGGCCAGCACGCCGGCCGAGCTCAAGGCCCGGCACATGCCGGATCCTACCTGGTGGCGTTACGGCTGCTACTGGTATCAGCCGGATCACGCCATCCCGCAAGGCGCGTGCGCCAATGCAGCGCTGCACCTGCCGCCGGCGCTGCATGCGCGGCTGTGGACGGCGATGCCGGCCGCGGCCACGTGCCTGGATCGCCACGAATACTTCAAGCACGCGCAATGCCTGGGTTTTCAACCGGCGCCGTTCTTCACCCAGGCGTTGCAGCTGCTGGATGCCGTCAACGCCAATGCCTTCACCGCGTGGATGCGCACGCAGCGTGGACGCACGGTCCGCCGTGCCGCCCTGCTCCAGGCGTTTCAGCACGGCTTCAAGCTCACTTCGAGTGCGGCGCTGGAGCTGCGTTGCGGGCGCCGGCCCGGCGCGCGGCGCGAGGACGTGCTGGTGCAGGCGTGGCTGACGATCCGCAGCGATCGTCTCGCGCAATTCCCGGCGCCCGCGAGCTTCATGGCCGGGCGCCGCGGCAACTGCCCGGCGCGCATTTTCATCGCGCGCTGAACGCGGCCTCGGCGACTTCTG
>DZBX01000183.1 GCA_022730075.1 Rhodanobacter sp. | reverse complement strand
CCGAACCAGTAGCGGTCCAGCATGACATCGCCAACCACCAGTATGCGTGCCGCGCCCACGCGACGGCGCCAGTCCTGCTGCATCGAACGTCTCTGCGACACCGGCCGCACCGGCGAACGCGGCATTGTAGCGGTATCGGCCGCCGCGCCCGGCCAGCTCAGCGCGGCCAGGCTGAGGCGAACACGTGCCGACGGTCCATGCTCAGATCGCGAACGCGCAACGCACGCACACGCCCCGTCCCGGTTCGCTGTGGATTTCCAGCACGCCACCGAGGCGCGCGGCGCGCGCGCGCAGACTGGCAAGCCCCGCGCCAAAGTGCGTCGGTAACGACGCGGCAGCGAAACCGCGACCATCGTCGCGCACCTCGACCTGCAAACGCGCGCCGGCGTGCCGCATGCTGATCTGCACACGAGTGGCGCCGCTGTGCCTGATCACGTTGGTCAGCGCTTCTTGCAACAAACGCAGCACATCGAGACTGCGCACGGCACCCAGCCTGAGTCCATCCAGGCCTTCGCAGTGCCATTCACTGGCGATACCGGCTCGTTCGAGTCGCTGCGTGTTGCGATGGCGCAAGGGCGCCAGCAGCTCCGCCAGATCACAATCATTGGCGTGGGTGGAGGTGTCGATCAGCAGACGCAGATCGTCGCGCAAATCACGCAGCATTTGCGCAGTGGCATCGCGTACGGGGTCATCCGGGCCGGCCTCCAGTTCGGCGATGGCACCGAGCAGGCTGCCGCCGAAACCATCGTGCAAATCGCGCACCAGATTCAGGCGCTCATGGATACGTGCGTTGGCCACGCCCAGCACCTGCTCACGTTGCAGCGTGGCGCGCAGTTGGTCGGTCGCGGCGCCAACCTCCTGCGCAAGTTCGAGATTGAAGCGCTCGACGCGCCGCATGGCAACCACAAAGCGATAGGCCAGAACGAAGCTGACACCAACCAGAGCCACCGGCGAGGTCAAGTCGGATAAAAAAGTCTCGCCCTTGATGACACCCGCCTGCACGAGGTTGTCGTGGACCGCGGCAAGAACGGGCAGGATCAAAAAAACCGCCGGTATCAGCAATTCGGCGCGACGCGAACGCAACGCATGGATGATGAAACCCAGGATTGCGGCGTACAGGGTGATCATGGCGGGTATCTGCCAAATCACACGCCAAGGCCCGAACCAGTGTGGCAGCGCGAGCGCGCAGACCAATGCAAGCACCGCGACAATCAGCAGAAAACGTTCGACCCTTGGCCAGCGAACATCGCCATAGCGCAGCAAGAACAGCGCGAAGCTCGCTGCCATGACCATGTGCATGGCGGTATGCACCGCCATCCAGGCATCCGTGCTGGCGAATGGCCAGGGCGAATTGGCCACGAAATTCCAACTGTAGACAGCACCCGATAGCGAGGCCAGCGCGAACCAACCATACAAGGTGTCCTTGCGCCGCATCAGCCAGAGCAGACCGAACAGCGTTGCCAACACGATATCGGTGGTCAAGTCGAAAATGCGCATATCGCGACGCAACCAGACACCGCGCGCATAGCGCGCATGCAGCACGCGCGGATCGCCGACACTGACCACGCCCAGGCCCGGCGCGTAGGCCGCCAGCCCGGACACGCGCACCAGCAGGGTGTTTTCACCCGCGCGCAGCAGTGGCGCGTCCAGCAGAAAATAGTGCGGCTTGATCCAGCTGCGCGACAGCGGTTCGCGCAGATGCGGATCGCGGTGGATCAGGCTGCCGTTGACGTACACAGCATCGGCCAGGCACACATAGTCCAGCAGCAGGCCGATGGGCTGGCGCGCATCGCTTTGATTCCAGCGCAGGCGATACCAGACCACGCCGTTGTGTCGCGGCCATTGCGTGGTCCACGGGTCGGTCAGATGCACCGGTGTCCAGCCGCTTGCGGGCGGCATCGCGGAATCCCAACCCGCGGGTACCGCCTCGGCGTGCGCGAAGCGCAGCACCACCTGCGCAGAAACCTGAGCGAGCGCCATCGTCGGGGTCGCAGGCGCCGCGCACACCGGCCACGCAAGAAACGCCAGACCAAGCGCCAGCAACGCGCGCACCCACCGTATCGCACCCCCCTGCTGCATCAGGACAGCAACCCCAGACTCTGCGCCTCGAATACCGCTGCAGTGCGCGAGTTCACCGCGAGCTTGCGGTAGATGCGCTTGGTGTAATCCTCGACGGTGAAACGCGACAGCACCATCAGTTCGGCGATCTCGCGATTGCTGTAGCCGCGCGCGACCAGGGTGAGGATCTCGCGCTCGCGCTCGGTCAGCGCATCCTCGGCCACGGCGGATGCGCCGCTGGCAACGGGCGCGGGCCGCGCCTCGGCGGTGTGCGCGGTGGTTTGCGACCACAACGCCAGAATGCGCCGCGCCACGAACGGGTCGATCGGCGCGCCGCCATGCTGGATGCTGCGCAACGATTGCAGCAGCTCGGCGTCCTCGCGCTCCTTGAGCAGATAACCGATCGCGCCATTGCGCAGCGCGGCGAGCACGGTGTCCTCCTCGCTGTAGGCGGATACAACCAACAGCGCGGCCTGCGGCTGGCGTGCGCGCAACCAGCCGACGAAATCGATGCCGCTGCCATCGGGCAGGCCGACATCGATCAGGCCCAGCGCCAAGGCCGTGTGCTCGGCCACGGTGCGCGCCGCGGCGAGGCAATCGGCTTCCAGCACCACGACCTCGTCGCCCAGGCACCGACCAAGCAGTCCGCGCATGCGCGCACGCATGCGCTGATCGTCATCGACGATCAGCGCCGGGCTCATGGCGATGGCGACGGCACCCTCGGGCACAGACACTCCGGGCTCAGTCTGCGAAAGAAGCCGCAGGATAGCCGAAGCCGATGCATCCACCATGGCAACTCGATTCCATGGCGTGACAATGCTCGCGGCATCGCACAAAAAGCCTGACGGTCCGGGTTTGGCCGTGCCGCAGGCGGCGGATGGCCGCTACAACAGCGATTGTTTCGCAGGTGATTGCATCAGCATGGTGGTTTGCGCCACCAGAGGTACGCCGCCCGAGGTGTAGCAAGCCGTGCCGAACGTCGTCTGATTGTTGATCATCTTGTTGGCGCCTATCGCCAGACCCTGCACGATCTGCTTGATGAATAAAACGTCCATCGGATAGCAGTACTGCACGCGGATCATCAGCAAATTGGCATCCTGGATGTCCTCTCCGGACGCTGGCCCGACATCCGTCGAGCGCCACATCAAGCGGTCGTTGGGGATTTCCTCCTTCGTACTGAGGCCAATTTCGCCGAAATCCTTGAACGTTGCAGCAGTGGGATTGAGGATCTGCAGATCGATGACCGACTTGCCGCTT
>DZBX01000182.1 GCA_022730075.1 Rhodanobacter sp. | reverse complement strand
GGCGACTGCGGCGAGACGTGCAAGGCCTCGGCGGCGCCGGCAGGCCAGCGCAAGTGATTTGAGCAAGCCGCCGCGCCGGCGCCGGCCGTGACGCCTTGACCCGGTGTGGCGTCAGGGCTGTCGCCGGCACCTGCGCGTGGTTGCGACACGGATTGTCGCAGCGCCATGGAGGCTATGGGCTCCGACCCGATCAGGAGCCCGCCGTGGACGCGTCCACCCGCATCGACCTGCACGACACCGCCGCGACTTGCACGACCCCGCGCGCGGCCTTGCCACCGCTGTGGGGCGAGGCCCTGTGGGGCACGCTGCCGAAGCTGTGGGCCAGCCGCGCCTGCCTGATGCTGGGCGTGGAAGGTCTGCCGCGCGAGCAACACAAACGCGACGAGGAGCCAGCACGGCCGCAAATGCCTTCGAATTTGCGGCGCTTTCTGGGTATCGATATCGAAGATGATGGCGAAGCCCAGCTCGATGCGGCTGCAAGCCTTGCCACGCAACTCACGGCGCGACCGGCGCACGGCGGCGCGCTGCTCGACAATCTGCAGATACTCGGTCGTCCACTGGGGCTGGAGCGGGATGCGCTGCACCTGCTGTTGCTGCGCATCGTGTTCCGTTTGGAACCCGCGTTGGCCGCAGCACTCGCGCCGCTGCTGCTGGATTGCCTCGATCCGATCTTCAATGCCCGGCTGGATGGCATCCTGGGCCTGCCCAACGGCCGCGCCGAGCAACTGCTGGCGCGCGATGGCGCGCTCGCGCGCTCGGGTCTGTTGATACGCAGGTTTGGCATCGGCGAGCCGCTGGAAGCGCGGCTGCATATTCCGCAAGGCTTGTTGGGCGCTCTGCTGCAGCCCATGCCCTCGGCACACGCGGCCGTGGAGCGTTTGGTGTTTCGCGCACCGCCGACCATGCTGAGCCTGGCCGATTTTGCGCATCTGGCGGAACCGATTGAACTGATCCTGATGCGCCTGCGCAGCGGTCTGCAGAAGCGTGCGGCATCGGTCAATGTGTTGTTGCACGGCGTGCCGGGGACGGGCAAGACCGAACTGGCGGGTCTGCTCGCGCAGACGCTGGCCGTGCCGCTGTATGCCATCCAGGCACGCGATCATCGCCACGAGAATCCGCTGAGTCCGGAGAACCGTCTCCTCGAATACCGCTTCGCGCAAGGCATCCTGCGCGTGGCCGGCCCCGCGTTGCTGTTGCTGGATGAGACCGAGGATTTGTTTCCCCAGGCCTGGGACAGGCGGAATGATCAGCCCAGCAAGGCGCTGCTCAACGAGACGCTGGAGCAAAACCCGGTGCCGGCGCTGTGGTTGACCAATCGCGTCGACCACATCGATACCGCCTTCCTGCGCCGCTTCGATGTGATCCTCGAGGTCACGCCGCCCGACCGGTGCCACAAAGTGAAGGTGCTGCGTGAGCACCTGCCGGCCAGCGCGAGCATCGATCCGGCCTGGCTGGCGCGTGCGGTGGCGCCGCGCGAACTGACCCCGGGCGTACTGGCGCGCATCGGACGCACCCTCGCCGACAGCGGTGCAGGTGACCCCGCAAGCCTGCAACAGTCCGTCGACCTGTTGCGCCGGCAATACGTGCGCGCGGCACAGGGCAAGGACTTGCCTCCGCTCGCGCCCGCCTCCGCGCACGTGCCATTCGCGACCGAGGCGCTGCAGTGCGATGCGCCCATCGAACAACTGTTGCCGCGGTTGTGCGCCAAGCCCGCCGGGCGCTTGTTGTTTCATGGTCCGCCCGGCACCGGCAAGACGGCGCTGGCGCATCATCTGGCCGAGCGGATCGGCAGGGAGCTGCTGGTCAAGCGTGCTTCGGACCTGCTCGCGCCCTATGTCGGCCAGACCGAAGCGAACCTGGCCGCCATGTTCCGTGACGCCGGGCGCGACGGCGATGTGCTGTTGCTGGATGAGGCCGACAGCTTTCTGGGCGAACGCAATGGCCAGCATGCGCGTTGGGAGACGACGCAGACCAACGAGCTGCTGACGCAGATGGAGGCCTTCGAGGGCTTGTTCATCTGCACCACCAACCGGCTGGAATATCTCGATCCCGCCGTGCTGCGCCGCTTCGATCTGAAGGTGGGCTTTGCCGCCCCCACGCCCGCGCAGCGCCTGCACCTGATCCGGCAGGCGGCCGTGACGCTGGGCATCCCCTGGAGCGCGCAGGCCGAGGCCGCCGCGCAGCGCGCGCAAGCGCAGCTGTCCGGCCTCACGCCCGGCGACCTGACCGCGGCGTTGCGGCATCTGCAGCTCACCACCGCGGCGCCGACGCTGGCCGATCTGCTCGCGGCGCTGGCGATGGAGTGTCGCTACAAGGCCCCGCCCGCGCGGCGCATCGGCTTCGTGGTCTGATGCTTGCCTGGCCACCGCCGCTGCTGCAGCATCGGGCGCTTCCTGCCCAGGGTCATCGCATGGCCGGACACACGCAGACGCTGTATCGGCAGTGGCTGGTGCTGCAGATGATTCCGCGCGCGCCGCGCAAAGTCAGCGCGCGCGAGATCGTCCAGCGTCTGCGCGCCGAGGGACAGGACGCCACCAAGCGCACCGTCGAGCGCGACCTGATCGCGCTGTCCGCGATCTTTCCGCTGCAAGCCGACGAACGCGCCAAGCCCTATGGCTGGAGCTTCGATCACGCCTCGCCCGGCTTCTCGCTGCCGGGCATGTCGCCGTTGCAGGCCATCGTGCTGCGGCTGGCGCGCAGTCATCTCGGCCGATTGCTGCCGGCGCATCTCGATGAAGCCTTGCAGCCGTATTTCCGCCAGGCCGAGCAAGTGCTTGCCGGCGTGGGCCGCGACGGCCACCGCTTCGACTGGGACCGGCATGTGGCCGTGGTCGAGCCCACGCAGCCGCTGCTGCCGCCGGACATCGATGGCGCCGTGCTGGAGAGCCTCCATCTCGCGCTCGATCGCGGTCAACGCCTGCGCCTGACCTACGACAGCCGCAGCCAGCACAAGACACTGCACTACACCGTGAACCCGCTGGGTCTGGTCTACCGCGGCGCAGTGGGCTATCTGGTGGCGACCGTCGTGCCCTACGACGACCCGCGCCAGCTCGCGCTGCACCGCATCCGCGCCGCCGAGTCGCTCGATGAAACCGCCACGCATCCCGCTGACTTCGACCTGCACGCCTACGCGCGCTCGGGTGCGCTCGGGTTTCTCGATGAAGGCCCGATCGAGCTGGTGCTGCGCATGCAGCGCCCGGCCGCGCAGCACCTCTACGAGACCCCGCTGAGCACTGACCAGCGCATCGACGACGATGGCCCGGATCACGTGCGCATCCGCGCCACGGTCAACCTGACTTCGCAGTTGCGCTGGTGGAT
>DZBX01000181.1 GCA_022730075.1 Rhodanobacter sp. | reverse complement strand
GCATGAGCGACGCTAAGAAAGCCTATCCGCTGCGCATCAACGCCGAGGTGCTGAACGCCATGCAGCGCTGGTCCAACGACGAATTGCGCAGCCTCAACGCGCAAATCGAATACGTGCTGCGCGAGGCGCTGCGTCAGGCCGGACGGCTGCCACAAGGCAAGCGCAAGCCGCCGGCGTGAGTTTCGACAGACCTGCCACTTCAACCCATCGAGTAATCCGACATGACCGCTAACGACACCCGTTTCGAATACAAAGTGATGCGACTCAAGCCCCCCTTCGTCGGCGGCATCGACGACGATGCGCTGCAAGCGGCATTGAACGCCGCCGGGCGCGAGGGCTGGGAGCTGGTGCAGATCCTGTACGCAGAAAATCCCGATCTCGGCATGCGCCTGGTGTTCAAGCGCGCGCGCTGAGGCACGCGGCTTGATGCTCAGAAGAATCGCCGCCAGATCCAGGGCAGCAGCGTCAGCAGCAGGCCAACCACGATGATCCAGCCGGAGCTGTAGACGAAGAACATCACCCCGCCCAGCAGCAGTCCGGCGATCAGCCACAAGGCCTCGCCCTGGCGTTTGCCGTAGATGAAATAACCGGTGCCGATGGAGCCGAACACCATGCTCCACATCAAGGCTGCGGTGGTCATTCCGAACATGCAGTTCTCCCGCTGGCTGCGTGCTGGTCATGTCGAGAGGGTGGGGGCGTGCCGAGATCCTTCGCTGTGCTCAGGATGACACCAACGCGTCCCGCGTCCCGGATAGAGACCGCGAGCGCTGCCCGCGGTTCCCGCGCACTCGGTGACGCGCGTCGCAGCGGCGCAAGGCGCGGCAGGCCGGCTATGCTGCGCGCACTTGCCGCCGGATGACCACGCCATGCTGCTGCCCGCCCTGATCGCCGCGCTCACCGTGCTGCTGCTGCTGGTGTCCAGCATTCTCGTCGGGCGCGCGCGCGGCCTGTACGGGATCAAGGCGCCGGCCACCACCGGCCACCCGGATTTCGAGCGCGCGTTTCGCGCACAGATGAACACGCAGGAAGCCGCGCTGATGTTCCTGCCCGTGCTGGCGCTGGCGGCGTGGCTGGGGCAGCCGCTGCTGGCCAGCGTCTTCGGCGCGATCTGGTTGCTGGCGCGCGCGTGGTATCTGGCCGCTTATCTGCGCGATGCTGGCAAGCGCGGACCGGCGTTCGCGCTGGGCGCGCTGATGCAGGTCGCGCTGCTGGTGCTGGTATTCGTGGCGCTGGCGCGTGCCGCGCTGATGTGATGGATCACATCGCGCACAATCTGAACACGCTGCCGCTGGCGTTTGCCGCGCTGCTGCCGGTGATCAACCCGGTGGGCACCGCGCTGATCATCCTCGGTATGGTCGGCGAGGCACCGGCGCCGGTGTTCAAGCGCCTGGCGCTGCGCGTGACCATCATGATGATGGTCTTCATCGTGGTCACCGAGGTGCTGGGCCAGGCGATCCTGCGCTTCTTCGGCATTTCGCTGCCGGTGGTGCAGGTCGGCGGCGGACTGACGCTGGCGGCGATGGGCTGGAAGATGCTCAGCTCCGGCGGCAAGGAGGCCGCGCCCACGCCCGGCGCCAGCGACGAGGAAGCGGTGCTGGAGCGCGCGTTCTACCCCTACACCTTTCCGCTGACGGTGGGCCCGGGCACCATCGTGGTCGTACTCACCCTGTCGGCGCAGGCCACGCGCCCGGGCTGGCAAGCGACGCTGCTGGCGCACGCCGGCATCCTGCTGGCCGCGGCGCTGCTGGCCGCGCTGGTGTATGTCTGCTACCGCTATGCGCCCAAGCTGGGCCGCATGCTGCCGCGCAGCGCCTTCAACGGCGTGCAGCAATTGATCTCCTTCATCCTGCTGTGCATCGGCGCGCAGATCGCCTGGGGCGGCGTGTCCGCGCTGCTGGCCAGTCTGCCCGCGCATCCCTGAGGCGCGCGGGCGAACCGACGCCGCGCGCACGCATCGGCAGTCGCGCGCCGCGGCCGCATCAATACCCCGCCGTCTTCACCAGCAGATGCTTGGCCACGTGCCCGTGCACCCAGCCTACGCCACGGGCGATGTGCAGCATGACGAAGAACAGCAGCACGCCGCCGAGCATGGAGAATGGCAACGTCCACAGTGGCCAGAAGTACCCCACATCGTTGACCATCGTCGGCGCAAAACCGAACAGTTGCGCGATCGGCATGGCAACCAGCGCCAGGCTGAGCGTGATGCCGGTGACCGCCACGGTGAAGTAGATGATGCCCAGCGGCAGCATCAGCAGCATGTAGAACAGCGTGCCCCAGGTGCGCGGATCGGTGAACATGGCGCCGATGCGCTTGAGCAGCGGCAGCTCGCGCACCGCCGAAGCCGGCCGCCGCGGCATGCGCACGCCCAGCATCACCTCGACCAGGCGCCCCTCGACCAGCGCCAGCAGACGCGTGCTGGCCAGGAACAGCACGATGAACGGAATGCCGATGATCAGCACCGCGAGGCCCGCGGACAGGCTCAGCCCGACCACCGCCCAGGTGAAATAGAAGATGCCGGTGGCCAGCGCCAGCAGCATGTAGAACAGCGCGGCGTAGCTGCGCGCATCGCCGATCACGCCGAAGAAGCGCGCCAGCGGTCCGCGTCCGGCGCGTGGTCGCGGCGCGCGCAGTGCGCGCTGCACCTTGACCTCGGTGTCACGGTAGATCTCGGCCACTTCCTCGGGCGCGCCATAGCTGCCGGCGACGCGCGCGAGCATGGCCGCCTCGGATTCTTCGGGATGCTCGGCCAGTTCGCTGCGCAGGTGCTCCTCGGCATCGAACAGCGCATCCTGGATCATGGCCGGATCGGCGCCCTTGAGCGCGGCGCGCAGTTGCTGCAGGTAGTCGGCGATGGTTTGTGGCGTGGTCATGCGTGCTCCCCTCCGAGGATGGTGTCGACGATGCGCCGCGTTGCGCGCCAGCGCGTGGTGCATTGCGCCAGCGCCTCGCGGCCCAGCGCGGTGATCTGGTAGTAGCGGCGCGGTGGCCCGCTCGATGACGCTTGCACTTCGCTGCGCAGCAGGCCCGCCGCCTCCAGTCCGCGCAGCACCGGATACAGCGCGCCCTGCTTGCCGGCGAGCGCCCCGCCGGCGTCGCGCTCCAGGCGCTTGGCGATCTGGTAGCCATACAGCGGCACGCCCTCGCCCAGCACCCCGAGCAGGGTCAGGGCGGTGATGCCGGCGGCCAGTTCCTTGTCGAACTTGCGCACGAAGGCTTGCAGATCATCGGATTGCAGTTCGCCTGCGGCGGCATCGGGCATGGGCGCGGCGGCTTGGTGTGACTCGGTGGACATGGCGATCCGGCCTGGTCTGGCTTGCTAAGTTGAAGTGCATACTACTAGCAAGTTTGGTCTAGTGGACCTGCCATAAGTCATGC
>DZBX01000180.1 GCA_022730075.1 Rhodanobacter sp. | reverse complement strand
CTCCGGCTCAGAACTTGTAGCGTGCGCTGGCCGTGATCATGCGCGGCGGGCCGTAATAGCCGGTGATCATGCCCAGCGCGATGATGTTGTAGCCCGAGGTGCGATAGCGCTTGTTGGCCAGGTTGCTGCCTTCGAGGCTGTAGGTCCACGGCCCGCCCGTGCGCCAGATCACCCCGGCGTTGACCAGGCCATAGGCACCCTGGGCGAGCACCGGGCTGTAGTTCTGATCGAAATACGCCAGCGTCTGATAAGTGACATTCAGGCGCGCGGCGACATCGCCGCCAGCGCGCAGCGGGAAGTGTTTCCACAGCGTCAGGCCGCCGTTCCACTTGGGCGCGAAAGTGAACTTGCTGGTGGATGCGATGTTGACGCCGCCGCTGAGGTACTGCGTGTAGCGCGGATGCAGATACGACAGGTTGCCGCTCAACGTCCAGCGATCGCCCATGCGCCAGGCGAATTCGTTCTCGAGGCCGTCGATGGTGGCCTTGCCGGCGTTGGTGAAATCGCCGAAGAAGCCGCGCTGGCCGTTGGGCTGCACATACGAGGTGTACACCGACAGCTGGATATCGTGGTACAGCGCATGGAACAAGGCGCTGTTGAGCATCAGGCGGCCGTCGAAGAAACTCATCTTGGCGCCCAGCTCGTAATTGAGCAGGGTCTCGTTCTTGATCGGCCGGCACGATGCGGGGATCGCCGTGCAGTTGGCCTGGATGTTGTAACCGCCGGAATGGAAGCCGGTGCTGGCGGTGGCGTACAGGTTCACCGCAGCGCTGGCCTTCCAGCCCAGGGTGAGCTTGGGCGACAGATTGTTGGCCGAGGTGCTGCCCGCGAAGTCGGCCTGCACGCCGTTGGGCGTGGCGAAGTTCGCGTTCGCATAGGTGTCGTTCTGGATGATCGCGGTCTTGGACTCGTGCGTGTAGCGCGCGCCGGCCTCCAGGCTCCAGCGCGGCGCGAAGCGCCAGGTCGCGTCGGCGTAAGCGGCCAGACTGCGCGTGTCCACGCTGCCGCCGCTGCCCACGTACAGCGAGTAGCCCAGTTGCTGATACGGCGGCAGCGCCAGCAGCGCGTACTTGTTGATGCCCTCGGCGTAACCGTCGAACGCGTACACGCCGACCACGCCGTGCAGGTCGCTGCCGTTGTCGTACAAGGCCTGCAGTTCCTGGCTGAACTGGTGGCTGTGGTAGACGAGGTTGTTGTCCGCGATCGACACCGGCAGCGTGTCCACGTCGATGTTCATGTTGCTGTTGCTGCTGCGATAGGCGCTGATCGACTTCAGCGTCCAGTCCTCGCCCAGCAGCCAGCGCAGGGTCAGTGCGCCGCCGCCGCTGTCGGTGGTGTTCACCGGCGCCTGGTCGGAGCGCGTGTCATAGCGGCTGGGCAGGCCCTGGGTCTGCGCCGGGTCGAACGGGATCACCGCGAGCTGCGCGCCGCCGGGCGGGGCGCTGCGATCGAACTCGCCGTCCAGCGCCAGTTGCGCATCGAAGCGCGCCGAGGGGAAATAGCCCAGCGTCACGCGCGCGGCGTTCACGTCCTGGTTGCTGGTCGGGCCACCAAGGTACAGATTGTGGCCGTAACCGCCGTGGTGCAGGCTGGCGGCGGCGACGCGGAAGCGCCACACACCATCCTTGCTGGCGTTGCCGTAATCGACTTTCAGGTCCTTGGTGGCGTGCATGCCCAGCGTCGCGGTGACCGATCCGGTCGCGTGCGTGGGCAGCGGCTTGGAGATGTAATTGATCGCGCCGCCGACCGTGTTCTTGCCGTACAGCGTGCCCTGCGGGCCGCGCAGCACCTCGATGCGGTCGACGTCGAACACATCCAGCAGCGCGCCTTGCGGGCGCGCGATGTAGACGCCATCGAAGTACAGGCCCACTTCGGGATCGAAGCCCCACAGCGGATTGTTCTGGCCGATGCCGCGCAGGTACACGGTCAGCGTCGAGCTGGTGCCCTGGGTCGGGCCGATCTGCAGGTTCGGCACCAGCCCCTGCAAGTCGGCCAGACTCTGCACGTTGTTGTCGGTGAGCGCGCGCGCGGTCAGCGCGGTCACCGCGATGGGCACGTCCTGCAGGGTTTCCTCGTAGCGGCGCGCGGTGACCTTGACGGTTTCCAGATTGGTGACCGAGGTGGTTGCGCTCTTGTGCGCCGGAGCGCGGGCGCTGGCCGCCGCGTCACCGGCGCGTGCATTCGACGCGGGCGCCGGTGTCGCGTGCGCCGTGTGCGTGCTCGCGGACAGCGCGATTGCGATGGCCATGGCGAGGTGCCGATGCGACATGCGATTCCCCTGGGTGGTGGGCGAAGGCGCGCAGCGTAATATTAGAGACTGTTAAACTGTTAATGCGCCGCAGCATGCCAAAACCTGCGGCAATGTGCCGCGCTGATAGGCCCAGCGTCGCGCCGGCGCGTGGCGCGCGCAACATGCGATCTAGGCACGGGTAAACTGCGGCGTTTGTCTGCCGTGCGCCGCGACCGCGCGCGGTTCGATGCCCCTCATCCTGCGGTGCCGCGCGCGAGCCTGCACCGCAAAGCCCCGGAACCCATGAAGACTCCCCAAGGCCTGCAAGCGCTGATCGACGACGGCATCATCGACGCGGTGATCCGGCCGCTGAAGAGCGGCAAGGAAGCATCGGTGTACGTGGTGCGCAGCGGCGCCGCGGTGCGCTGCGCCAAGGTCTACAAGGACATGGCGCAGCGCAGCTTCCAGGCGCGCGTGCAGTATCAGGAAGGGCGCAAGGTGCGCGGCAGCCGTGAGGCGCGCGCGATCGGCAAGGCCACCCGGTTCGGCCGCAAGCAGCAGGAAAACGACTGGAAAAACACCGAGGTCGATGCGCTGTATCAACTGGCCGCGGCCGGCGTGCGCGTGCCGCAGCCGTACGGATTTTTCAACGGCGTGCTGGTGATGGAGCTGGTCACCGATGCCGAAGGCCGCTCGGCGCCGCGTCTGGGCGAGGTCGATCTCGAGCCGGCGCAGGCGCGCGACTTCCACCGGATTCTGCTGCGGCAGGTGGTGCGCATGCTGTGCCTGGGCCTGATCCACGGCGACCTGTCGGAATACAACGTGCTGGTCGCGGCGGATGGCCCGGTGATCATCGACTTGCCGCAGGTGGTCAGCGCCGCCGGCAACAACGCCGCGCGCGCCATGCTGTTGCGCGATGTCGGCAACCTGGCCAATACGCTCGGACAATTCGCGCCCGAGCTGCTGCATACGCGCTACGGCGAGGAGATGTGGGCGCTGTTCGAGCAGGGGCGATTGCGCCCCGACAGCGAGTTGTCCGGCGCGTTTGCCGACGACACGCACCGCGCCGATGTCGATGACATCATGGCCGCGATCAACGATGCGCGGCAGGAAGCCATCATCCGCCAGCAAGGCCGCGAGGCGGCCAA
>DZBX01000179.1 GCA_022730075.1 Rhodanobacter sp. | reverse complement strand
TTCATAGCGGTCTCCTGAAAGAACGCCGCCGGCCACAGGCTGGCAGCGCGACCCGACGAGGGTCGCGCGCGCACTTTGCGCCGAAACTCCCAGGACTGCAGTCGGCCATCTGCTGCCGTTCGAGGATTCTGGTGAGCCGACATCTGAACGACCGCTGTACTTCGAGACCTGCCGGAAGGTCAATTCACACTTCTCGGCCAGAGCGGCCTGTCGGGTTGACCGCTCCATATGACCGGTGTTCCGCGCTTACCGGTCAAAGCGCCATTGAACGTCGAAGTTCAGGGACGCGGTGCGGCGTCATCGGGCAGCGCCCCTGGAACGACGGATTGGGCCGGGCGGCCGCACCTGCCCGAAAAGCACCTCAACAACCGCACCCTTCGGCCTCTTTCCCGTCATGACGAAGTCCGTTAGGGCATCGAACAGATTGGGGTCAAAATTTTCGCAGGCTGTCGATTCTGCCAAGCCGCGTTCGTCGTAGCAATGAACGGATTGGATTCGTCACGGCCATGCGACTGAACGCATGCCATGCGGGACTTGTTTGTGGCGAGAGTTCAATAGGGCCGCACTCGCATGGGCCTGCCGTTCGTCAGCGCTATCCACGCCGAAATCTATTCGTCACTTCCAAGGAGTCAAGCATGAAAATCCAACCCTATCTATTCTTCAACGGGCGCTGCGAAGAGGCGCTCGCCTTCTACAGATCGGCACTGGGCGCCGAGCAAATCATGTTGATGCACTACAGGGACAGCCCGGAGCCGCCGCCCATGCCGTTGCCGACGGGATGGGAGAATAAGGTCATGCATGCCTCGCTCAAGATCGGCGAGACCATGCTCATGGCCTCGGATGGTTGCGGGCCGGAAGCGTCGGCCTTCCAGGGCTTCTCGCTCTCGCTCGACATGCCAGACGCCGCCACCGCGCGCCGCGCCTTCAATGCGCTCGCCGAAGGCGGCACGGTGCAGATGCCACTCGACAAGACCTTTTTCGCGACCTGCTTCGGCATGCTCACCGACCGCTTCGGGGTGGGCTGGATGCTCATCGTCAACGAGCAAGCCCAATAGGAGACGGCCATGCGTTACATGATCATCGTCAAGGCTACCAAAGACTCCGAGGCGGGCGTCATGCCCAGTGAGGCGCTGCTAGCGCGTATGGGCGCCTACCACGAGGAACTCGCCAAGGCCGGCGTGCTGCTCGATGGCACCGGCTTGCGACCGAGCCGCGACGGTTGGCGCATTCGCTACCACGGCGAAAAGCGCGCCGTGACCGACGGGCCGTTCACCGAGACCAAGGAACTCATCGCCGGCTACACCCTCATCCAGGTGAAATCGCGCGAAGAAGCGATGGAATGGGCGCGGCGCTTCCCCAACCCGGCCGTCGACGGCGGCGAGGCCGAGATCGAAGTCCGGCAGTTGTTCGAGCTGGAAGACTTCGGGCCTTCCGAGGCCGTCGAGCGCATGCGCGAGATCGGCGTCGCCGAGCCCAAACCCAATTCCAGCTTATAGCCGAGCCGACATCCAAGCTGCGAGAGGAAAATCATGAGCAAAGTATTCGTCAACATCGGACTCAGCCTCGATGGCTACATGGCGCCGGAAGGGATGACGATGGAAAATCCGCAGTACAAGAACTGGGGCGCCAAGTGGGGTGCGCTGATGGGCTGGCTACTCAATCAGCAGTATTTCCGCGAGAACGTCCTCAAGCTCAGACCGGGTGGCGAGACCGGACCGGTCAATGGCCTGGTGCGCAGCACCACGGAGCGCATCGGCGCCAGCATCATGGGCAAGCGCATGTTCGATCAAGGCGAGGTTGCCTGGCCCGAGGAGGCGCCGTTTCACACGCCAGTCTATGTGCTGACCAACGAGAAACGCGCACCTTGGGTGCGCCCCGGTGGGACGATCTTTTACTTCATCAATGACGGGCCGCAGCGCGCCCTGGAGCTGGCTCGGGAATCCGCGGGCGGTCGTGATGTTCGCATCGCCGGTGGGGCGGATGTGATCCAGCAGTACCTGAACCTGGGTGTCGTCGACGAGCTGGAGATCGCCTTGGCCCCCGTGTTGTTCGGCGGCGGGCGGCGTCTGTTCGAGAACCTGCGCGAGCCGGCGCCGCAGTTTCGCATTGACCGGGTGCTTGATGGTCCAGCCGCCACACATGTGCGCTATGTGCGGCACTGAGAGCGGGCTCTGCAAGCGCAATTACAGGCGCCAGGCAATCTGATCGGCTTGTACCCAATGCGCTGAAACCAACACGGGAGAACACTGATGGAATTTCTGTTGATGATCATCGAACCACGCGGAGACCGCGAGGGCCGCAGCGAGGACGAGGGCCGCGCGCTGTATGACGAAATGGTCCGCTTCGGTGAAGGGCTGGCCGCACGCGGCCAGTTGCTGGCCAGCCGCTCATTGCGCCCCGACCGGCACGGCGTGCGCGTTCAACACAAGGGCGCCGCGCCGGTGCTGCGCGACGGCCCTTTTGCAGAAGCCAGGGAGATGGTCGGCGGCTTTTATCTCATCGAATGTGCGAACCGTGAGGCAGCCATCGCCATCGCCGCGCAATGCCCAGCGGCGCGCTTCGCCGCTGTTGAGGTGCGCGAATGCGCGCCGTGTTATGTGCGTTGATTAGGGAGAACAAACCATGACGACACCTGCCAAAAACACCATCTGCCTCTGGTACGACGGCACCGCCGAAGACGCCGCACGGTTTTACGCCGCGACCTTTCCCGATTCCTCGGTCGAGGCGGTGTACCGCGCGCCCGGAGATTATCCCTCCGGCAAGCAGGGCGACGTGCTGACGGTCACCTTCACAGTGCTGGGCATTCCCTGCCTCGGCCTCAACGGCGGGTCGGCGTTCAAACACAGCGAAGCCTTTTCGTTTCAGGTCGCGACCACCGACCAGGCCGAAACTGACCGCTACTGGAATGCGATCGTCGGCAACGGCGGCGAGGAGAGCGCCTGCGGCTGGTGCAAGGATAAATGGGGGCTGTCCTGGCAGATCACGCCGGCGGCGCTGATCGAGGCGATCACCGATTCCGACTCTGCTGCGGCGAAGCGAGCGTTCGACGCGATGATGACGATGCGCAAGATCGACATTGCCACGATCGAGGCGGCACGGCGCGGCTGACGCGCAAGCGATGCGGCAACTTTTTCTTCAACCTTACCGAGTTCACCGCCATGACCCATGACCAACCCACTTTCTACACCAACCCACAGTCGCGCGGCCGCATCGTGCGCTGGATGCTCGAAGAAGTCGCCATCCCCTACGACACCGTCGTGCTCGACTATGGCACGACCATGAAGGCGCCCGCCTATCTCGCCATCAACCCCATGGGCAAGGTGCCCGCCATTCGCCACGGCGACACCGTGGTCACCGAAGTGGCGGCCATCTGCGCCTATCTGGCGGATGCGT
>DZBX01000178.1 GCA_022730075.1 Rhodanobacter sp. | reverse complement strand
CGCCTGGTCGAGCAGCAGGCCAAGGTGCGCAAGGCCGGCAAGCTGAAGTGGCTGCGCCCGGACGCGAAAAGCCAGGTGACGCTGCGCTACGACGACCAGAAAATCGTCGGCCTCGACGCCGTGGTGCTGTCCACCCAGCACGACCCCGACATCAAGCACAAGGATCTGATCGAGGCGGTGCGCGAGCACGTGCTCAAGCCGGTGCTGCCCAAGGCCTGGCTGGACAAGCTGCCGGCCAACAAGGTGCACATCAACCCCACCGGCAAGTTCGTCATCGGCGGACCGGTGGGCGACTGCGGGCTGACCGGGCGCAAGATCATCGTCGACAGCTACGGCGGCTGGGCGCGCCATGGCGGCGGCGCGTTCTCCGGCAAGGACCCGTCCAAGGTCGACCGTTCGGCGGCCTACGCCGCGCGCTACGTGGCCAAGAACATCGTCGCCGCGGGCCTGGCCGAACGCTGCGAGATCCAGATCTCCTACGCCATCGGCGTGGCCCATCCCACGTCCGTCTCGGTGACCACGTTCGGCACCGGCGTGATCGAGGACAGCGCCATCGAGAAACTCATCCGCGCGCATTTCGACCTGCGCCCCTACGGACTGGTCACCATGCTCGACCTGCTGCACCCGATGTACCAGGCCACCGCCAGCTATGGCCATTTCGGCCGCTCGCCGCAGCAGCACACCTACCACTGGAGCCAGCGCGAAAACGGCAAGGACGTGAAAAAGTCCACGCAGTTCACCGCGTTCTCGTGGGAGAAAACCGACCGCGCCGAGGCGTTGCGCGAAGCCGCCGGCCTCGGCCGCAAGCTGGCTGCCAAGGCCACGCGCAACAAGCGCTGAGCGCACCAGCGGCCCGCCTTGACCGCAACCGCCAGCGGGCTGCTCACACAGCCTGTTGGCTCGAAAATCACCGCATGCCTGCGCGCGCGATCACGACCCCGCGCGCGTACCAGTGCAGCACAAATCAACCGCTGGCCGGCACGCGGCTCCGTCCCGTGACACGCCGCCTCAGGGCACCAGCGTCACCGGCACCTTGGCCTCGTCGAGCACGGTGCGCGACACCGAGCCCAGCAGCCAGCGCATGAGCAGGTTCTTTTCGGTGTGGCCCATGACCAGCGCGGCGGCGTTGCTGCTGCGCAGCGCATCGATCAGCAGCTCGGCCGGCGCGCCCAGCAGCACCTCGCCGCTGCACTCGACGCCGGCGGCCTTGGCGGTATCGCAGAGCTTGTCCAGCGTCTGCCGCATCGTCGCGATGCGCTCGGGGTCGACCTCGCCCAGGCCCACGCCACTGTAGACCTCGGGCAGCTCGATCACGCTAATCACGCGCAGCGCCTGCGCGCGCAGCCGCGCCAGATCCAGCGCGTAGTCGAAAGCGCGCCGCGACGGCGCGGAGTCATCCCAAGCCACCAGCAGTGGCGCCATGTTCGCGCTCATCGGCATTCTCCAGGCAATCCCACCCGCAGCGGGTGGGCACGGGCGCATGCTGCCGCAGCGTCCGCGCCGGCGTCTTGACCGGGATCAAATGCCGGCGCTGGCGTCAGCCGTCGGCTCCGGCACCGACGCCGCGCGCAACCGCTGCCGCGCCTGCGCCGCCACGCCGTCACGCAGTGCCCAGCGCAGCAATGACACGTTGGGGCGCAACGTCGCCAGCAGCACAGCGTCGCAGCGGCGATCCACTTCGGGCAGGCCGTACATGCCCCGCGCCCACGGCGGCAACAACGCGCAGCCCGCGTCGATATAAGGCCGGTTGAGCCATGCCCGCGGGCCGCCGCGGCCCAATCCGCGCAGCAGCGCAAGAATGGCCTGCGCGCGTTCGCCACCAACCAGCTGCGCGCGCATGGCCTGCAGATAATCCTGCGCCGCGGCGCGCGTTGCCGGCACCTGGGTGGCGCCAAGGGCCTGCGCCACGCGCGCGGTCTCGGCGTAGTAGCGATCCTGATCCTGCGGACTGAGCGGGTCGCCGCCGAGCAGCAGCCAGGCATCGAGAAAACTGCTGACCTCGGCGACGTGCACCCAGGTCAGCAGGGCGGGATCAGCGGCCGCGTAGATGCGTCCATCGGGCGCGGTGCCGCGCAGCGACGCGTGGATGGCGCGCACACGCGCCACAGCCTGCGCGGCCATGGCGGCATCGCCATACGTCGTGGCCGCGATGAACAGCGCGGTGCGCCCCAGTCGCCCGCGCAGATCGCCGCGCAGATCGGAGTGATCCCACACCGCCGCCAGCGCCAGCGGATGCAGCGCCTGCAACAACAGCGCGCGGATGCCGCCGACCAGCATCGGCACGAAGTCGGCGTGCACGCGCCAGCACACCGCATCGGCATCGAACCACCCCGGCGCACCGGGCGGCCGGGTGAAATCCACGCGCCGTCCGCCCGCGGCGGTCAGGCGCCGGACCTGACCCTGCAAGACCCTGCGTAACGGCTCGGCAAGCGCATCGATCATGCGCGCATGGTAAAGCCGCGCGCCAAATCCGGCAGCGCCCACGCGCGCGCGGCGCTGTGCAGACCGCGCAACCGGCATACTGCGCGCTGTTTGTTCCTGGAATCGATCACGCGATGCGCGCACGCCTCCGACTCTGGCTGCAGGTGCCGCTGGCACTGCTGCTGATCACCAGCAATACGCTGCTGCACACCGCGCTGCTGCTGCCGGTGGCACTGCTCAAGGCGCTGCTGCCGCTGCCGGCCTGGCGCCGCGCCTGCTCCACGGTGCTGGCGCGCATCGTCGAAAGCTGGGTCGGCGTCAACAGCGCGCTGATCGGACTGATGACGCCCATGCGCCTGCATGTCGCCGGCATGGACGGCCTGAGCCGCTCGGGCAGCTATCTGATGCTGAGCAATCATCAGAGCTGGGTCGATATCCCGGTGCTGCAAAAGGTCTTCAACCGGCGCATCCCGTTCATGCGTTTTTTCCTGAAAAAACAACTGATCTGGGTGCCGGTGCTGGGGCTGGCCTGGTGGGCGCTGGATTTCCCGTTCATGCAGCGTCTCGATCGCGCCACGCTGAAAAAACACCCCGAGCTGCGCGGCAGCGACGTCGCGGCGACGAAGCGCGCCTGCGCCAGGTACCGCGGCATGCCGGTGACGGTGATGAACTTCGTCGAAGGCACGCGCCACACCCCCGCGAAACACGCGGCACGCGCATCGCCGTTCGCGCACCTGCTGCGGCCCAAGGCCGGCGGCGTGGCGTTCGTGCTGGACGCGATGGGCGATGCGCTGCGCGTGATTCTCGATGTCACCGTGGTCTATCCGGACGGCTGCCCGACGCTGCTGGACCTGCTGGCCGGTCGCATCCGCGAGGTCCGCGTGCAGGTGCGCGAGCGCGCGATCCCGCCCGAACTGCGCCACGGCGACTACGAAAACGACGCCGCGTTCCGCGCGCGCTTCCAGCAGTGGATCAACCTGCTGTGGCTGGAGAAAGACGCGCTGATCGTGCGCATGCTCGCCGAGGCCGCGG
>DZBX01000050.1:3831-16315 GCA_022730075.1 Rhodanobacter sp. | reverse complement strand
CGGCTCAGCCGCGAAAGCGCCGCAGCACCAGACAGCCGTTGGTGCCGCCGAAGCCGAAGCTGTTGGACAGCACGGTATCCAGCTTGGCCGCGCGCGAGGCGCGCACGATGGGGAAATCGCCGGCGCGTTCGTCGAGCGTATCGATATGGGCGGAGCCGGCGATGAAATCATCGCGCAGCATCAGCAGGCAGTAGATCGCCTCGTGCACGCTGGCCGCGCCCAGCGAATGGCCGCTGAGCGCCTTGGTCGAGGACAGCGGTGGGCAGGATGCGCCGAACACCTCGCGCAGCGCCTCCAGCTCGGTGATGTCGCCCAGCGGCGTCGAGGTGCCGTGGGTGTTGATGTAATCGATGTCGCCGCCGGCCGCATCCAGCGCCATGCGCATGCAGCGCACCGCGCCTTCGCCGCTGGGCGCGACCATGTCGGCGCCGTCGGAGCTGATGCCGTAGCCGACCAGTTCGGCATGGATGCGCGCGCCGCGGCGCTGCGCGTGGTCGAGGTCTTCGAGCACCAGCATGCCGCCGCCGCCGGCGATGACGAAGCCGTCGCGCGTGGCGTCATACGGGCGCGAGGCGCGCGCCGGGGTGTCGTTGTAGTGCGTGGACAGCGCGCCCATGGCGTCGAACTGCGCGCTCATGCCCCAGTGCACTTCCTCGCCGCCGCCGGCGAACACCACGTCCAGCGCGCCGCTGTGGATCTGCTGCGCGGCGGCGCCGATGCAGTGCGCCGAGGTGGCGCAAGCCGCCGAGATCGAATAACTCATGCCGCGGATGCCGAAGGCGGTGGCCAGGCCCGCCGACACGGTGGAGCACATCGAGCGCGGCACCATGTACGGGCCGACGCGGCGCACGCCGCGCGTGCGCAGCAGGTCGGCGGTTTCGATCTGGCTGGCCGGCGAGCCGCCACCGGAGCCGGCGATCAGCCCGCTGCGCACGCTGCGCACCAGCTCGGGTGTCAGGCCGGCATCGGCGATGGCGCCCTGCATGGCCACGCAGGCATACGCCGCGGCGTCGCCCATGAAGCGCTTGAGCTTGCGCTCGATGGCCGCGTCGAGGTCGATCTGCGGCACCCCGGCGACATGGCTGCGCATGCCCATATCGACGTATTCGGGCACGTGGCGAATGCCGCTGCGGCCCTCGCGCAGCGCGCTGCTGACGCTGTCCGGGTCGTTGCCCAGGCACGAGACGATGCCCATGCCGGTGATGACGATGCGCTTGTCGGCCATGCTCAAAACCCCGTGGTGTCGGTGAACAGGCCGACGCGCAGATCGCTGGCCTCGTAAATCGGGCGGCCATCGACCAGCACGCGGCCATTGCCGATGGCCATGGCCAGCTTGTGGCGCATCACCCGGCGCATGTCGATCCGGTAGCTCACCAGGCGCGCCGTGGGCAGCACCTGACCGGAAAACTTCACCTCGCCGACGCCCAGCGCGCGGCCGCGCCCGGGCAAGCCCTGCCAGGCGAGGAAGAAGCCGACCAGTTGCCACAGCGCGTCGAGTCCGAGACAACCCGGCATCACCGGATCACCCTCGAAGTGGCAGCCGAAAAACCACAGCCCCGGGTGGATGTCGAACTCGGCCTCGATGTAGCCGCGGCCGTTGGCGCCGCCGGTGTCGGAGATGCTGGTGATGCGGTCCATCATCAGCATGTCGGGCAGCGGCAGGCGTGCATTGCCGGGGCCGAACATCTCGCCGCGGCCACAGGCCAGCAGTTGCTCGCGGGTGAAGGAAGCAGTGGTCATGACAACTCCATGGGAAGGTCGGGGTGCGCGCCAGGCGCGCCATGATGCCAGCGCCGCGGCGACACCGATACGCTCAGCAGGGCGGGTGGTCGATGCGGATGCCGGTGTGGCCGCCGCTGACGGCGATCTCGGCCAGCTCGTCGAGCGGGCGCGCGGCGTAGTTGAGCACGCGCAGCAGCATGGGCAGGTTAAGGCCGGCGACCCAGCGCAGCCGTGCGCGGTGTTCACTGAGGCGCTGCGCGATGTTGCACGGCGTGGCGCCGTACAGATCGGACAGCACCAGCACGCCTTCGCCCTGATCGAGGCTGGCGGCGTGCCGTGTGGCTTCGCGCAGGGATTGTTCGGGATCGGCATCGGCGGGCAGCTCGACGCTGTCCAGCGTGTCCGGCAGTCGCACCAGCACGTGGCGCGCGGCGGCGATCAGCGCGGTGGCGACACCGGCATGGGTGACGAGCAGGATGCCGCTGGCCATGGTCATTCCAGCTCGCGGTGGAAGGTGAGCACCTGCGTGTGGCGCTCGCGGAAATGTTCGGTCAACCGTTCGGCCAGATACACCGAGCGGTGGCGCCCGCCGGTGCAACCGATGCCGACGGTGACGTAGCTGCGGTCTTCCTGCACGAAATGCGGCAGCCAGTGTTCCAGCATCTGCTGCAGGTCCTGCGTGAACTGTTGCACCAGCGGCTGTGCCTCCAGATAGGCGCGTACCGCGGCGTCACGCCCGGACAGAGGTCGCAGCGCCGGATCCCAGTGCGGATTGGGCAGGCAGCGCGCGTCGAACACGAAATCGGCGTCCGGCGGCAGTCCGCGGCGGAACGCGAATGACTCGAACAGCAAGGTGAGGCCATCGCCGCGCAGCCCGTAGCTGGTGGCGATCAGCCGGCGCAACTGGTGCACGTTGAGCTCGCTGGTGTCGATCTGGCGCTCGGCGATGGCGCTCAGCGGCTTCAGCAGCGTGCGCTCGCGCGCGATCGCCCCGGCCAGCGACAGCCCCTGCGCGGACAGCGGGTGGCGCCGCCGCGTTTCCGAATAACGCTTGATCAGCACCTCGTCGCGCGCGTGCAGGAACACCAGTTCGGCCGGCGTGCCCGCCGCCGCCAGTTGCGCCAGCACGCCCGGCATGCGCGTGAGGTCGTCGCCCTGCGCGCGCACGTCGATGCCCACCGCGATGCGCTGCGGGCCACCGTTGCCGGCGGTCAGCGCATCGGCCAGCGCCGGGATCAGCGCCGCGGGCAGGTTGTCCACGCAGTAAAAGCCGAGATCCTCCAGCGTGCGCAAGGCCACGGTCTTGCCGCCACCGGACAGGCCGCTGAGCACGATCAGGCGCGGGGCGTCGGCGGCGATCACGCTCACCATGGTGGCAGCTTCTGCAGCTGGTGCGCCTGACGGTCGATGAACGTCTGCGCGGGGTCGATGCCCTTGCTCTTCAGCATGTGATTGCGCACCGCGGCTTCGGCCAGCACCGCGAGGTTGCGGCCCGGCGCCACCGGGATGGTGATCTGCGGCATCTTGACGCCGAGGATCTCGCACTGGCCCAGCACGCCGGTGAGGCGCTGCATGCCGTCGCGGTCGCCGCTGTGTTCGCCCGAGGGCAGCAGGTGCAGCACCAGGCGCAGGTATTTGGAATCCTTCACCGCGGTGTGGCCGTACATCTCGCGCACGTTGAGCACGCCGAGGCCGCGCACTTCCAGCAGATCGCGCAGCAGTTCCGGGCAGGCGCCGTCGATCACGTCCGGTGCGATCAGGCTGAACTCGGGTGCATCGTCGGCCACCAGGCGATGCCCGCGCGTGATCAGGTCCAGCGCCAGCTCGCTCTTGCCGGTGCCGGGTTCGCCGGTCACCAGCACGCCGATCGAGTAGATCTCCATCAGCACGCCATGCAGGGTTTGCGAGCGCGCCAGCACGCGCGTCAGGTGGTACTGCAGCCAGGTGTAGATCTCGTGCCCGCGCTGCGCGCTGATCCACAGCGGCGTGCCGCTGTCCTCGGCGGCCTCGCGCAGGTCCGCCGGCACGGCCTGATCCTTGGTCACGATCACCGCCACCGGGCGCTGCGCGACGATGCGCTGCAGCGTTTCCCAGCGCTGGCGCGCTTCCAGGCCATCCAGGTAGGCCAGCTCCTCGCTGCCCACCACCTGCACGCGGTTGGGATAGATCAGGTTCAGATATCCGACCAGCGAAGGCCGCCGTTCGCGTCCGGCGCTGGGCTCGAGCATGCGGCCCTCGCCGCGCACGCCGGCGATCCAGCGCAGCGCGAGGCGCTCGTTGACCTTCTCGAACAACTGGCGGGCGGTGATGCGTTCCATCCGTGCGCTCGGTGCGTGACCCGCGCATTCTGCCAGTTGGCGGCGGCGCATGGGTCGCGACATGGCCATGCGGCTGCTTGCGATGCATCGATGCCCATGAAAAAGCCCCGCGAATCGCTTCGCGGGGCCCGCAAGTGCGTCGTGTGTGCCCGACTCAGGGATGCTGCAGGCAGAAGGTGTAGCTGCCGCTGCCCGCGTCCGAATACACGTCCCAGATGTAGTAGCCGGTGCCACCGTTGTAGCTCACCGACTGGTTGACTGCGCCGCCGCTGGATGCCGCGACCTCGACCCAGCCATTCCAGTTGCTCCACTTGTACAGATCCAGCTCGAAGTCGGCCGCCGTGCTGGGCACGTTCAACTTGCCCGATTCGACGCCCTTGCCGGCATGGTAGTAGTTGCCGTTGGGCTGGGTCTCGTCGTTGCCGGTGCCACTGAGGCTGCCGGTGTAGGTGGCATAGCCGCTGGGGCAGGCGAAGGCCGTGCTGGTCGCCTTGATGGTGACCGACTCGGTCGCCGTGTTGGAGACGTTGCCGGACGCATCGGTGGCGTTGAAGGTGAAACTGTCGCTGCCCGAATAGCCCGTGGTCGGCGTGTAGGTGAATGCGCCGGTGGCGGTGTTGGTGATCGTCACCGAGCCATGCGCGGGCTGCGCCACGATGGCGAAGCTCAGCGCCGCGCCGCCCGACTCGCTGGCGCTCAGCGTGCCCGAGACCGCGGTGTTCTCGTTGGTGCTCACCGCGCCATTGCTGGCCGTCGGCGTGGGTGCCGGCGTGCCGCCGCCGCCCGCCGCGCTGACCACGGAGGCGATGAGGTTGGTCGCATCAGGCGAACCCCAGCCGGTCGGGTGGTCCCAGCCCACGCCGGCGCTGAAGGCGCCATTGCTGCCGCTGGTGATGTCGTGGAAGTCACTGCCGTAGGCGCTGGTGTTGGCGATGCCGTAGATCGCCGAATCGGCCTGGCCGAGTCGCGTGCCGCCGTCCTGCGCGACACCGTCGGCCCACAAACCGGCCAGTTGCGGCGCGACGAAACTGGTGCCGCCATACACCGCCCAGGAGCCGCTCAGCAGCACCGAATAGCCGGTGTTCGGGTCGGCGTCCATCGACATGTCGGAGGTATTGCGGTCGCCGTTCTGCGGCACGCCGGTGCCGGTCTGCCAGCTGGGCTCGCTGAACACCGAGCTTTGCGCGCCGCCGGTGTCGCTCCAGGCCGTCTCGCTGGCGATGGTGTTGCTGCTGCTCAGCGTCAGCGAGGTGCCGCCGCAGGCCATCACGTAGGGATCCGAGGCGGGATAGTCGGCCGCGTCGCTGCTCGAGGTGCTGTCGGCGGAACCGTTGTCGCCGGCGGCGGCGAACACCGAGATGCCCTGCGCCACGGCCTGCTTGAAGATGTTGTCGTCCGCCTGGATGGTGGACGAGCTCATGTTCGACTCGGCCGTGCCCCAACTGGTGCTCAGCACCTGCGCGGTGTTCGCGGTGACCACCTGGTTGTAGGCATCGGTGAAATCGGTCAGCGAGGCGCTGTTGGCGTCATAGACATCGATGGTCGCGCCCGGCGCCATGGCGCCGCTGCGCTCGACATCGATGGTGGTCTCGTCCGTGCCGCCGGTGGCGCTGGCGCTGCCATCCACGTTGATCATGTTGACCGTGTGCGTGGGCAGGCCGTACTGGTTCCAGAAGCCGTCGTAATCGCTGGCCGCGAGGTTGGTGCTCTCGGCGGTGACGATGGCGATGGTCACGCCGCTGCCGGTGGCCGTGCTGGTGATCGACGGCCAGCTGTAGGCGGTGGCGATCTGCTGCGGCGAGAAGCCCGATGGCGTGCTGTTGGCGGCGGCCGTGCCGTGGGCCTGCGTGCTGCTGCGCCCGGCAAGGGGGCCGTGTCCCGCGCCGGTGCGCTCGATGTAGCGCGGCACCAGGTGCGGCGTGAAGTGCGCGGCCGTGCTCAGGCCGATCACCGACTGCACCATGCTGGCCAGCGCGACCGGCACGCTGGGCGCAACGCTGGGCGCGTAGAAGGTACGGCCGTTGTGGCTGTAATCGTTGATATGCGTGTTGAACGCCTGCTGCAACACCGCGCCGGTGCCCGTGGCGCGGATCAGCAGGCGATTGCTGGCCACCGAGGTCACCTGCAGACCCTGCGCGCGCAGATAGGTCTCGACCTGCTGCACCTGTTGCGGGCTCGGGCCGTATTGCGCGGCGAACTGCTGCGGCGTCAGGAAATGGTGGTATTGCGCGCTGCCCGGGTTCTGCACGTTGCGCAGGAACGCATTCAGCTGCGGCGCATTGCGCAGCTTCAGACTCACCAGCACGTCCATGCGGCTGGTCGTCGCATGCGGCCCGAGATACTGCGCGCGTGCGACCACGGCCGGAACCGCCTGCAGCTGGACGCGCGCGACGCCGCCGCCGGCATCGGCGGCGAACGCGCCGGCCGACAGCAGCAGTGCCGCCGCGGCCAGGCCGCAGACGCAGCGAAGACGCAGGCGCGGCACGCGCCTGGACGATTTTGAAACCTGATCGGACTGCGCGAGCAACGACTGCATGGAGCGATCCTCTGACAGGTGAAAAGTCGGGTGGCGACGGCGCATGCCGGCACCGCGGATGCGAAGTCGCTGCGCCACTGCCGTCGCGGCGCGACATCCAGGCAAGCCAAATTCAGGCAAGCCACACCCCTGCGCGGGAAAGCGCATGCTGCGAAAACCTCGGGTGTCTGGAGCCCCACTGCCAAAGCAGCGCCGCCGCGCGACGCGCTTTGACGCTAATGGCACTGCGTGTAGGCGCACAAGGGGTCTGCAATTACACTTTGTTTACACCTCTCGATCTGCATCACACTCAGCCGTTCCATCAGCATCACCGCAGGTCAGACACATACTTGCCAGGGGCTACGGAAGGGTTGCGCTGGGCAGGCCGGGAGCGGGTCTGCCGTTCCCGGCGATATCGCTACGCCCGCGTACCGCCGCCGGCCAGCTCGCCGATCACCGCATCGAGCGCGGTCTGCCAGGTCGGCAGATGCAGGGCGAAGACATCCTGCACGCGCGTGCAATCCAGCACCGACCACGCCGGGCGTTGCGCGCGGGTCGGGTAATCCGCCGTGGCGATGGCCTGCACCTCGGGCATGCGCACGATCAGGCCGGCGCGTTGCGCGGCCCGCAGCAGGGCCTCGGCGAAGCCGTGCCAACTGGTATGGCCGCTGGCGGTGAGGTGGTAGGTGCCCCAGGGTGCGTCGCGGGCGAAGTCGCCGCGCGGGGTCATGCGCGCCAGCATCGCAGCCGTGGCGTTGGCAATCAGCCGCGCCGGCGTGGGCGTGCCGAACTGGTCGCCGACCACGCGCAAGGTGTCGCGTTCACCGGCCAGGCGCAGCATGGTGCGCAGGAAATTGTGCCCGCGCGCGGCGTACACCCAGGCGGTGCGCAGGATCAGGTGCGCTGCGCCGCTGGCACGCAACGCCTGCTCGCCGGCCAGCTTGCTGGCGGCGTACGCGCCGTGCGGCGTGGGCGCATCGTCCTCGCGCCATGCGCGCGCGCCGCCGCCGCCGAACACGTAATCGGTGGAGTAGTGCAGCACCGCCGCGCCATGCGCGGCCGCCCAGCGGCCCAGCGTGTCCACAGCCTCGGCGTTGATGCGTCGTGCCAGCGCGGCTTCGTCCTCGGCGCGATCGACGGCGGTATAGGCGGCGGCGTTGACGATCAGATCCGGCGCGGCATCATCCAGCAGTGCGCGCAGCGCGGCCGGATCCGCAGCCAGATCGGCCACGCGACAGCGCGCGCCGCCGGGCAGCGTGCCCTCGCGCGTGGCCGCGCTCAGCGCGCCCAGCGGACCCAGGGCGCGCATCAGCTCGAAGCCGACCTGGCCATTGGCGCCCAGCAGCAGGATGTTCATGGCACGTAGACGGGCAGGCGCGCGGGGTCGATCTCGCGCAGGCGCGGCGCGATGCTGTCCTTGCCCGAGAGGATCGGCGTGCGCAGCGGCCAGTCGATGCCGAGATCGTCGTCGTTCCAGCGCACGCCGGCATCGGCCGCGGCGGCGTACAGCGTGGTGCACTGGTACATGAAGGTGGCGTGCGCGCTGAGCACGCAGAAGCCGTGCGCGTAGCCTTGCGGAATCCAGAACAGACGATGGTTGTCGCTGCTCAGCTCGACCGCGGTCCAGCGGCCGAAGCTGGGCGAGCCGCGGCGGATGTCCACGGCCACGTCCCACACCGTGCCGTCCAGCACGCTCACCAGTTTTCCTTGCGGATCGGGCCACTGGTAATGCAGACCGCGCAGCACGCCGCGCGCCGAGCGCGAGACGTTGGTCTGCGCGATGCGCAGATCGAGTCCCAGCGCGGCGAACTTGGCGGCGTGGAAGCTTTCGAAAAAATACCCGCGCGTGTCGCCGTGCACGTCGGGTTCGAGGATGCACACGCCGGGCAGTTCGGTGTCGATGCGCTTCATGCGCGCGTGCCTTCGCCGGCCAGCGCCAGCAGGTATTGGCCGTAGCCGGTCTTGGCCAGCGGCTTGGCCAGACGCTCGAGCTGCGCGCGGTCGATCCAGCCGTGCTGGTAGGCGATCTCCTCGGGGCAGCACACCTTCAGGCCCTGGCGGTTCTCGATGGCCTCGATGTAGTTGGACGCCTGCACCAGCGATTCGTGCGTGCCGGTGTCCAGCCAGGCGTAGCCACGGCCGAGTTTTTCCAGCATCAGCGTGCCATCGCGCAGGTAGCAGCGGTTGAGGTCGGTGATCTCCAATTCGCCACGTGGCGAGGGCTTCAGGCTGGAGGCGAAATCGCTGGCGCGGCCATCGTAGAAATACAGCCCGGTGACGGCGTAGCTGGAGCGCGGCTGCGCGGGTTTTTCCTCGAGCCCCACGACGCGCCCGGCGGCGTCGAACTCGGCCACGCCGTAGCGCTCGGGGTCGCGCACCCAGTAGCCGAACACGGTGGCGCCCAGCGTGCGCGCGCCGGCTGCCTGCAATTGCTCGGTGAGCCCGTGGCCGTAGAACAGGTTGTCGCCCAGCACCAGGCACGAGGGCTGCCCGGCGACGAAGTCGCGCCCGATCAGGTAGGCCTGCGCGAGGCCGTCCGGCGAGGGCTGCGCCGCGTATTCGATGCGCATGCCCCACTGGCTGCCGTCGCCGAGCAGGCGCTGGAACATGGCCTGCTCGTGCGGGGTGTTGATGATCAACACCTCGCGGATGCCCGCCAGCATCAGCGTGCCCAGCGGGTAGTAGATCATCGGCTTGTCGTACACCGGCAGCAGTTGCTTGCTGATCGCCTGGGTGATCGGGTACAGGCGCGTGCCGGAGCCGCCGGCCAGGATGATGCCCTTGCGCGTGCTGGCGTTCATGCCGCGGCTCCGCCCAGGCGTTGCATGCGGTAGCTGCCGTCCAGCACGCGCCGCACCCAGGGCTGGTTGTCCAGGTACCAGTCGACGGTGCGCGCCAGCCCGTGCTCGAAATCATGCGTCGGCGTCCAGCCCAGCTGCGCGCGGATCTTGCCCGCGTCGATGGCGTAGCGGCGATCATGGCCGGGGCGGTCCTTGACGAAGCTGATCAGAGCCTCGCGGCGTTTGCCCCCGGGCAGCGGACGACGCTCGTCGAGCAGCGCGCAGATGCCGCGCACCACCTGCAGGTTCTCGCGCTCGCTGTTGCCGCCGATGTTGTAGGTCTCGCCCACGCGCCCGGCCTCGAGCACGCGCTGGATGGCCGCGCAGTGGTCGCCCACGTACAGCCAGTCGCGCACGTTGCGGCCATCGCCGTACACCGGCAGGGCTTCGCCCGCCAGCGCCTTCTGGATGGTCAGCGGGATGAGCTTCTCGGGGAACTGGTACGGCCCGTAATTGTTCGAGCAGTTGGTGGTCAGCGTCGGCAGGCCATAGGTGTGGTGGAAGGCGCGCACCAGATGATCCGAGGCCGCCTTGGACGCCGAGTAGGGCGAGTTGGGCGCGTACGGCGTGGTCTCGGTGAAGGCGCCCAGCGGACCCAGCGAGCCGTACACCTCGTCGGTGGACACGTGCAGGAAGCGGAAGCTGTCCTGGCGTTCCAGCGGCAGCGCCTTCCAGTAGTCGCGCGCGGCTTCGAGCAGCGCCAGCGTGCCGACGACATTGGTGTGCACGAAGGCGGCGGGGCCGTCGATGGAGCGGTCGACGTGCGATTCGGCGGCGAAGTTCAGCACCGCATCGACCCGGTGCTGCGCCAGCAGTTGCGCCACCAGGGCGCCGTCGCCGATGTCGCCTTGCACGAAGACGTGATCGGGGTTGCCGCGCAGCGCGGCCAGCGTGTCCATGTTGCCGGCGTAGGTGAGTTTGTCCAGATTGACGATGCGCAGCTCCGGCTGGCGCAGCGCTTCGAGCACGAAGTTGCCGCCGATGAAGCCGGCACCGCCGGTCACGAGCCATGTCGTCATGGGTGAAGCTCCTGTGCGACGCCAAGCGGCGCGTGTGTAGCGTGCCATTGTGCCAGTGCCGCGGGCGTGGCGAACACCGCATCGGCGCCGGCGTCCAGCAGTTCCGTGCGCGTGCCGTAGCCCCACAGCGCGCCCAGCGCCTGCACGCCGTTGGCGCGCGCGCCGGCGATGTCGTAATGACGATCGCCCAGCATCGCCGCATCCGCTGCCGACACTGCGAAATCGCGCAGTGCCTGCGCGACCTGCGCGGCTTTCTCGGAATGCGCGCTGGCCGCGCCGACGCCATACACCGCGGCGAAAGCGTGCCCCCACGGCGCCGCCTGCACGATCTGCCGCGCGAAGTTGTCGACCTTGCTGGTGACGATCGCCAATTGCGCGCCGCCGTCGACGAGCTGGCGCAGCAGTTCGGGGATGCCGGGATACACGCGATGCGCGGCCCAGCCCTGCGCGGCGTAGTGCTCGCGGTAGCGCGTGATGGCGGTCTCCACCGCGGCGGCATCGGGCAGCACGCGCGCGAAACTCTCGCGCAGCGGCGGGCCGATCCACTGCGGCAGTTGCGCGGCGGGCAGCGGCGCCAGGCCCAGCGCGGTCAGCGCGTGATCGATGCCGGAGTGGATGCCGGGCGCGGAATCGATCAGCGTGCCGTCCAGATCGAACAGCCACAGGCCGGGCGGCACGGCTCAGCCCCGCGCACGCTGGCGCAGCGCGGCCACCGCGGGCAGTTCCTTGCCTTCGAGGAACTCCAGAAACGCGCCGCCGCCGGTGGAGATGTAGCCGACGCGATCGGCGATGGCGTACTTGTCCACCGCGGCCAGGGTGTCGCCGCCGCCGGCGATGGAAAACGCGGGGCTGGTGGCGATGGCGCGCGCCAGGGCCTCGGTGCCGTGCGCGAAGGCATCGAACTCGAACACGCCGACCGGGCCGTTCCATACCACCGTGCCGGCGCGCGCGATCAGCGCCGCATAGTGCGCCGCGGTCTGCGGGCCGATGTCGAGGATCATGTCATCCGCGCCCACCGCGGCCACCGGCTTGACCGTGGCCGGCGCGTCGGCGGCGAAGCGCGGCGCCACCACGACATCGACCGGCAGCGGCACATCCGCGCCGCGCGCCTGCGCGCTGGCCAGCACGCGGCGCGCGGCCGCGAGCAGGTCCGGCTCGCACAGCGACTGGCCCACCGGCAGACCCTGCGCGGCGAGAAAGGTATTGGCGATGCCGCCGCCGACGATGAGCTGATCGACCTTGCCGATGAGGTTTTCCAGCAGGGTCAGCTTGGTCGACACCTTGCTGCCGGCGACGATGGCCAGCAGTGGCTTGGCCGGATTGAGCAGCGCGCGGCCGAGGGCGTCGAGTTCGGCTGCCAGCAAGGGTCCGGCGCAGGCGGTCTTCGCCGCCAGAATCACGCCGTGCGTCGAGGCCTGCGCGCGGTGCGCGGTGCCGAAGGCGTCCATCACGAAGATGTCGCACAGCGCGGCGTAGCGCGCCGCCAGCGCCGGGTCGTCCTTGGCCTCACCGATGTTCATGCGGCAGTTTTCCAGCAACACCACCTCACCGGGCGCGACCGCGACGCCGTCCAGATAATCGCCTTGCAGGCGCACCGGCTGGCCCAGCGCGGCGCCCAGCCAGGCGGCCACCGGCGCCAGCGATTCGCCGGCCGCGAACACGCCTTCTTTGGGACGGCCCAGATGCGAGAGCACCAGCACGCCCGCGCCGGCATCGCGCGCCGCGCGCAGCGTGGGCAGGGCCGCATCGAGGCGCTGCGCGGAAGTGATGCGACCGTCCTTGAGCGGCACGTTGAGGTCTTCGCGGATCAGCACGCGCTGGCCGCGCAGGTCGAGGTCGGTCATGCGGAGGAAGTTCATGGGCGGTTTCCGGGTGGGGTGGATCGGGGCAGGGTCAGCGCGTGGGTTTGCGCAAGCAACCATCCCTGGTGCGGCGCTCGGCGCGGCCGTCCTGGCCGCGCGCTCGCCGGCGGCGCGCTGCCATTCAAGGCAGCGCGCGCACAGCCGCCGGCTCGCCTTCGCGGATCAGCACGCGCTGGCCGCGCAGGTCGAGGTCGGTCATGCGGAGGAA
>DZBX01000050.1:0-3731 GCA_022730075.1 Rhodanobacter sp. | reverse complement strand
CTTCGCGGATCAGCACGCGCTGGCCGCGCAGGTCGAGGTCGGTCATGCGGAGGAAGTTCATGGGTGGACTCCGGTTCGGGCGTTGCGCGGCAGCAAGGGTTGGTCATCTCCGCAAGGCTTCGTCATCTCCGCGCAGGAACGTCATCCCCGAGTGCTTGTGTCGGGGATGGAGATCCAGCATCGGCCGCCGCGCATCGATCATGGACAGCCCCGTGCCGTGGCGCGGTGTTCACCCCGGCGTAGCGGACACAGGGCGCGCAGTCTCGCAATTGCTGCGGTGCAACTGCAAATCCGGCTGCCATCGGCGCTGTCCGCGTGATTCAATGCGCGAGCAGCGGCATCGGCGCCGTGGCACCCGAGGTGATCCATGAGCAGTCCGCTGGTCCTGTACAGCTACTGGCGTTCCAGCGCCGCGTTCCGCGTGCGCATCGCGCTCAACCTCAAGGGCCTGGCCTACGAGTTGCGCACGGTCAATCTGGTGGCCGGCGAGGGCGAGCAGCACCGCGCCGAGTATTTGCGCCTGAACCCGCAGGGTCTGGTGCCGACCCTGCTCGACGGCGAGCGCGTGTTCCGCCAGTCGCTGGCGATCATCGAGTATCTGGACGAAGCCTACGACGGCGAGACCAAGCTGTTGCCGCCGGTGGCACGCGACCGTGCGCGCGTGCGCGCCATCGCGCTGCACATCGCCTGCGACATGCACCCGCTGGGCAATCAGCGCGTGCTGAAGTATCTCGAGCGCGAGTTCACCGTGCCCGAGGTCGAGCGCCAGCGCTGGATGCGGCACTGGATCGGCAGCGGCTTCGCGGCGCTCGAGGAAACCCTGGCCGAGCATCCCTCCACCGGCAGCTTCTGCGAGGCCGACCGGCCCACGCTGGCCGATTGCTGTCTGGTGCCGCAGGTGTTCAGCGCGCAACGCTGGGGCGTGGATCTGGCGCCGTTTCCCACCGTGCGTCGCATCCACGCCGCCTGCATGGCGCTGGAGGCATTCCGCCGCGCCGCGCCCGACGTGCAACCCGACGCGCCGCGCGGCTGAGCGGCTGTTTTTTCAGCTGCGCGCGGGCAGGCCCGGCGCGCTACGCCGTCGCCACCTGGCGTGCGGCGGCAAACGCGGCGCAGAAATCATCGAGTCGCGTGGCGGCGATGGCATCGCGCAGGCCGGCCATCAGGCGCTGGTAGTAGCGCAGGTTGTGCTGCGTGGCCAGGATGCTGCCGAGGATCTCGTTGCAGCGATCCAGATGGCGCAGGTAGGCGCGGCTGAATCCGCCGGCGCAGGCGGCGCAGTCGCAGCCCTCCTCGATCGGGCGCGTGTCGGTGGCGTAGCGCGCGTTGCGGATGCGCAGCGTGCCCTGCGCGGTGAACAGAAACCCGTTGCGCGCGTTGCGCGTGGGCATCACGCAGTCGAACAGGTCCACGCCGCGGCGCACCGCCGCGACGATGTCCTCGGGGCGGCCCACGCCCATCAGATAACGCGGGCGATCGGCCGGCAGCAGCGGCAGGGTTTCATCCAGCGTGCGTTCGCGCTCGGCCTCGGGCTCGCCCACGGCAAGGCCGCCCACGGCGTAGCCGTCGAAGCCGATCTCGCGCAGGCCCGCGGCCGAGCGCTGGCGCAGCTCGGGATACACGCCGCCCTGCACGATGCCGAACAGCGCGTTGGGGTTGCGCAGCTCATCGAACGCGCGGCGCGAGCGCGCGGCCCAGCGCAAGGACAGTTCCATCGAGTCCTGCGCCGCGCGCGCGCTGGCCGGATACGGCGTGCACTCGTCGAAGATCATCGCCACGTCGGAATCGAGCACGCGCTGGATGCGCATCGATTCCTCGGGCGACAGGAACACCGCGCGCCCGTCCACCGGCGAGGCGAAGCGCACGCCGTCCTCGCTGATCTTGCGCCGGTGCGCCAGCGAGAACACCTGAAAGCCGCCGGAGTCGGTGAGGATCGGCCCGTCCCAGCGCATGAAGCCGTGCAGGCCGCCGCAGCGCTCGATCACCTCCAGCCCCGGGCGCAGCCACAGATGGAACGTGTTGCCCAGGACCATCTGCGCGCCCGTTTCGCGCAGGTCGGCGGGCGTCATCGCCTTGACCGTGCCGTAGGTGCCGACCGGCATGAACCCAGGTGTTTCCACCGCGCCGCGCGCGAACTGCACGCGCCCGCGCCGCGCCGCGCCGTCGGTCGCCAGCAGGCTGAACTGCATGCTCACGTGCGCTGGGCCAGCAGCGCGCGCTGCAGGTACAGCCCGCACACGCTGGCGAGGAACGCACCGGCGACGATGTCACCGAGAAAGTGGTAGTCCATGCCCAGCAGGCCGACGATCACCGCCGCGCACAGCAGCACCGCCAGCCAGCGCAGCCGCGGTGCGGCCAGCCACAGCACCGACATCGCCGCGAAGATGACGGTGGTATGGCCGGAAGGAAACGAGTGGAAGCCCTGACCGCTCTGCAGCCAGAAGAATCCGTAGACATGATCCTGGATCAGCGACGGGTTGTGATCGATCCAGGTTTCCGGCCAGGCGCGGCCGAACACGTACTTGAGCACGTTCTTCAGGAACACCGCGGTGGCCACGCTGAGGCTCATCGTCAGCAGCAGGCGCTCGCCGCGCGCGGGCGGCTTGCGCCAGGCCAGGCGGAATGGCGTCAGCAGCAGCACCAGGGCGCTGGCATCGACGATGAAATCGGGAATATGGGTGAGCCATTCCAGCCACACGTAGCGGCGCAGGTCATGGTCATGGACGAACCAGGCGAGCGGCCGGTCGAGCAGGAAATAGCACAGCAGCACCGCCAGTACCGCCAGCGCGCAGGCGCCCAGCAAGCGCGGTAGCGCGGGGAAATCCGCGCGCGCGGCGGGCGGCGTGGCGGATGCGGTCGACGAAGTCGGCGTGGGCATGGCGGGCGGGTCTCGCGGGATCGGCGTGGAGGGGCGTGCGGTGCGCGCATCGTAGCCGTGGAATCGACGCCGGCGACATCGCCCGCGCTGCATGCGCAGGCGGACGCGCAGGCTCGGTCGTGCCGCCAAGCCGGCTGTCGAGATCCGGCACCTTGCGTGGGCGTACCTAAATAGATACGCTGCCGTCGTGCTGCCACTCCATCCGGTTCTGGAAGTCCGCTTCCATGCCACAGATCAAGGCCGCGAGCCTGTCCGGGACTGGCTGAAATCGCTGCCGCCTGGTGCGCGCAAAGCGATAGGCGAAGATCTGAAAACCGTTCAGTTTGGCTGGCCGCTGGGTATGCCGCTGGTGCGGAAAATGGAACCGGGACTTTGGGAGACGCGCAGCACGATCGACGCAGGTATTGCCCGCGTCCTGTTCACTACGGTCGGGCCGGTCATGGTGCTCTTGCATGGCTTCGTCAAGAAGACCGGCAAGACCCCGATGGGCGACCTGAAGCTGGCTCTGCGTCGCATGAAGGAGGTACGCCATGGCTAAGCGCAATGTTTCGCACATCGGAAGCACCTTGGACGAGTTCCTGTCCCAGGATGGGGTGCTTGAAGAAGTATCGGCGCGCGCGATCAAGCGCGTCATCGCCTGGCAACTGGCCGAAGCGATGAAAACCCAGGGAGTGACCAAGACTGCGCTGGCCAAGCGGATGCGCACCAGCCGTTCGGTGCTTGATCGGCTGCTCGACGAAACGGATACCGGCCTGACCATCGAGACCTTGAGCCGGGCGGCTCAAGCACTGGGTTACCGAGTCAAGGTCGAACTGGCGGCGGCTTAGCAGAGGGCGCGACCGTCTCGGCCCTG
>DZBX01000177.1 GCA_022730075.1 Rhodanobacter sp. | reverse complement strand
GAGTCAAGGTCGAACTGGCGGCGGCTTAGCAGAGGGCGCGACCGTCTCGGCCCTGGGCCATCTCAGCCCGGAGCAGTTCGAGCTATCCCATGTCGCTTAGGCGGGTGTCCGCCAAACGGGAGCAAGGTCATCGCCCGCGCTGCATGCGGACGCGCAGGCTCGGGCGTGCCGCCAAGCCGGCCGCTGACCAGCGCCGGGCGCACCCGCGAATGCCCGCCGCGCGAGTGTCCGCGAGCTGTCCGCGGACACGGTCTGGCCATGCGCCGCGCGCGCAAGTGCTTGAACGCGCAGCCGTGCGCGCCACGCGCGGCGCTGGCACGCGCCTTGCCTTGTATCGGGGAGTGCAATCGACGGGGCGGGCATGAATTTTCGCGACACACAGGGGCAGGATCTCGTGCTGGAGACCGCGCAAGGCTGGCGCCGGCACAAACGGCGGCTGCTGTATGCCGGCATCGCGGTGCTGGTGGTGCTGCTGCTGGGCGTGCTGCTCACGCGCTACCTCGCCGCATCCGGCAGCGTCAGTCTGAGCCGCCTGGAAGTGGCCACGGTGCAGCAGGGTCCGTTCGTGCGCGACATCGCCGCCGACGGGCGCGTGGTCGCGGCGGTCAGCCCCACGCTGTACGCGGCGGCGGCGGGCACGGTGCGCTATCGGGTGCAGGCCGGCGACGCGGTGCACAAGGGCGCCGTGCTGGGCATCGTCGACAGCCCCGAGCTGACCAACCGCCTGGCGCAGGAGCAGGCGCAACTGCAAAGCCTGCAGCTCGCCTACGAGAACGCCCATCTCGACGCGCAGAAAAAGCGCCTGGCCGCGCGCCAGAAACTGGAGGACGCGCGCATCGACCTGAAAGCCGCGCAGACCGATCTGGATCGCAACACGCGCGCGTTCCAGCTGGGCGCGGTGCCGCAGATCAACGTGCTGCGCGCGCAGAACGCGCTGGACAAGGCGCGGATCACCCTGCGTCACGCCGAGCAGGATCAGGGGCTCGACGATCGCATGGTGGCGTTCGATATCCGCAGCAAGCGCCTCACCGCCGAGCGCCAGCAACTGATCGTCGCCGACCTGCAGCGCCAGGTCGATGCGCTGACCCTGCGCGCGCCGGTCACCGGCCAGGTCGGGCAACTGGCGGTGGCCGATCGCACCAAGGTGGCCAAGGACGCGGCGCTGCTGAGCGTGGTGGATCTGTCGGCGCTGGAAGTCGAGATCAAGGTGCCGGAAAGCTTCGCGCGCGATCTGGCGCCGGGCATGCACGCCGATATCAGCGGCGATGGCCAGCGCTGGCCGGGCATCGTCGGCGCGATTTCGCCCGAGGTCGTGGCCGGCGAAGTGGCCGCGCGCGTGCGCTTCGCCAGCGCGCGCCCGGCCGGGTTGCGGCAGAACCAGCGCCTCAGCGTGCGCGTGGTGCTGCAGCGCGTGGCCGACGCCATCACCGTGGCGCGCGGCCCCTCGCTGGACAGCGACGGCGGCACCGCCGTCTACGTGCTGCATGGCGACCTGGCCGTGCGCACGCCGGTGCGCCTCGGCCCCAGCAGCATCGACCGCGTGCAGGTGCTGGCCGGGCTCAGGCCGGGCCAGCGCGTCATCGTCGCCGGCGCCGAAAGCTTCCACGACGCGCCGCGCGTGGTCATCAGTCATTGAGAATTTCCTTCTCCCGCCGGGAGAAGGTGGCCGCAGGCCGGATGAGGGTTCGACCGTGCGCAACGCTAAGCAAGGCTTGAACCCTCACCCCAACCCCTCTCCCGGTGGGCGAGGGGCTTTACCCATCCGGAGAACGTGATGCTCGAGATGCGCGAAGTTTCCAAGGTGTACCGCACCGAAACCGTCGAGACCCACGCCTTGCGCGGCTTCTCGCTCAAGGTCGACGAGGGCGAGTTCGTCGCCGTCACCGGGCCGTCGGGCTCGGGCAAGACCACGTTCCTGACCATCGCCGGGCTGCTGGAGGATTTCACCCGCGGCGAATACCTGCTCGATGGCGTCAACGTGCACGGCATGAACGACAACCAGCGCTCGCGCCTGCGCAACGAGAAGATCGGTTTCGTGTTCCAGGCCTTCAACCTGATCCCCGACCTCAACGTGCTGGACAACGTCGAGGTGCCGCTGCACTACCGCCACATGTCCGGCGGCGAGCGCCGCAAGCGCGCGCTGGCGGCGCTGGAGCGCGTGGGTCTGTCGGCGCGCCTCAAGCACTACCCGGCCGAACTCTCCGGCGGCCAGCAGCAGCGCGTGGCCATCGCGCGTGCGCTGGCCGGCAGCCCGCGCCTGCTGCTCGCCGACGAGCCCACCGGCAACCTCGATACCGCGATGGCGCGCGGGGTGATGGAGCTGATCGAGGAAATCCACCGCGAGGGCGCCACCATCATCATGGTCACCCACGATCCCGAACTGGCCGCGCGCGCGCAGCGCAACGTGCACATCGTCGACGGCATGGCCACCGGGGTCAGCGAGGAGCCGCGTTTCCATCCCGGCCTGCGCGAGCGCACCGCGGGCGATCTCGCGCTGCCGCGAGGTTGAGCCATGGCCGCCTACTACCTGCGTCTGGCCCTGCGTGCGCTGCGCAACAGCCCGGTGCTGACCGCGTTGATGGTGCTGGCGCTGGCCGTGGGCATCGGCGCCAGCATGACCATGCTCACCGTGCTGCACGTGCTCTCCGGCGATCCGCTGCCGGGGCGCAGCGCGCACCTGTACTACCCGCAGGTCGATCCGCGCCCGCTGGCACGTAATGGCGACGGCGACCCGCAGCCGCCCGGCCTGCTCACCTACATCGACGCCGAAAACCTGCTGCGCCAGGGCAAGGCCGCGCGCGCGGCGGTGATGTACCAGGGCGCCGACGTGGTGCAGCCGCCGGCGGGCTCGGTGCTGCATCCCTTCGTGGTCAATTCGCGCCTGACCGGGCGGGATTTCTTCAGCATGTTCGAGGTGCCGTTCCGCTACGGCGCGCCCTGGTCCGCCGCCGATGACGCCGGCGCCGCGCACGTCGCGGTGATCTCGCAATCGCTCGACCGCAAGCTGTTCGGCGGCGCCGACAGCGTCGGCCGCATGCTGAATTACGGCGGCCACAGCTTCCGCATCGTCGGTGTACTGGCGCACTGGCGCCCGGTGCCGCGTTTCTACGATCTCAACTCCTCGCGCTACGGCGAGGTCGAGGACGTGTTCATCCCCTTCAATACCGCGCGCGCGCTGGATTTTGGCGTCAACGGTTCCACCAATTGCTACGGCAAGCCCGGCAAGAATCTGGATACCTCGCCATGCGGCTACATCCAGATGTGGGTGCAGCTCGACAGCGCGCATGCCGCCGCCGCATACAAGCGCTTCCTGGTCGACTACTCCGCGCAGCAGCACGCCGCCGGCCGCTTCCAGCGCCCGCCCAACGTGCGCCTGGATGATCTGATGCAGTGGCTGGCCACCAACCACGTGGTGCCCGAGGACGTGCGCATGCAGGCCTGGCTGGCGCTGGGTTTCCTGCTGGTGTGCGTGGTCAACACCGTCGGCCTGCTGCTGGCCAAGTTCCTGCGCCGCAGCGGCGAGATCGGCGTGCGCCGCGCGCT
>DZBX01000006.1:37470-49489 GCA_022730075.1 Rhodanobacter sp. | reverse complement strand
ACATCATGCCGGTTTCCAGACGCGCGGCGTCGGACATCATGGCGTGGTTCCAGGGCGGGTCGAACACCAGTTCGACATCGGTTTCGGCCACCGTGGGAATCAGCTCCAGCTTGCTGCGCACGTCATCGACGAGGATGTCGCCCATGCCGCAACCAGGCGCGGTGAGGGTCATGCGCACGGCGACCTTGCGTCCGGCATCCTCGGGCAGCGGCGTCAGTGTCACCTCGTAAACGAGGCCCAGATCGACCACGTTGACCGGGATCTCCGGATCGAAGCAGGTGCGCAACTGGTCCCAGACCAGGCGTTCGATGTCGGCATCACCCGCGCCAGCGGGCACCTCGATCGGCGGCGGCGGCGTCTTGCCCAGCGCGTCCGCATCCTTGCCGGCGATGCGGAACAGGTTGTAATCGACCACCACGGTGAAGCTGGCGCCCAGCGCCTGGGTGATGTAGCCCGTTTGACCGGCTGGCAGCGTCACCGCGGCGCCGTGCGGCACATGCACCGCCGCGCAATCGCGCTGCAGGGTGAAAGGTTCGCTGCTGGGACTGTATCCGCTCACGGCATGGGCTTTGCATGAATTCAGGCATGGCTATTATGCCCCCAGCCGCAAACGATTCGTGACGATGCCCGGTGCCGCCAGACAGGAACGCTTGCCTCACCCCGTCCGCGCCATCGTCGGCCGGCGCGGCATGGCGTGGATCGCGCTGCTGCTGGTGCTGCTGGTGTCGGCGCCGGCCAGCCACGCGCTGGACGCCAACACGCGCTTCCGCGATTACGTGCTCAACAACTGGAGCAGCGCGCACGGCTTGCCGCAGATCAGCGTGCTGAGCATCACCCAGGATCGCGACGGATTCCTCTGGCTGGGCACGCAGAACGGCGTCGCACGCTTCGATGGCCAGCGCTTTCAGAGTTATGAGCGCGGCAACACCGGCGTCGACCTGAGCATGGTCGATGCCGCATGGGCCGATGCCGCGGGCGCGGTCTGGTTTGGCACCGGCCAGAATCTGGTGCGCGAATATCGCGGCGGCTTCGAACATTGGCCCAGCGCGGCGATCTACGCCATCCGCGGTGACGCGCAGGGGCAGCCGCTGCTGGCCACGGCCGCCGGCGTAGGCGTATGGCGCAACGGCCGCCTGCAACCGATAGCGGGCCTCAAAGGGCCGTTTTTCGCGCTGCTGCGCCAGGGCGATGCGCTGTGGGCTGGCGGCCTGAATCGCCTGTGTCGCAATGCAGCCGGCCAAACGCGGTGTTTCGCGCTGCCGGTCGGCACCAGCCGCCGCGTGACCGCACTGGCCTGGGACGCCGGACGCCTCTGGGTGGGTACCAGCGCCGGCCTGCTGCAGTTCGATGGCCAGCATTTCAGTGCGGTGCCGTGGCCGAAGCTGGCCGGCATCGACATCCAGAGCCTGCTGTGTGATCGCGCCGGCAACCTGTGGATCGGCAGCATCGCCGCACTGTACCGGCGCTATCCCGATGGCCGCGTGGAACAAATCGCCAAGGGGACCTTTCCGCCGAATCCCTGGATCGATGCGATCTTCGAGGATCGCGACGGCAATCTGTGGCTGGGCAGCCACACGCAGTCGCTGTACCGAGTGGCCGACAGTTGGACCGCGCGCTATGGACAGGATGCCGGCCTCGATGATCCCTTCGTGTGGACACTGGCTGCCGGCGCAGACGGCGGCATCGATATCGGCACCAATGGCGGTCTGAGCAAGCTGGTCGATGGCAAGGTGACCACGCTGGTGCCCGCCGGCGCCTTGCCCAATCCCGGCGTCTATGCGCTGTATCGTGACGCGCAGGGCGCGTTGTGGATCGGCACGCGCGGTGGCGTGGCGCTGTGGCGTCAGGGCAGGCTGAGCCTGCCACCGGTGCTGGCACCGCTGCGTGCCTGGCAAATCAACCTGATCGACGAATACCCGCGCGGAACGTACTGGTTCGGTACCCAGGGTGGCCTGTACCGGCTGCAGGCCGGCGCGCTGACACGCTATGGCGCCAGTCCCGGCAGCGCGGCGGCGCGTATCCGCGCGTTGCTGCCGCTGGCCAATGGGGCATTGCTGCTGGGCACCGAGGATGGCGTGCGCGAGCTGCGTGCCGGGCACATCTCGGCGCCCGCATGGGCAATGCCGCTGCGCGGGCATTTCGTGACTTCGCTGGGCTGGCTCGATCACGACACGCTGCTGTTGACCACGCTTGATGCCGGGCTTGGCCTGTTGCGCAACGGCCATCTGCGGCTGCTCACGCAACAGGACGGCCTGCCCACGAACAATGCCTGGGCCTTCGCGTCACACGGCAGCGAGGTTTACTTCTCCAGCATCAAGGGGGTGTGGCGTGTGCCGCTGCGCATGCTGCTGCAGCCGCCGGCCGCGGCTGCAGGCATCCGCGCGCAGCGGGTGCTGACTGGCAACAACCGCATCGGCAGCGAAGAGCGCACGCGCTGCTGCAATGGCGGCGGCGGCGGACGCATGCTGCGCGTCGGCGACACCTTGTGGCTGCCTTCGATCAACGGCGCGCTGGCGCTGGATATGGCTGCCGTGCGGGCGCCACCGGCACCAGGCGCGCCACGCATCGAGCGCCTGCATCACGTACAAGCCTGGTATGCAACGGGTGCGACAACGCGCATGCCGCTGGGCGCACGCAACGTCGAGATCGAATACACCGCGCCATATCTGAACAACGCCGCGGCACTGAATTTTCGTTATCGCCTGACCGGTTATGACAACGCCTGGATCGCGGCCGGCGCACGCCGCGTGGCTTGGTACACCCACCTGCCTCCCGGGCGCTACCGCTTCGCCGTGCAGGCGCGCGTCGACCACGGCGCATGGTCGGCGCCAGCGACCCTCGAGATCGCGATTCCCGCGTACTGGTACGAATGGCGCTGGCTGCAAGTCCTGGCAGGACTGCTGCTGGTGGCGCTGCTGCTGCTGGCCGCGCGTTGGCGTTGGCAGCGCCAGATGCAGCAACAGCAACAGTTGGAAGCGCTGGTCGCGCAGCGCACCGAGGAACTGCGTCGCGCCAATCAACGCCTGCGTCAGGCCAACGACGCGCTGACCGCGGAAAGCCTGAGCGATCCACTCACTGGCCTCGGCAACCGGCGCCTGCTGGCACAAAGCTGGCACGAACTGCGGCGCCAGCCGCGTCTGGCGGTGATCCTGATCGATCTGGACCATTTCAAGCGCATCAACGACCGTTACGGACACGCTGTGGGCGATGTCGTGCTGCGCGAAGTGGCGATGCTGATCCAGCGCCTCAAGGAACCGCAGGATATGGCGCTGCGCTGGGGCGGCGAGGAATTCCTGCTGTTGTTGCCGGGGTTCGATGCGCAGCGTGCATTGATGCTGGGCGAGCGCATACGCCTCGCGGTACGCGCGCACCGGTTCAGTGACCCGTCACTCAACGATGTGCAGGTGACCTGCTCGCTGGGCATCTCGCACTGGCCTCTGCTGCCCACGCTGCGCGAGCGCGATCTCGGCGGCAGCATCGAATTGGCCGATTTTGCCATGTACCGGGTCAAGAGCCAGGGCCGCGATGCCACCGCGGCGCTGGTGCCTGGCGCGCAGGCCACGCCGATGCTGCTGACCGCGCCGGCCACCGATATCGAGCGCCTGGTCCATGCCGGCGTGCTGCGCTGGCTGGCTCCCGGCTGAGCACATGACTTCGTGTAGCCAAAGCCTGTTCCGTGCTGCACGCGGCTGCGCGACAATGAGCGACCTTCGCGTCACCCGAGTCCGCGCCGATGCCCGCCCATGCCTGTGACGACCCGCTGCAGATCGGCGTGCGTCAGTTCAACTCCCGCCTGCTGACCGGCACCGGCAAGTTCAAGGATCTGCGCGAGACCCGTCTGGCCACCGAGGCGGCTGGCGCCGAGATCGTCACCTTCGCCGTGCGGCGCATGAATCTGGGGCAGGACGCGGCGCAGCCCAATCTGCTCGATGCACTGCCGCCGACGCGCTACACCTTGCTGCCCAATACCGCCGGCTGCTTCGACGCAGCCGAAGCGATACGCACCTGCCGCCTCGCGCGTGAATTGCTCGACGGCCACACCCTGGTCAAGCTCGAGGTGCTGGGTGACGCGCGCACGCTGTTCCCCAACGTGATCGAAACGCTCGTCGCCGCCGAGCAACTGGTGGCCGAAGGCTTCGAGGTGATGGTGTACACCAGCGACGATCCGATCCTGGCGCGGCGCCTGGAAGACATCGGCTGCGTGGCGATCATGCCGCTGGCGGCGCCGATCGGCTCTGGACTCGGCATCCAGAATCGCTACACGTTGCTGGAAATCATCGAAAACGCCAAGGTGCCGGTGATCGTCGATGCCGGCGTCGGCACGGCATCGGATGCCGCCATCGCCATGGAGCTGGGCTGCGCCGGGGTGCTGATGAATACGGCGATTGCCGGCGCGCGCGATCCTCTGCTGATGGCGCGCGCGATGCGCGCCGCGGTGCAGGCCGGACGCGATGCGTTCCGCGCCGGGCGCATTCCGCGCAAGCGCTACGCCAGCGCGTCGAGCCCGATCGACGGCATGGTCGGCTGAGCATGCAAGCCGCCGGCACTTCGGGCGCGCAGGCGCGGCCGATCCGCAGTTTCGTGCGTCGCGAGGGCCGCATCACTCCTGCGCAACAACGCGCTTTCGCGCAACACTGGCCACGCTACGGGCTCGACTACACCGGCCAGCGCCGGGATCTCGATCGGACATTCGGGCGCCACGCGCCGCGCGTGCTGGAGATCGGCTTCGGCAACGGCGAAGCCATGGCCGCGAGTGCCGCAGCCGATGCCGCGCGTGATTATCTGGGCATCGAGGTGCATCGTCCCGGCGTGGGGCGCCTGCTGAACGCGCTGGCCGCCGCCAACTCGGGCAACACGCGTCTCTACGCACACGATGCCGTCGAGGTGCTGCGCGACGAGCTGGCGCCAGCCAGTGTGGATGAGGTGCGCATCTGGTTTCCCGATCCATGGCACAAGAAGCGTCACCACAAGCGCCGCCTGATCCAGGCCGAGTTCATCGCGCTGCTGGCCAGTCGCATGGCGCCAGGCGGGCTGTTGCACCTGGCCACCGACTGGGCCGACTATGCGGCGCACATGCTCGCGGTACTGGAAACCGCACCGGGCTGGAGCAACTGCGCGGGCGCCGGCAAGGCCATGGCGCGGCCAGCCTGGCGCACCGCCACGCGCTTCGAGCAGCGCGGCCTGCGTCTGGGTCACGACGTGTGGGACTTGCTGTTCCGCCATCAAGCCGACTGACTGAAGGAAGCGATCGACGTGCAAGGGGTCATGCAGCTCACGCCGGAAATGATTCTGGTCCTCGGCCTGGTTGTGTTCACCGTGCTGATGCTGGCACTGGAATGGGTGCGCTCGGACGTCACCGCGATTCTGGTGCTGGTGGTCATTGGTGTTACCGGACTCATCCCCACGCAGCAGGTATTCGAGGGCTTCGCCAACTCCGGCGTGCAGGCAATCCTGGCGGTGATGATCATGGGCGTCGGCCTGGATCGCACCGGCGCGCTCAACGCCGTGGCCACGGTGATCCTCAAGGCCGCGCAAGGCGCGCAATGGCGACTGCTGGTCGTCATCAACAGCGTCACGACGGTGCTGAGCTCGATCATCCCCAGCCAGGCGCTGGCCGCACTGATGATCCCGGTGGCCTCGCGCGTATCCACGCGCAGCAAGGTGCCGCTGTCCAAGCTGTTGTTGCCGATGGCCTGCGTGATCCTGACCGGCACCAACACCACCCTGATCGCCAATACGCCGCTGATCATCCTCAACGGCCTGATCGAGAGCACCAACCGCAATCTGCCCCCCGGCGCCAACACCATTCCGTTGTTCGGCATGTTCACCGTCACCCCGATCGGCGTGGTGCTGGCGGTGATGGGTGTGGGATTTTTCTGGCTGTTCACCGACAAACTTTTCAAGCATGCACCCGAGGACACCACCACCACGCCCACGCGCACCGAAAGCTATTTTTCCGAAACCTATGGCATCGACGGCGATGTGCTGGAACTGACCGTCACCGCCGATAGCCCCCTGGTGGGCATGAGCGTGGTCGAGGCCGAGGCATTGCCCGGGGCGCCGCTGATCCTGGCCACGAAAACCGGCAACGAATCGCGCCTCTCGCCACCCGCCGACAGCATGATCTGGGTGGGCACCGTGCTCGGCGTGATGGGCCCGCGCGAGTCCATCGGCCACTTCGCCAACGCGCATCAGTGTCGCGTGTCGCCCCGACTGCGCCAGTTGTCGGAGATGTTCAATGCCGCGCGCGCAGGCATCTCCGAAGCCGTGGTGCCGCCCAGCTCGCGCTACATCAAGCAGACCGTGAACGATCTGCACTTGCGCCAGCGCTACGGAATCTCGGTGCTGGCGGTGAATCGCGGCGACAAGGTGTTTCGCGATGACGTGCGCACTGTCAGCCTGCGCGGCGGTGACACGCTGGTGCTGCACAGTGCGTGGACCGACTTGACGACGCCGCGCGAGGAACACGACATCGTCGTGGTGACCGACGTGCCGCAGGAAGAGGCGCGGCCCGGGAAGATCCGCGAGGCATTGTTCTTTTTCCTTCTCGCCAAGTTTTTGGCACTGACCGAGTTGCTGCCTCTGCAAGTGGCGTTCTGGGTTGGCGCCGCGGGCATGCTCGCCACCGGCGTGATCACCCCGAACGATGCATACCGCTCGGTCAACTGGAAAACCATCTTCATCACCGCCAGCCTGATGCCGCTGGGCTGGGCCATGGATCAGACGGGCGCCGGCTCCTGGCTGGGCCAGGAATTGATGGTGCACATCGGCCACCTTCCCCAATGGGGCATTCAGGCCAGCGTGGCGGTGCTGGCGCTGGCGCTGTCGCAGGTGATGCAGAACGTCGGGGCAACCGTGGTGATGGTGCCGATCGCGATCAATATCGCGCTGGCCACGGGTGGCAATCCAACGGCCTACATCCTGATCACCGCGATGTCGGTGTCGAATACGTTCCTGATCAGCTCCGCGCATCCGGCCCTGACCATGGTGGCCGGGCCCGGCGGCTATCGCGGCAAGGATTACTTGCGCGTGGGCTTGCCGCTGACGCTGGCCTATCTGCTCACCACCATCGTCGGCGTGGATTTGCTGTACAAGGCGTTTTAGCTAAATTGCGTCGTCGCTAGCCAGCCACAACTCGCCGCCGCGGCGCTCGATCGCTACCGGTTTCAACGCCTCGCCCCGGCACGGGCCACCGCGGCACGCGCCGGTCAGTGCCGTGAAACTGGCGCCGTGCGCGGCACAGGTCAACACGCCGTTTTGCAACAGGAATTCGCCAGGCGCCCAGTCCAGGCGCCGTCCCGCGTGCGGGCACACGTTGAAAAACGCCGCAACCCGCTCGCCCGCGCGGGTCAGCAGGATATCTGCACCATCCAGTGCGGCGAGGCCATCCAACGCCAGCGCACCGCCATCGGGAATCTCGTGCCAGAGACACAGGCGCCGTTCATCGTTTTGGTGCACCATGCATGCCTCGCCATTCACCAAACGGCTATTTTTGCACGGAGCTTTCACCATGCGTTCGCGCGTTTTCATCGTCAATCCGCCGCGCAGTGCATTGGCGCGCATTCTGTGGCTGCTGGCACTGGCCGTACTGGCGGTCATCGCGCTGCTGTTCGGCGCCGTGATCGTGGTCGCCGCGGTGATGTTGTTCGGCCTGGCGTGGCTGGTGCGGCGCGTGATCCATCCGCGCCCGGAGGTCCCGCGTCACGAACCGGCGCAGAGCGGTGGCGCGGTGATCGAGGGTGAGTTCGTGGTGGTCGAGAACGAACCTCAGCGACTCCCATGAGCGGGAGGCTGCGGGGAGTCCGTCGCGCCACGCGCGATGAAATCCAGCGCCAGTGAATTGATGCAATAGCGCAGGCCGGTGGGCGGCGGGCCATCCGCAAACACGTGACCGAGATGCGAGCCGCAAGCCGCGCAACGCACCTCGACGCGACTCATGCCATGACTGGCATCCACGTGCTCGCTGAGCGCGGTCGGTTGGCCAGGCTGCCAGAAACTGGGCCAGCCCGAACCCGAGTCGTACTTGGCCGCGGAATCGAACAGCGGCGCCGTGCATGCGGCGCAGACGTAGGTGCCATCGGCGTGATGTCGATACCAGCGACCGCTGAACGGCGCCTCGGTGGCGGAGCAACGGCATACGGCGTACTGCTCCGGGCTGAGCTGCGCGCGCCAGTGCGCGTCGGCCAAGTCGTGCTGGGTGGTGTCGTTCATGCGCGAATGCGTTCCCGATTGCCTGGGGCTTCTGTTAGTTTACCCGCGACTTTCCGGGAAAGCTGCGCGTGCCCTGCTTGCGTTCGTTGCCGCATCCGCGATTGCTGGTTCTTGCCCTCTCGCTTGCCCTGCTCGACGCCAGCGCCGCGGCCCTGGCGCAAGGCGGCAATGCGCTGTGCCCGCTCGGCGCGAGCGATTGCGCACGGCCACGCTACGACTACAGCCAGTGCCGCCGGAACGATCTGCTGGATTTCTACGTCCCCGGCCTGCCCGCGGACGATCGCGCCGAGCGCGCGCAGCTGCCGGTGCAAATCCACGCCGCCAACGCCAGCAGCAATGACGGCGAGCATTACCGGCTCAGCGGCCACGTGCGCCTGGCGCGCGGCGATCAACTACTGCAGGCACCAAATGTCGATTACACGCGCGGCACCACGGCTTATCACGCCGACGGTGGCGTCACCTACCAGGATCAGGCGCTGCTGCTCTCGGCGCAGAGCATCAGCGGCACCACCACGCCTGAACGCGCCGACGCCCAGCAGGTGCGCTACCAGTTGCTGCAGGCGCGCGGCAACGGTCGCGCACGCAGCGCGCGGATTCTGGACGGCGACCGCAGCCGCTATCAGGACGCCACCTACAGCACCTGCGACCCGCAAAGCCGCCTGTGGTACTTCGCCGGCAACCGCTTCGACATCAATCGCGCCACCGGCATCGGCACCGCGCACGACGTGACCATGCGCTTCATGGGCGTGCCGTTCCTGTGGCTGCCCTGGCTGCGCTTTCCGGTCAACGGCCAGCGCATGAGCGGCTTTCTGGCGCCCAGCTTCGGCGGCTCGGGCAACAGCGGCAGCTACCTGCGTCTGCCGTATTACATGAATCTGGCGCCGAATTACGACGCCACCCTGGAGCCGGCGTTCTACAGCTTGCGCGGGCCGATGCTGGGCGGCCAGTTCCGCTATCTGTTCGACATCGGCAAGGGCGCGTTGAACTTCAACTACATGCCGCACGACAAGATCTATGGCGGCAAACGCTGGATGTTGCAATATCAGGACAGCACGCCACTGGTGCCGGGCTGGAGCTTCAACGCCAACATCAACCGCGTCAGCGACAACACCTACTTCGAGGATTTCGGCAACAGCCTGACCATGGCCGCGACCAGCCTGCTCGGCTCCAGCGCCTACATCAACGGCGGGGGCCAGTGGTGGAACGCGGCATTCGGCGTGGATACCTATCAGCTCACCGACCCGACCCTGCCGCAGGGCGTGCAGCCCTACAGCCGTTTGCCGCGTGGCGTGCTGGATCTGGATATTCCACTGAGCGGACCCTTCATCTTCGGTCTGCGCAGCGAGGCCGTGGCCTTCCGCAAGCACGATGCACTGGAAGGCGACCGCCTCGATCTGTACCCGTACCTCGAAGCACCGCTGCAGGGCGCGGCCTGGTTCCTGCGCCCGCGACTGGGTTTTCGTTACACGCAATACTGGCTGCAGGGCAACCACGGCGACCCCTCGCGCGCACTGCCCATCGCGCAGATCGACAGCGGCCTGATCTTCGATCGTCAGGTCAGCCTGTTCGGCAACAGCTACACGCAAACGCTGGAGCCGCGCGCGTATTACCTGTATGTGCCGTATCGCAATCAGGACAATCTGCCAATCTTCGACACGGCACCGCTGACTTTCGACTGGTGGAGCCTGTTCAGCAGCAACCAGTACACCGGCGCCGATCGCCAGGTGAACGCGAACAATCTGACCCTGGCGCTGAGCACGCGCCTGATCGACAGCTCGGGCATCGAGCGTTTTGCCGCGGGCATCGGCCAGATCCGCTACTTCACCCCGCAGCGCGTGCAACTACCCGGTTATGCAACGCTCTACCAGGCGGGCTCGGCTTATGTGGGCATGCTAAGTCTGGGGCTTACGCGTGACTGGAAGCTGGATCTGACCCAGCAATACGATCCCAACCTGCACCGCACCACGGTGTCGAGCTTGCAAATCCAACACCGACTGAATGGCGATGGCGTGCTCAACCTGTCCTACCGCTACCAGCGCGGCCTGCTCGACCAATACGACCTCTCCGCGCTCTGGCCAGTCAGCCCCAGTTGGAGTCTGGTCGGACGCTGGAACTACTCGGTCGCCGATCACAAGACGCTGGAAGCCTTCGGCGGCGTCGAGTGGGACAGCTGCTGCGTGGCCGTGCGCGGCGTGCTGCGCCGTTATGTGACCGACTCGCAAGGCAACTCGACCAACGCGGTCATGGTCGAGGTTGTATTCAAGGGCATCGGCGGACTGGGTTCACGCACGGGCAACTTCCTGTCGCATGCTATTCTTGGCTATCAATAATTCCGCCGCGCCGCGGCTGCGAGCCCGTATTCCATGAAGCGAATTTCCGCCCTCCTCGTGCTGGCGCTGGCGCTGATCGTGCCGCTGATCGCCCAGGCGCAATTGCTGCAACCCGTGCAGCCGCTCGACCGCATCGTCGCCGTAGTCAATGACGGCGTGGTACTGCAAAGCGAACTCGATGCCGCGCTGACCCAGGTACAGCGGCAGTTCGCGCAGAATCCGCAAGCGTTGCCGCCCAAGCCGGTGCTGGAGCGTCAGGTGCTGGAGCGCCTGATCCTAATGAAGCTGCAGGTGCAGCGCGCCGAGGAAAACGGCGTGCGCGCCACGGATCAGGAAGTCGACGCCGCGGTGCAGAATATCGCCCAGCAAAATCATCTGGATCTGACGCAATTGCGCGAGTCGCTGGCGCAGCAGGGCGTCGACTATGCAGCGTTTCGCAAGCAGATCGCCGAACAGATCATGGTGCAGAAACTGCGTGACAGCGTGATCCGCGGTGCCGTGCAGGTCAGCGACTCCGAAGTCGACAACCTGATCAACAGCCCGCTGTTCAAGGCCGGCGAAGTCGACATCGCGCAGATCCTGATCGCGGTGCCCGAGGGCGCCTCGCCGGATGAGGTCAACGCCGCCAAGGCCAAGGCGGATGAAGTCGAAAAGCAGATCGCCGGAGGCGTGGATTTCAAGGCAGCCGCGATCCGCTACTCGCAGGCACCCAACGCGCTGGATGGCGGCGTGGTCGGCTGGCGCCGCGTCGATGAACTGGCGCCCGCGCTGGCCGACCTGGCGATCAAGATGCAGCCCGGCCAGGTCACCCCACCGCTGCGCGCACCCGAGGGCTTTTACATCCTCAAGCTGGAAGGCAAGCGTGCCGCGCCGCCAGTGATCGTCACCGAGTACCACGCGCGCGACCTGCTGATCCGCACGTCCGACCTGCTCAGCAGCGCCCAGGCCGAACAGAAAATCCTCGCCCTGCGCAAGGAGATCCTCGAGCACAAGGCGGACTTCGCCGCGCTGGCACGCAAGGATTCGCAGGACGACACCACCGCCAACGACGGCGGCGACATGGGCTGGTTCACCGCCGATCACTGGGGGACGGTGGTCGGCAAGACACTGCCCGCGCTGAAGGATGGCGAGGTCAGCCAGCCGCTGCAGGTGCCCGAGGGCTGGCTGCTGGTGCAACGCCTCGGCGTGCGCCAAGCCGATCGCACCGTGCAAGTGGAGCGTGAGCAGGCGCGCATGGCGATCGGCAACCGCAAGGCCGAGGAAGCCTACAACAACTTCCTGCGCGATCTGCGCTCCAGCGCTTATGTGCGCATCATGCTGCCCGAGGCGGCGGTCGCTGCCGCCGCGCAGGGCTGAATCATGCACGCGGCATTGCCGCGTCTGCTGCTGACGCCTGGCGAACCGGCCGGCATCGGTCCGGAACTGGTCGTGCGTCTCGCACACACCGACATGGCGGCCGATCTGGTCGCCTGTGCCGA
>DZBX01000006.1:34480-37370 GCA_022730075.1 Rhodanobacter sp. | reverse complement strand
CGTTCACCGGGCACACCGAGCTGCTTGCCGCGCGCGCCGCCGCGGACGTGCTGATGCTGCTGGCCGGGCCGCGCCTGCGCGTGGCGCTGGCGACCACGCACCTGCCGCTGGCCGCGGTGCCGGCCGCGATCACGCCGGAGCGCCTGCGACGCGCACTTGGCGTTTTGTGGCGCGGCTTGCGCAGCGACTTCGGCTTGTCCGCGCCGCGCATCGCCGTGCTGGGGCTGAACCCGCACGCCGGCGAGGATGGACACCTGGGCCGCGAGGAACTGGACATCATCATCCCCACCCTCGATGCACTGCGCGGCGACGGCATGCACCTGCTGGGTCCGCTGCCGGCCGATAGCGCCTTCGTGCCGGCGCTGCGCGCGAATTACGACGCGGTGCTGGCCATGTACCACGACCAGGCGCTGCCGGTACTCAAGACCGAGGCTTTCGACAGCGGCGTCAATATCACCCTCGGCCTGCCCTACGTGCGCACCTCGGTCGACCACGGCACCGCGCTGGACATCGCCGGGCACAATCGCGCCGAACTCGGCAGCCTGCTCAGCGCCGCGCGCATGGCGCTGCAGTTGTCCGCGCGGCGCGCGCAGGCCACATGAATCGCGCGGCGCGGCCGAAGAAACACTTCGGCCAGCACTTTCTGCACGATGCCGACATCATCCAGCGCATCGTCGCTGCGGTGGCGGCGCAACCCGGTGACACGCTGGTCGAGATCGGCCCCGGCGAGGGTGTGCTGACCCTGCCCCTGCTGCGCGCCGCCGGCGCACTGACCGCGATCGAGCTGGATCGTGACCTGCTCGAACCGCTGCGTGCACGCGCAGCCACAGCCGGATCGCTGCATCTGGTGAACGCCGACGTGCTCAAGGTGGACCTGGGCGAACTGGCGACGCGGCAGCCGCTGCGCATCGTCGGCAATCTGCCTTATTACATCTCCAGTCCGATCCTGTTTCATTGCCTCGAGTACGCCGCGCATATCCGCGACATGCACTTCATGCTGCAGCAGGAAGTGGTCGAACGCATGGCCGCGGCGCCGGGCGGCAAGGATTACGGGCGCCTGAGCGTGATGCTGCAGCTGGCGTGCACGGTGGAGCCGCTGCTGCACGTGCCGGCGCGCGCATTCCGGCCGCCACCCAAGGTCGAGTCCGCGGTGGTACGCCTGACCCCGCTGCCACGTGCGGTGTTGCCACAAGTCGCGCCCGAGGCACTGCAACAGGTCGTGCGCATGGCTTTCGGTCAGCGCCGCAAGACCCTGGGCAACGCGCTGCGCGATGTGCTGAACGCGGATGACATCCGCGCCTGCGGTATCGATCCGCAACAGCGTGCCGAACGCCTGGCACCGGCTGATTTCGTGCGCCTCGCACAGCGGTTTTCCGCCACCCGCGCCACCCCGGCGCCTTGAGCGCGCCAGGCTTGCCGCTGCCCGCGCCGCTGGCCCACAATCCACGCATGTCCGATCGAACCGCTTACCGTGTTGCCGTGCAGGTGCAAAGCCGCTATCTGCCCGAGCAATCCGAACCCGAGGCACAGCGCTACGCCTTCGCCTACACCGTGCGCCTGCACAATGCCGGCGGCGTGGCCGCGCGCCTGCTCAGCCGACACTGGCTGATCACCGATGCCGAGGGCCGTATCGAGGAAGTGCGCGGCGACGGCGTGGTTGGTGTGCAACCACTTCTGCAACCCGGCGAGCAGTACGAATACACCTCGGGCGCGGTACTCAAAACCAGCCTGGGCACCATGCAGGGCAGTTACCTGATGCAGGCCGTGGATGGCACGCGCTTCGCCGCTGACATCCCCGCGTTCGTGCTCAGCACGCCGCGTATCCTGCATTGAACGTGCTTCGCGCCACGCCACGACCGGCAGCGCGCTGCCATTTGCCAGACTTGCCCGGGAGCCTGCGCTGATGGCGACCTGGGCCGTTGGCGACCTGCAAGGCTGTTATCCGGAACTGCGACGCCTGATCGAGCGCTTGCGCTTCGATCCGGCGCGCGACCGCTTATGGTTTTGCGGCGATCTGGTCAATCGCGGCGGACAATCACTGGAAGTGCTGCGCCTGCTGCGCGACTTCGGCGACCGCGCCGTGGTCACGCTCGGCAACCACGATCTGAGCCTGCTGGCGGTGGCGCAGCGCGATGAGGCCGCACAGGCGCGCGTCAACCCGGATCTGCGCAGCGTGTTGTTCGCACCCGACCGCGACGCGCTGCTGGACTGGCTGCGCACGCGCCGCCTGCTGCATCACGACGCCGTGCTCAACTACACGATGGTGCACGCCGGATTCGCGCAACGCTGGAATCTGAAGCAAGCACAGCGCGTGGCCAGTGAAATCGAACGCGAACTGCGTGGTCCGCGGCACGCACGCTTGCTGCAGCACCTGTTCGGCAATCGTCCCGCATTGTGGCACCCGGGCCTGAAAGGCACCGAGCGCCTGCGCGCCGGCATCAACGTGCTCACGCGCATGCGCTATTGCGATGCACGCGGGCGGCTGGACTTCGACGCCAAGGGTAGCCCCGGCTCGCAACCGACCGGGCTGTATCCCTGGTTCGAGGTGCCCGGCATGCTGCGCCGAGAAACGCGCATCGTATTCGGACACTGGTCGGCGCTAGGGTGTTTCGCCGGGCTCGGCGTATACGGACTGGACACTGGCTGCGTATGGGGCGGACGCCTGACCGCGATGCGCCTGGACAGCAGCGAACCCGAATTTGTCAGCGTAGCCGCCGAACCCACGCGCAAGCGCGACCCGCGCGGCGAGGAATGAACCCGGCTTTTCCCCGGCATCAAGTACTGGTCGCGTAACCGGTCCGGCGCAGAGGATTGGGAAAACTTCGAGCGCCGCAGCGAGAACGTCGCCGGGCGTTCGCGACCCGGTGCGTTGTGGGCACATTTGGGGAGT
>DZBX01000006.1:0-34380 GCA_022730075.1 Rhodanobacter sp. | reverse complement strand
CGAGAACGTCGCCGGGCGTTCGCGACCCGGTGCGTTGTGGGCACATTTGGGGAGTCGGGTGAGCCAAATAACCCCGATTTACCCACAGCGCGCCGCCGGCACGGGCGTCTGGCGGTCGCAGAGGTGGACGATATTTCCCAGCCTCTCAGCCCAGACGGCCGTGACAGTGCTTGTACTTCTTGCCGGAACCGCACGGGCATGGATCATTGCGCCCGACCTTGGGTCCGTCGCGCACCACGGTGGTTGGCGCGGCCAACGCCACCGCCGCGGCCTGCTCGCCGAAACGCGCTTCGGCACCGTCGCCGGCAACCGGCGGTGCGGCATAACCGCTGACCTCGGCGTGCTGGAATTCCAGCGCGGCACGCCGCGACTGCTCCTGGCGCTCGGCTTCCATGGCCGCGATCTCGGCTTCGCTTTGCAGGCGGATGCGCGCGAGAATCTGCGTGACCTCGGCCTTGACGTCATCGAGCATGCCGGAGAACAGCAGCAGTGATTCGCGCTTGAATTCCTGCTTGGGCTGCTTTTGCGCATAGCCGCGCAGGTAAATGCCCTGACGCAGGTAATCCATGCTCGACAGGTGCTCCTTCCAGGCATTGTCGAGCACGGTGAGCATCACCTGCTTTTCCAGCTGGCGCATGTTATCGGCGCCGAGTGCGGCTTCCTTCTCGGCGAACTGGCGCTCGGCGATCTCGAGCACGTGACGCAGGATGCGTTCGTGGTCGACGTCTTTCTGCGTCTCGATCCAGACGGGCAGATCCAGCTCGATGCCGTAGTCCGCGGCCAGCACGCGATCGAGCCCGGCGATGTCCCACTGCTCGTCGACGCTCTCCGGCGGCACATGGCGATTGACCAGCTCGGCGAACACGTCGGCGCGAATGTCGTGGATCGACTCGGCAACCTCGCTGGCATCCAGCAACTCGTTGCGCTGCTCGTAGATCACCTTGCGCTGGTCGTTGGCGGTGTCGTCGAACTCGAGCAGGTTCTTGCGAATGTCGAAGTTGTGCTGCTCGACCTTGCGCTGCGCTTTCTCGATCTGGCGCGAAACCATGCGCTCCTCGATGGCGTCGTCCTCCTTCATGCCGAAGGCGCGCATCCAGCGCGCCACCGCCTCGCCACCGAAGATGCGCATGAGGTTGTCCTCGAGCGCGATGTAGAAACGCGAGGAACCCGGATCGCCCTGGCGCCCGGAACGGCCGCGCAACTGGTTGTCGATGCGCCGCGATTCGTGGCGCTCGGTGCCGATGATGTGCAATCCGCCGTTTGCCAGTGCCTCGTCGTGACGTTTTTGCCATTCTTCACGCACGCGCTTGCGTTCGGCTTCGCCGGCATCGGCCGGCAACGCGGCCAGCTCGGCATCCAGCGAACCGCCCAGCACGATGTCGGTGCCGCGGCCGGCCATGTTGGTGGCGATGGTCACGGCCTTGGGTCGACCGGCCTGCGCGACGATCTGCGCCTCGCGCTCGTGCTGCTTGGCGTTGAGCACTTCGTGCGGAATCTTTTCCGCGCGCAACTTCTGCGAGAGCAGCTCGGAGACCTCGATCGAAGTGGTACCCACCAGCACCGGCTGGCCGCGCTCGTAGCAATCCTTGATGTCGGCGATGACCGCGTTGTACTTGGCATCGCGGTTGAGGAACACTAGGTCGTGGCGGTCATCGCGCACCATCGGCCGGTGCGTGGGAATGACCACCACCTCCAGCCCGTAGATCGACTGGAACTCATAGGCCTCGGTATCCGCCGTGCCGGTCATGCCGGCGAGTTTCTTGTACATGCGAAACAGGTTCTGGAACGTGATCGTGGCGAGGGTCTGATTCTCGCGCTGGATGGGCACGGACTCCTTGGCCTCGACCGCCTGGTGCAGGCCCTCCGACCAGCGTCGCCCGGGCAATGTGCGCCCGGTGAACTCATCGACGATGATCACTTCGCCGTCGCGCACGATGTAATCGACATCGCGGTGGTACAGGGCATGCGCGCGCATGCCGGCGTTGAGGTGGTGCACCGCGCCCAGGTTGCGCGTGTCGTACAGGCTGGTGTCTGCCTCGATCACGCCGGCTTGCCGCAACAGTTGCTCGGCATGCTCCATGCCTTCTTCCGATAGATAGACCTGTTTCTGCTTCTCATCCACCCAGTAGTCGCCCGCGGCGTCTTCGGCTTCCTGGCGGATCAGGCCGGGCACGACGCGATTGACCTTGATGTACAGCTCGGGAGAGTCTTCGGCCGGGCCCGAGATGATCAGCGGCGTGCGCGCCTCGTCGATCAAAATCGAGTCCACCTCGTCGACGATGGCGTAGTGCAAACCGCGCTGGAAGCGCTGGTCCTTGCTCAATGCCATGTTGTCGCGCAGGTAGTCGAAGCCGAACTCGTTGTTGGTGCCGTAGGTGATGTCGGCGGCGTAGGCGCCGGACTTGTCGGCGTTGTCCATGCCCGGAAACACCACGCCCACGCTCATGCCGAGAAATGCGTAGATCTTGCCCATCCACGCCGAGTCGCGCTTGGCCAGATAGTCGTTGACGGTGACCACATGCACGCCCTTGCCTTCGAGCGCATTCAAATACACCGGCAGCGTGCCGACCAGGGTCTTGCCTTCGCCCGTGCGCATTTCCGCGATCTTGCCCATGTGCAGGATCATGCCGCCGATCATCTGCACGTCGTAATGACGCATGCCGATCACGCGCTGCGCGGCCTCACGCACCGTGGCAAAGGCTTCGGGCAGCAGATCATCGAGCGTCTCTCCCTTGGCCAGACGCGCGCGAAACTCGACCGTCTTGGCCTTGAGCTCGTCATCGCTGAGCTTCTTCCAGGCGGCCTCGAGCGCATTGATGCGGGCAACCTTGCGCCGCAGCTGTCGCACCACGCGCTCGTTGCGACTACCAAAAACGCCTGTCAGGACTCGATTCAACATCTGGAATTCGCTCGCGGCGGTGGCGCGACCAGGCCGCGCAAATGGCGAAGGATACTACGCCGGTACCCGCCATCGGATGGCGGCGCGAAACCTCGAATTCAAGGCCCGGGCACGACGCATCCAGACGCAGGGCTCAGAGCCTGTGAAAATTCCGCGCCATGAGGAATTTTCATCGGCGCGTCCGGCCATCCATGGCCGGGCTGAGAAGCTGAAAAATTCACAGCCTCTCAGCGCAGCCTCCGCGCCTGCACGAAGGCCAGCGGATTGATGACCTTGCCGTGATGCCAGACTTCGAAATGCACGTGCGGGCCGGTAGACCGCCCGGTGGAGCCCACCAACGCCAGCACCTGCCCGGCACGCACCGCCTCGCCGACGTGCACCAGCAACTTTTCCGCGTGCGCGTAACGGGTCAGATAGCCGTTGCCATGGTCCACCTCGACCACATTGCCGTAGCCATTGCGCACCCCGGCGAAACTGACGATGCCGCGCGCCACGCTGGTGATCGGCGTGCCCGCGGGCGCATCGATATCCAGCCCGGTATGAAATTCGCGGCCGCCGGTGAATGGGTCGCTGCGCGGACCGAAATAGGAGTCGATGAAGCCGTTGGCCACCGGCATGCCGCTGGGCTGCGCCGCGGCATCGACTTTGCGATCCAGCAGCAGGCGCTGCAGCAAGTCGAGCTGGCTTTGCTGCGCATCGAAACGCCGGCGCAAGGCGGTGAGGCCGCGATCCATGTCCTGCGGCAGCACGCTGGCCTGTTGCAGGGGGACTTCCGGTCCGCCGATCGCGGGATCGGTGTCGAAATTGAACTCGCCGTCCTCGAGTTTTCCGGCCCGCGCCAGACGTTCGCCCAACGCACCCAGACGCAAGGACTGCGCCTCGAGCTGGCCCAGCTTTACCGCCATGGCATTGAGATCCCGCTGCGAACTGCGCCGCATGCTGCCGAGCTCGGCCTGCTGCGCGCTCAACTGCATGCGCAGCGCGCGTATTTCAGCCAGCGCGTGATCGCGCGGGCTGTACACCAGCCAGCTCAATGCCACGCCCAGCCCGACCAAGGCCAGTACCGCGCCCAGCAGCGCACCCAGTGCCAGCATGCGCTGGCGCGGATTGCGCAGATCGATGCTGCGCGGCGCCTTGCGCGCGTCGGAGACCAGTATGATGTTCATCATCGACAGTTCGAGTTCCCGGTAGATGCAATCGCCCCCGCAGCAGTCACGCCGCGTGCGCGGCCCGCAGAGTGTCGCGGACTGCAGCAGCCTCGGCGGCTTGTTCACCAAGGCCGCGGCCCTGGGGAAACTGGATCAGCAACTGCGCCAACACTTGCTGCCCACCCTGGCCGAACACGTCAGGCTCGGCGGCATCCACGGCGAGCGCATCGTGTTCGTCGCCAGCAGTGCGACATGGGCGTCACGTCTGCGCATGGAGCAGACCGCGATCCTGCGCCTGGCGCGTACCCTCGGGGTGGGTGCACGCATACTGATCGTGAAAGTTGCTCCCCTGCCCGCCCCCCCGGTGGAACCAGCGCAACGGCCGACACTTTCCGCCACGGCCGCGCGCCATCTGCGCGCTGCCGCTGCTTCCATTCCGGACCCGGAACTGCGGGCCCGCCTCATCGCTCTGGCCGCGCTCGCTGGATCCTGATCGCAGGCATGGGCGAAAACCGGCGCCTTCGTCACAAATCCGGCACAACGTCTGGTGCCCGGTTCAGATCGCCTGCGCCGGATGCGCGTAGGAAATCGGCGCCAGCTCGGCATCGTCGAAACTGACTTCTTCCCACGCCGTGGCATCCGCCATCAGTGTGCGCAACAAGCGGTTGTTCAGCTCATGCCCGGATTTGTGCCCGTAGAACGCACCGATCAGGCTGTGGCCGAGCAGGTACAAATCGCCGATCGCGTCGAGAATCTTGTGCTTGACGAATTCGTCCTCGTAACGCAAGCCGTCCTCGTTGAGCACGCGGTAGTCGTCCAGCACGATGGCATTGTCCATCGAGCCGCCCATGGCGAGATTGCGCTCGCGCAGCATCTCGATATCGCGCATGAAACCGAAGGTACGCGCGCGGCTGACTTCCTTGACGAAGGATGTGGTGGAAAAGTCGATCTCCGCGCGCGAAGTGCGCGAACTGAACAGCGGATGCTTGAACTCGATCGAAAAACCCACCTTGAAACCGTTGAACGGCTCGAAGCGCGCCCACTTGTCGCCATCCTCGACCTTGATCGGCTTCTTGATGCGAATGAAGCGCTTGGCGATAGCCTGCTCCTCGATCCCGGCCGATTGCAGCAGGAACACGAAAGGACCGGCGCTGCCATCCATGATCGGCACCTCCGGCGCGGACAGATCGACGTAGGCGTTGTCGATGCCCAGACCGGCCATGGCCGAGAGCAGATGCTCGACGGTACCCACACGCGCACCGTCACGCACCAGTGTGCTCGACAGCCGCGTGTCACCGACAAACTCGCAACGCGACGGAATGTCGATCGGCGTCGGCAGGTCCGTGCGACGGAACACGATGCCGGTATCGGGCGCGGCCGGGCGCAGCGCCATGTAAACCTTGTCCCCGGTATGCAGACCGACGCCGGTGGCGCGGATGGCATTTTTCAAAGTGCGCTGCTTGATCATTGTTGTTAAACCTGGCGGGGCAGCTGCCAAAGTGGGCCGAAATGTAACACAGGGTTTACGGAGGATAAAGTAAACCTTTTAGTACAGTAAATACCGGCCGCGTCCCGGCAGCGACAACGACCCGTCGCCACCCCCGCGGACGGGAGCGGCGGCGGCGACGGGTACCGGTCGCAATCCTGCGAGCGGATACCGGGTCAATCGGCCTGTTTGCGCAAGAAGGCCGGAATGTCGATGTAGTCGAAACCCGCTGGCGGCGGCGTGGCCGGTTGCTGCGCGGCATCGGCCTGCTCGTCGGCGCGTACGCGCGGCACGCTGACGCTGACGCGCGCAGGCACGGCGGCGGCCACGGCCGGCCCGGTGCCGGTGCGCAACATCACCGGGCGCGGACGCGGCTGCGGCGTCACCATCTCCTCGCGCGGCGCGGGGCGCGTGCTGCGCGCCACGTTGCGGTTGAGTCCGGTGGCGACCACGGTGACGCGCACATCGTCCTGCATCTCGGCGTCCAGCGTGGTACCGATCACCACGGTGGCGTCTTCGGCGGCGAAGTCGTGCACCACGCGACCGATCTCGTCGAATTCGCGCATGGTCATGTTCGGGCCGGCGGTGATGTTGACCAGGATGCCGCTGGCGCCATTCAGGTTCACGTCGTCCAGCAGCGGGTTGCTGATCGCCGCCTCGGCCGCGGCCTGGGCACGGTCATCGCCACGCGCGGTGCCGCTGCCCATCATCGCCATGCCCATCTCGCTCATCACCGTGCGCACATCGGCAAAGTCGACATTGATCAAGCCGGGGCGGGTGATCAGATCGGCGATGCCGCGTACCGCGCCGACCAGCACCTCGTTGGCGGCCTTGAATGCGCTGATCATGGTGGCCTCGCGGCCGAGCACGCTGAGCAGCTTCTCGTTGGGCACGGTGATCAGCGAATCGACGTGCTGGGCCAGATCCTCGATGCCCTTCAGCGCCACCTGCATGCGCCGCCGACCCTCGAACGGGAACGGCTTGGTGACGATGGCCACGGTCAGGATGCCGCGCTCCTTGGCCAGCTGCGCCAGCACCGGTGCCGCGCCGGTTCCGGTGCCACCCCCCATGCCGGCGGTGATGAACACCATGTCGGCGCCAGCCAGCGCCTCGTCGATGCGCTCGCGATCCTCCAGCGCGGCCTGGCGGCCGACCTCCGGATTGGCGCCGGCACCCAGACCCTTGGTGACGTTGGCGCCGAGTTGCAGCACCTGGCGCGCACCCGAGTTTTTCAGCGCCTGCGCATCGGTGTTGGCGCAGATGAACTCCACGCCCTCGATGTCGCAACCGAGCATGTGCGCCACGGCGTTGCCACCGCCGCCGCCCACGCCGATCACCTTGATGATTGCATTGGGTATTGCTCTTTCGATCATTTCAAACATGTCCCGTCCTCCAGTGAATTAACGTCTGCTTGCGGTAATCCCGAACGCACGCATCCGGCGTTGCCCGGGGATGCGGCGTTGCCGCCGCCGATGGCATTCCAGTGCCATCGCATTGCCTGGTGTGCAGGTGTCGATCGCCGACACCTGCCGCGCATGCCGGCCTTGCACGCAAGGGCTTGGCCTGTCTGGCGGTAGCGCGCGTTCAAAAGTTCTTCCCCAGCCAACCCTTGAGCCGGCCGATCATGCGATCCAGATTGCCCGCGGGCATGGCCACATCGCCGCGCGCCGCGTGCAGCAGCAAGCCCACGGCAGTGGCGTGTACCGGATTGGCGACCGCCTCGGCCTTGCCGCCGACCAGCTGTGGCGCGCCGACGCGCACCATCTTGTGGAACACCTCCTCGGCCAGCTCCAGCGCGCCCTCCATCGGCGCGGCGCCACCGGTCAGCACCACGCCCGCGCTGAGCAGGTTGTCCAGACCTGAACGGCGCAGCTCGTCCTGCACCATCTCGAAGATTTCCTCGTAACGGTCGTGCACGCACTGCGCCAGCGCCTGGCGCGCGAGGCGCCGCGGCGGACGATCGCCGACGCTGGGCACCTGCACGGTTTCGTCGCTGTGCGCCAGCTGCGGCAAGGCGCAGGCGTACTTGATCTTGATTTCCTCGGCGTTGGCTGTGGGCGTATGGATGCCGAAGGCGATGTCGCTGGTCACCTGATCGCCGCCCACCGGCAGCGCGCGCGTGTAGCGCACCGCGCCCTGCGCGTAGATGGCAATATCCGTGGTGCCGGCACCGATGTCGATCAGACACACGCCGAGTTCGCGCTCGTCGTCGGTGAGCACGGCGCGTGCACTGGCGGTAGCGGCCGGAATCAGCGCGTCCACGGTGATGCCGCAGCGCTCGATGCACTTGACCAGGTTCTGCACCGGGCTGGCCGCGCCGGTGACCAGGTGCACGTTGGCCTCCAGACGCACGCCGCTCATGCCGACCGGATGGCGGATGCCGTCCTGGCCATCGATGCGGAACTCCTGCGGCTCCTTGTAGAGCACCTTGCGATCGGCCGGGATGGCCACGGCGCTGGCCGCCGCCAGCACCGCCTCGATGTCGGCGGCGCTGACCTCGCGCTCGCGGATCGCCGCGGTGCCGTGCGAGTTCAGCGTCTCCAGGTGGCTGCCCGAGACCGAGGCATGCACCGAGCGGATCTCGCAGCCGGCCATCAGCTCGGCCTCCTCGACCGCGCCGCGGATGGCGTGCATGGTCGATTCGATATCCACCACCGCGCCGCGCTTCATGCCGCGCACCACGTGTGAGCCGATGCCGATCACCTCGACCGGTTCGCCGCGTGAATATTCGCCGACCACGGCCATCACCTTCGAGGTGCCGATATCCAGCCCCACCACCAGTTGCTTGTCGCTGCGTCGGTTCATGGCTCAGGTATTTCCTGCACTGGGCGTGGAAGGGGACGTTGGCGTTGCGCCAGACGCCGGCGCATCCGGCCAGCGCACGGCGAAACCGTTGGCGTAGCGCAGGTCGGCGTAGACGAACATCTGGCTGTGGCGCGCCGCCAACTGCGGCCATACCGCCAGAAACCGGCCGAGGCGCTGTTGCGATTGGTCGCGACCGATCACGATGTGCGCGCCGCCCGTCAGGTCCAGCGTGTAGCTGCCGCGCGCGGTCAACTGCACCCCGGCGACATGCAGGCCGCGCGGCGTGCAGGCCACGGCGGCGTTGCGATAAAACGCGATTACCTCGGGCAAGGTGCCGGGCGGTCCGCTGAGTTGCGGCAGCGCGGCCGGCATCTGCGCGGCGGGCACGCTGAACACGCTGCCATCGGCGCCGACCAGTCGGTCTGCGGTCCAGCGCGCCCACGGCAGGTGTTCGCGCAAGCTGATCACCAGGGTGTTCGGCCAGCGCTTGCGCACCTCGACCGCGGCCACCCAGGGCAGCGCCGCAACCGCCGCGCGCACGCGCTGCAGATCGACCGCGAAAAAGCCTTTTTGCAGCAGCGGCTGCACCGCGACGGCGACCTCGGCGGCGCCGACGTGCGTATACGGCGCATCGATGGTGAGGTATTTCACCGGCCACTGCCCCGCCGCCAGCCAGCCGCGCAGCACCGCGACCACCGGCACGGCCAGCACCGCCAGCGCCAGCAGCCAGCCGCTCAGCCGGATGGCGCCGGCGCGCGTCATGCCATCCCCCGGCCGAATGAAGTCTCGAGGATGCGCCAGCACAGCGCGGCGAAGTCCATGCCGGCGGCCGCGGCGGCCTTGGGCACCAGCGAATGGCTGGTCATGCCGGGATTGGTGTTGACCTCGAGGAGCTGGAAGCCTCCGTCCGCATCGCGCATCACATCCACGCGCCCCCAACCACTGCAGCCCAGCGCATCGAACGCGCTCAGCGCCAGCGCGCCCAGCGACGTCTCCTCGGCACCCTGCAAGCCCGGGCAGAAATATTGCGTGTCTTCCGCGACGTACTTGGCGTGATAGTCGTAGTACGCGCCCTTGGGCACGATGCGGATCGACGGCAGTGCGCGCCCGCCGAGGACGGCGACGGTGAACTCATCGCCACGCACCAGCCTTTCCACCAGCGCATCGCCCGGATAACGCGCGGCCAGCTCAGCCGCGGCCTCGAGCTGGGATTCCTCGAACACCCTGCTGACGCCGATGCTCGAGCCTTCCCAGATCGGCTTGACGACCACCGGCAATCCGATCTTGTGCGCCAGCGCATGCACGTCGTCGTCGCGCTGCAAGGTCTCGAAGGCGGGCGTCGGCAGGCCGCGCGCCAGCCAGACCTGCTTGGCGCGAACCTTGTCCAGCGACAAAGCCGAACCGAGCACGCCGGAACCCGTATAGGGAACACCCAGTGAGTCCAGCGCACCCTGCAACTGGCCGTTCTCGCCACCCGCGCCATGCAGGATGTTGAACACGCGCGCGAAATGGCCGGCGCGCAACGCATCCAGCAGCGCCGGGATGCCGTCGATGGCGTGCGCGTCCACGCCGCGCGCGCGCAGCGCGGCCAGCACGCCGCGCCCGGAATCCAGCGACACCTCGCGCTCGGCCGACGTGCCGCCCATCACCACCGCGACGCGACCGAATGCGCGTGCGTCCTCGACCTGCCTCATGCCTGCTTCTCCTCGATCACCCGACCGGCACGCACGAGGGCATTGGCTGCCTGACCGATATCGCCAGCACCCATCAACAGCAGCAGATCGCCGTCCTCGAGCAAATTGGCGAGTGCCGCCGGCAAATCGGCTGCGCGCTCGACCAGCACCGGATCGACCTTGCCGCGCGCACGTACGGCACGCGCCAGCGCGCGTCCGTCGGCGCCGGCGATGGGCTCCTCGCCTGCGGCATAGACCTCGGTCAGCACCAGCACGTCCACCTCGGCCAGCACGCGCGCGAAGTCATCCAGCAGATCGCGGGTGCGTGAATAACGGTGCGGCTGGAACGCCACCACCAGACGGCGCTGCGGCCAGCCTCCGCGCGCCGCAGCGAACACGGCGGCCAGCTCACTGGGATGGTGTCCGTAATCGTCGACCAGCAGCGCGTGGCCGCGCGCATGCGCGAGTTGGCCACGCTGCTGGAAGCGGCGTCCCACGCCCTGGAACTTGCACATCGCCGCGGCGATGGCCTCGGCTTCGACGCCCAGTTGCCAGCCCGTGGCCGCGGCAGCGAGCGCGTTGAGCACGTTGTGCCGGCCAGGCAGGTTGAGATCCACGGCCTGCGCGGCAGCACGACCGGGCAGGTGCAGATCGAAGCGCATGCGCGCACCCTGCTGCACGATGCCACTGGCGCGCACGTCGGCGTCCGCGCCGGTGCCATAGGTCAGCGTGCTGCGCGGCGTGCGCCGCGCCAGCGCGGTCACCTCGGCATCATCGATGCACAGCACGGCCGTGCCGTAAAACGGCAGGCGGTGCAGGAAATCATCGAAGGCCTGGCGCACGCGCGCGAAATCGCCACCGTAATTGGCCAGGTGATCGGCATCGATATTGGTGACCACGGCCAGCACCGGCGCCAGCATCAGGAAGGAGCCGTCGGACTCGTCGGCCTCGGCCACGAGATAGTCGCCTGCGCCCAGACGCGCATGCGCGCCGGCCGCCAGTAATTGCCCGCCGATCACGAACGTGGGGTCGTAGCCCGCCTCGGCCAGCACGCTGGCGGTGAGACTGGTGGTGGTGGTCTTGCCGTGGGTGCCGGCGATGGCGATGCCGCGGCGGAAGCGCATCAATTCGCCCAGCATCTCGGCGCGCGGCACCACCGGGATGCGCGCGCCGCGTGCCGCCAACAGCTCCGGGTTGTCGGCTGCGATGGCGCTGGAGACGACCACGGCATCGGCACCCTGCACCTGCGCGGCGGCATGGCCGATGCTCACCTCGATACCCAGCGCGGTCAGGCGCTCGGTGACGGGAGAGCGTGCGCGATCCGAGCCGGATACGACATAGCCCAGCGTGTGCAGCACCTCGGCGATGCCGCTCATGCCGGCACCGCCGATGCCGATGAAGTGCACGCGCCGGAACGCGTACATGAAATCCTCGTGCGGCTGCAGGCGACGCGGGCTCATCGCGCCACCTCCAGGCAGGCATCGGCGATTCGCGCGGCGGCGTCCGGGCGCGCCAGGGCGCGCGCCGCCGTGGCCATGCCCAGCAAGCGTGCGCGGTCAGCCAGCAGCATGCCGAGTTCCCGCACCAGCGCTTGCGCGCTCAATGCGGATTCTGGCAACAAGCGCGCGGCGCCCGCGCCGGTCATGAACGCGGCATTGCGCGTCTGGTGATCGTCCACCGCGTGCGGGTATGGCACCAGCACCGCGCCGAGACCGGCCGCGGCCAGCTCGGCCAGCGTCAGCGCGCCGGCACGGCACAGCGCCAGATCCGCCCACGCGTAGGCTTGCTCCATGGCTTCGATGAATGGCTCGATACGCGCCTCGACGCCGGCTTCGGCGTAGGCGACGCGTGTCGCCTCCACGGCCTGCGCTCCACATTGATGCCACACCTCGGGCCGTTCCGCTGTGGGCAGCAATGCCAACGCGGCCGGCACGCCGAGATTGAGCGCACGCGCGCCCTGACTGCCGCCCAGCACCAGCAAGCGCGCGCGTCCCGTGCGCGCAGCGAAGCGCTGCGCGGGCAGCGGCAAATCCGCGATCACCGCGCGCACCGGGTTGCCGCTGCACACGGCGCGCGGCAGCGCATCCGGGAAACCCACCAGCACGCGCCGCGCCAGACGCGCGAGCACGCGATTGGTCAGCCCCGGCAGCGCGTTCTGTTCGTGCACCACCAAGGGCACGCGCCGCAAGAACGCGGCCAGGCCACCCGGTCCGGCCGCATAACCACCCAGCGCCAGCACACTGCGCGGGCGCTCGCGGCGTTGCACGGCCCAGGCGGCGCGCAACGCGCCCAGCAACATCCACGGCGCGCGCAGGCGCGCATTCCAGCCCTTGCCGCGCACGCCGCGTACCGGCAATGTCATCAGGCGGATGCCGCGTGCCGGCACCAGACGGGTTTCCAGCGCGTCGGCCGCACCCAGCCACACCACCGGAACGGCGCGCGAGATCAGCACCTCGGCCACGGCAAGGCCGGGGAAGATATGCCCGCCGGTGCCGCCGGCCATGATCATCACCGGACGCCCATCGCTCATGCCGAGGCCTCCGTGAGCTGCGGGGCAGCGGCGCCCAGGCGGCGTGCGTCTTCGGCGCGCGTGATTTCGTAGCTGGCGCGCAACAGCACGCCGAGCATGATCAAGGTCATGATCACGCTCGAACCACCGGAGCTGACCAATGGCAGGGTCAGGCCCTTGGTCGGCAGCACGCCCAGATTCACGCCCACCGACACGGCGGCCTGGATGCCGATCGACAAGGCCACGCCGAAACACACGTAGGCCGCATAGCGCTGGCCCACCTCGACCCCGCGCAGGCCCAGCATGAGCGCGCGTCCGACCAGCAGCGCGAACAATCCCAGCACCAGCACGATGCCGGCAAAACCCAGTTCCTCGGCGATCACCGACAGGATGAAATCGGTGTAGGCCTCGGGCAGATAGAACAATTTCTGGATGCTGTCGCCAAGGCCCACGCCAAACCAATGGCCGCGCCCGACCGCGATCAGCGCCTGGGTCAGCTGGAAGCCGTCCGTGAACGGATCCTTCCATGGGTCGAGGAACGAGGTCAGGCGCTCGACGCGATAACTGCGACTGACCGCGATCCAGCTGAACAGGGGAATCAGCGGCGTGCTCATCAGCACCAGGTAGCGCATGCGCGCACCGGCCAGCCAGATCATGCCCACGGTGATCGCCATGATCAGCAGCGCCGAACCGAAATCCGGCTGCGCCAGCAGCAGCACCGCGATCAGCAGGCCCACGCCGATTGGTTTGATCGCGCCGGAGAATTTCGTCTCCACGGCGCTGCGGTGGCGCACCAGATAGCTGGCCATGTACAGGATCACCGCCAGTTTCACCGCCTCGACCGGCTGGAACCCGGTGATGCCCAGATCCAGCCAGCGCCGCGCGCCGTTGACGCGAACGCCGATGTGCGGCACGAATACCAGCAGCAGGGAGATGATCGCCAGCGCCATGAGCAGGAACCCGCGACTTTCCAGCTCGCGCAGCTCGACGCGCGTGGCCACGAAGCCCGCGCTGCCGCCCAGCGCGATGAATATCAAGTGCCGCTTCAGATAAAAGAACGCGCCGAGGTGGCTGCCATCGGCGACCGCGATCGAGGCCGATGCCACCATGACGATGCCGAACGCCGCCAGCCCCACGATCGCCAGCAGCAGCCAGCGGTCGTAATGTCCACGCGGCCCGGAGCGGCGCTGGGCTTGCGGGCGCTGGCTGCCGAAGTCGAACATCAGCGCACCTTCAAGGTGGCGAGTCCGATCAGCATCAGCATCACGCTGATGATCCAGAAGCGCACGATCACGCGCGGCTCGGGCCAGCCCTTCAGCTCGAAGTGGTGGTGGATCGGCGCCATGCGGAAAATGCGCTTGCCGGTGAGCTTGAAGCTGGCCACCTGCAGCATCACCGAGGCGGTTTCCATGACGAACACACCGCCCATGATCAACAGCACGATCTCCTGGCGCACGATCACCGCGATGCAACCCAGCGCCGCACCGATGGCCAGCGCGCCGACATCGCCCATGAACACCTGCGCCGGATAGGTGTTGAACCACAGAAAGCCCAGCCCGGCACCCGCCAGCGCGCCGCAGTAAATCGCCAGCTCGCCCGCGCCGGGAATACCGGGGATGTCGAGGTAACTCGAAAACACCGCGTTACCCGAGAGATACGCGAAGATGCCCAGTGCCACCGCCACCAGCACGCTGGGCATGATGGCCAGGCCATCGAGACCGTCGGTGAGATTCACCGCGTTGGAAAACCCCACGATCATCAGATAGGCGATGGCCACGAAGCCGAATCCCAGCGGCAAGGCCACGGTCTTGAACAGCGGCACGAACAGCGCCGTGGCCGCGGGCACATCGGCGGTGTAGTACAGCGTCAGCGCTGCCGCCAGCCCGAACAGCGACTGCCACAGATACTTCCAGCGCGCCGGCAGGCCACGACTGTCCTTGAGTATCAGTTTCTTGTAATCGTCGTAGAAGCCCACCGCGCCGAAGGCCAGCGTCACGCCCAGCACGACCCACACGTAGCGGTTGAACGGATCGGCCCACAGCAGCGTGGCGATGACCACCGCCAGGATGATCAGCGTGCCGCCCATGGTCGGCGTGCCGGCCTTGCTCAGATGCGATTGCGGCCCATCGCTGCGGATCACCTGCCCGGCTTTCTGCGCGCTCAGGCGGCGGATCAGCGTCGGCCCCAGCGCCAGAGAAATCAGCAGCGCCGTCAGTGCGCTCAGAATGGTGCGCAGGGTGATGTACTGGAACAGGTGGAATGCGCTGATGTGGCCGCTCAGCCAGCGCGCGAGTTCATACAGCATCGGCATGTCCCCCGTGTGCGCCCGTCTGCTCCAGTTGCGCGATCACGCGCTCCATTGCCGATGCGCGTGAGCCCTTGACCAGACACGTGACCCCAGGGTGCATGGCGCTGCGCAACGCGGCCGCCAGGGTGGCCTGATCGGCAAAGTGATTGGCCGCGACGCCAAACGCGGCGCTGGCCGCGGCGCTGAGATGGCCCACCGTCCACAGGCGTGTGATGCCGGCAGCGCGCGCCTTGCGCCCCAGCTCGGCGTGCAATGCCTGCGCATCGGGCCCGAGTTCGGCCAGATCGCCCAGCACCAGCCAGGTCTCGCCCGGCGCCAGTGCCAGGGTGTCGATGGCGGCCGCGACCGAGGCCGGATTGGCGTTGTAGGTGTCGTCGAGCAACACCCAGCCGCCCTGCATGACGCAACGCGCGAGACGCCCGCCTTGCGCGCCGACCCGCGCCAGTCCCAGCGCGATCTGTGCCGGGGCCACGCCCAGCGCATGCGCCAGCGCTGCCGCGGCCAGCGCGTTGTGCACATTGTGCGCGCCCACCAGCGACAACTCGACCGGCGCGGTGCCCGCTGGTGTGTGCAGCACGAAGCGCGAGCCGTTCAAGTCGGAATGCACTTGCGTGGCATAGACATCCGCCGCCGTCGTGCTGCCAAAACGCAACACACGCCGCGCGCCGGCCTGGGCGCTGAAATAACCAGCGAAGGCATCATCGGCATTGATCACGGCGGTGCCATCCCCGGGCAGCGCGGCGTAGATCGCACCCTTGGTCTCGGCCACGCCCTCGAGGCTGCCCAGGCGCTCGAGATGCGCCGGCGCCACGTTGTTGACCAAGGCCACGCGCGGACGCGCGATGGCGGCCAGATAAGCGATATCACCCGGCTTGCCTGCGCCCATCTCGAGCACCGCGTAGCGCGTGTCCTCGCGCATGTTGAGCAGGCCCAGCGGCAGACCGATTTCATTGTTCTGATTGCCTTGCGTGGCATGCGTGGGACCGATGCCGGCGAAGATCGCGGCGCACAGGTTCTTCACCGTGGTCTTGCCGCTGGAACCGGTGATGCCGATCACCTCGGCCGTGCTGCGCGCGCGCGTCGCGCTGGCCAGATCGCCGAGTGCGCGCAATGTGTCGCCGACCTGCACCTGCGCCAAAGCCGCATCCATGCGGCGCGTCACCAGCGCGCCGGCCGCGCCTGCAGCCATGGCCTGGGCCAGATAATCGTGGCCATCGACGCGCTCACCGGCCAGCGCCACGAACAACATGCCCGGCTGCAATGCGCGCGTATCCGCGCCGGCGCCACGCACCTGCGCCGCGACACCATGCAGGCTGCCGTGCGTCCACATCGCCACTTCGTCGAGGCTCATGTTCAACACGGACGCGCCTCCAGCGCGGCGCGCGCCACGGCCAGATCATCGAAGGGCCGCGTCGTGCCGGCGATTTCCTGATAGGTCTCGTGGCCCTTGCCGGCGATCAGCACCACGTCACCCACACGCGCCCCATGCACGGCCATGGCGATGGCGCGAGCACGATCGCGCTCGACCAGTACCGCGCTATTAGCGGGCATGCCGGCCCGAATCGCGGCGACGATGGCATCACCGTCCTCACCGCGCGGATTGTCGTCGGTGAGCAGCACGCGGTCGGCCAGCTCCGCGGCCAGCGCGCCCATCTGCGGGCGCTTGCCGGCATCGCGCTCGCCGCCGCAGCCAAACACGCACCACAGGCGTCCCGCGCAATGCGCGCGCAGCGCGCGCAATGCCTGCTGCAGCGCATCGGGCGTGTGCGCATAGTCAATCACCAGCAACGGTTGGGCACCCGTGCCACCGAGGCGATTCATGCGTCCGCGGATCGGCTCAAGCCGGTTCAGCGCATCCAGCATGCGCACGAAGGGAAATTGCAGCGCGCCCAGGCACGCCGCCACCAACAGCAGATTGTCGACGTTGAAGCGCCCCAGCAGCGGACTGCGCAGTGCACCACTGCCCCATGGCGTGTGCAGGGTGAAATGGATGCCTCTGGGCGAGCTGACGACGGCCTCGGCGCGCAACTCCGCGTTCGCATCACCGAGCGCGCTGACGCGCAGCACACGCATGCCCGGCGCCATGCTCGCCGCCAAGCGCGCGCCGAATGCATCGTCGATATTCAGCACCGCAGCGCGCAATTCGGGCCACGCGAACAGGCGCGCCTTGGCCGCGCCGTAGGCCTGCATGCTGCCGTGATAGTCGAGATGGTCACGGGTGAGATTGGTGAAGGCGGCCACACTGAAGCGCACGCCGTTGACGCGACCCTGTTGCAGCGCATGCGAGGACACTTCCATCGCGACATCGCTGGCGCCCGCGTCCGCGAATTCGCGCAGCAGCCGCTGCACGCTGATGGCATCCGGCGTAGTGCGCGCACTGGCATCGAGCCGGCCATGCAATCCCGCGCCCAGCGTACCGATGCTGGCAGCACGCCGACCGAGCAGTTCCAGCGCCTGCGTCAGCAACTGCACGCTCGACGTCTTGCCGTTGGTGCCGGTCACGCCGATCACGCGCAGCGCGCGCGAAGGCTCGCCGTAGAACCGCGCGGCGATGCTGCCCAATTGCGCGCCAAGTTCGTCAACCCAGATCACCTGCGGCAGCTGCGGGGCATCCAGCGGTGCGGGCGCTTCGGCCAGCACCAGCACTGCCCCTGCGGCCAGCGCCTGCGGCGCGAAATGAATGCCGTGATGCTGCGTGCCGCGCAGTGCGACGAAGGCTTCACCGGGCCGCACGCGACGCGAATCCAGTTGCAAACCGCGCACCGCGATCGCGGCGACCGCGCCGGCATCGGCCAGGCCATCGAGCAGCGTATCGGCGCGCATCGCGGCAGCGTTCACGGTGTGCCTCCCGTCGCGTTGCTCGCAGCGACCGGCAGTGGCGTCTGTCCATACCAGTGCTGCACGTTGTCCGGCGGTATGTCGAGCAGGCGCAGCGCGCCCTCCATGACGCGCCGGAACACCGGTGCAGCAACGACGCCGCCGTAATGGTCGGGCTTGGGATCGCGCATCACCACGACCGCGGCCAGGCGCGGATCGGTGGCCGGCACGATGCCGCAGAACACCGCGTAGTACTCACCCTTGAGATAACCGCCGGCCCCAGCCAAGTGAGCGGTACCCGTCTTCCCGGCCACGGTGTAGTTGGCGATCCTCGCCGCGGACCCGGTACCGAACCGGCTGACCACGGTGCGCAGCATGCCGACCATTTCCCTGGCGTACTTCTCCGGCAGCACGCGCACCGGCGCGCTGTCATCGCCCTTGACGAACGTGGGGTGGTGCAATACGCCGCCATCGGCCAGCGCCGCGTAGCCCTGCGCCAATTGCAGCGCCGTCACGTTGAGGCCGTAGCCATAGGAAATGGTGACGCGATTGATCGGCAGCCAGCTGGTGTACACCGGCAGCAAGCCCGAAGCCTCGCCTGGAAAACCGCTTCCGGTGCTGCGCCCGAAACCGAAGCCGCGCAGCATGTCGTACAGGCGCTTCTCGGAAAACGTCGCCGTGATCAGCGAGGCGCCGACGTTGCTGGACTTCTGGATCACCTGGGTCAGGTCCAGCTTGCCGAAGTCGGCCACGTCGCGGATGGTGTAGCCGTTCATCATGTACCAGCCGGGCGTGGTGTTGATCGGCGAAGTCGGCGTCCACTTGCCGCTATCCAGCGCCGCGGACAGCGTGAACGCCTTCATCACCGAACCCGGTTCGAATACATCGGTCACCGCGCGGTTGCGCCAGTCACGTGGCGTGCTGCCGGCGATGTTGTTGGGATTGAACGAGGGCAGATTGACCATGGCCAGGATGCCCCCGGTGCGCACGTCCATGATCACCATGGACGCCGCGCGCGCGTGCCACTTGAGGTAGGCCTCCGACAGGTATTGATAGGCGAGGTACTGGATACTGCGGTCGATGCTCAAGGTGAGGTTGTGACCCTGCACCGGCTCGCGTACCAGGTCGACGCTTTGCACGATCTGCCCGAGGCGATTGCGGATCACGCGCTGCAATCCGGGCTTGCCGCTCAACCAGTGGTTGTAGGCCAGCTCCAGGCCTTCCTGGCCCTGATCGTTGATGTTGGTGAAACCCAGCACCTGCGCGGCGACATCACCGGTCGGGTAGTAGCGCCGGTATTCACGCTGCTTGTTGACGCCGGGAATCTTCAGCGCCAGCACCGCATGCGCGGCGACCGGATCCATCATGCGGCGCAGGTACACGAACTCCATGTTCGAGCGCTGCTCGAGACGGCGCTGCAGCTCGGCGGCATTGACACCCAGCGCCTTGGCCAGTTGCGGAATGCGATCGGCATGCGCCAGCAGCACGGGCGGATCGGCCCACAGCGAATCGACCGGCGTGGACACCGCCAGTGGTTCGCCATTGCGATCGAAAATGCTCCCGCGCGAAACCGGGATCGGCAACTCGCGCAGGAAGCGCATGTCACCCTGTTGCTGCAGAAACGCACGCCGCACGACCTGCAGATCCACGGCGCGTGCCAACAAGCCGACCCCGACCAACACCAACAAGGTAATGACCAGTGCCAGACGTCGGCGCACGCGCGGACCACGCGGGCGCAGGCTGGCCGGCGCTGGTGACTTGGACGACGGCTTCATTCGCGCACCATGCGGATTTGCGCCGGTTCGGGATTGACCATTCCCAACTGATTGCGCGCCACCGACGCCACGCGTGCCGGATCGGCCCAGGTGGCGTCTTCGAGTTCCAGGCGTCCGTACTCGATATTCAGGTGATCACGTTGGCTTTGCAGCCGCGTCAAGCGGATGAACAGCTCACGATTTTCGTTGCGCGACCACACCACCGCGATTGCGCTGAGCAGCGTCACCGCCAACAGTGCCCAGGTCAGCGCGCGCAGCATGAAGCCACTCATGCGCGCTTCTCCGCGATGCGCAGTACCGCCGAGCGCGCACGCGGATTGCGCGCCACTTCTTCCGCGCTGGCGAAGTGTTTGCTTCCAACCGCGCGCAGCACGGCAGGCACGGGCGTCGGCGCCGGCAAGCCGCGTCCGACGCGCGGCAGCTCCGGGCCACGAATGAATTGCTTGACCAGGCGATCTTCCAGCGAATGAAAGCTGATCACCGCCAGACGCCCACCCGGTTCAAGGCAAGCGCTTGCGGCAGCCAGCCCTTGCTGCAACGCTTCCAGCTCGCCATTGATGTGCAGGCGCAAGGCCTGGAAGGTGCGTGTGGCCGGATGCTTGCCCGGCTCGCGCCGGCCGATCGCATGCTGCACCAGTTGCGCCAACTCCAGGGTGCGCGTCAATGGCCGCTCGGCACGCGCCTGCACGATCGCCTGTGCGATGCGCCGACTCATGCGCTCCTCGCCGTAGCGCCACAGCACCGTTGCGATGTCCTCGGCATCGGCCTGCGCCAGAAACTCCGCGGCACTCTGGCCCTGCGTCGGGTCCATGCGCATGTCCAGCGGGCCATCGGCCATGAAGCTGAAGCCACGCGCTGCTTGATCGAGCTGCGGCGAAGACACGCCGAGATCCAGCAGCACGCCATCCAACCCGCCCTGAGCAACATCCCATTCGGCCAGCGCGGCAAAACTGCCATGCCGAATGCGCACGCGCGCATCATCGGCAAACTGCGCGCGCGCCGCGGCGATCGCTTCGGGATCGCGATCCAGCAGCAACAGGCTGCCTTGCGGCCCCAACAGTTGCAGGATCGCTGCGGCATGACCGCCGCGACCATAGGTGCCATCGAGATAGGTCCCATCGGCGCGCACGCCAAGCCCGGCGATCACCTCGGCGAGCATGACCGGGACATGTTCGCCTGCCGACATGATCGCGGCCCCTCGGGTGACCACTGCTCAGAGCCTCAGCGCGGACATGTCCGCACTGATCTCGTCCTCGCCGATGGTCTGGCGGATCTTGGCGACGTGTGCCTGTTCGCTCCACAACTCGAACTTGTTGCCCATGCCCAGCAGCACCGCGCGCTTTTCGATACCGGCTGCCGCACGCTGGCTGGCGGGCAGCAGCACGCGCCCGGCGCTATCCAGCTCCAGCGCGGCGGCGGCACCGACCAACTTCATCTGCAGCGCGCGATGCACGGCCTTGACGCTGGGCAGCGCATTGACCTGATCGCGTACCTGCTCCCAGGCGCTGGCTGGAAACAGCCACAGGCAACCTTGCTCGAATGGGTTGTAGGCGCTGACCAAGTGGTTGTCGCAGATGCGCGCAACCAGCTCGCGGTAAGCGGTGGGAATCGCCAGCCGTCCCTTGTCATCTACCGTGATGGCGGTTTCACCCTGGAACATTTGCCCACCTTTCCCCACGTTTCTACACTAATCGCCACCTTAGTCTCAGGTTTTGCGACTGTCAACGGGTTTTGCCTTGCAGATCAAGGACTAATCGGCGGACTTCAGGATTTCATGCAATCTCTAAGCAGTCATCGCAATGCCTATGAAATCATTGAAAATAATCAGGAAACACTCGCATGCGATGCCCGGGTGTGGACGACGGGATCTGAATAGACCTCGATCAATGCGATAACGCCAGATGCGAGAGGTGTTTGCAAACCGATCCTTGGATGGTGCCGGCCAGGCTTTGGCAGTAACGCAGGATGTGTGGCTGCCGAAGTGCCGCCGTGCTGAGTGCGCAGATGCCTGTCGCGACACGGGCAGTGCAGCTTTTCCGCAGCCAGGCGCCCGGCTTGGCAAACTAATTGCGGTGGAAACGGCACACGACTCGACGACCCTTATCGCCTGGTGCGCGATCTTGACGTCGAGCGTGTGCACATCGAGAAGAAGGAGTCGGCCCGTAAGCCGGGTTCTGTTCTAGACAGTCATTCCTCTAGGCCTGACGTCGCCGTCAGGCTCCAGCAGCCAACCCGGAAGCGGCGCGGGCCACGCCATCGCCTCCCTATTTGGCCTTGCTCCAGGTGGGGTTTGCCGTGCCGCGTGGCGTTGTCCCCACGCGCGGTGCGCTCTTACCGCACCGTTTCACCCTTGCCACGCATGTCTCGCAACACCGTTCGGCGGTTTGTTTTCTGTTGCACTTTCCGTCGGCTCGCGCCGCCCAGGCGTTACCTGGCACCTTGCCCTATGGAGCCCGGACTTTCCTCGGCGCTTGCGCGACGCGACTGCCCGGCCGACTCCACCAGGAAGTGTAGCTGCATGATGCGCGCTGTGCCTGCGCGCATCACGATGGCACCTCGGCCTCGGTTGTGCCGGATTCGACGTACAGCGCGCGCCGCGGCGCACCGGTGAACTCGGCCGCGATGCGCGCGCTGCGCGCCGGCGCCAGTTCGGTACGCAACAGCGCATACAAACGCCGGCCCTCGGCCAGCGCCTGTGCCGCCTGGACGTCGTTGCCGCCGACGATCAGCACGATCTCGCCGCGGCACTGATCGGCATCCGCCGCCACGCGCGCAATCAGCTGGCCCAGCGTGGTGCTGATGACGGTCTCGTGCAGCTTGGTCAATTCGCGCGCCAGCGCCACGGGCCGCTCGGCACTGAAAACAGCGGCCAGATCGGCCAGCGTCGCTTCGAGTCGATGCGGCGCTTCGTAGAACACCAGCGTGCGCGCCTCACCGGCGAGTTCAGCCAGACGCTGCCGACGCGCGCCGGCCTTTGCAGGCAGGAAACCCTCGAAAACGAATCGCTCGCATGGCAAACCGGCGACACTGAGCGCTGCGATCAGCGCCGCGGGACCGGGCACCGGCGCCACACGCAAGCCGGCAGCGCGCGCCGCGCGCACCAGGCGAAACCCCGGGTCGCTGATCAGCGGTGTACCCGCATCGGAGACCAGTGCCAGATCCTCGCCTCCCCCGAGGCGTGCGAGCAGCGCCTCGATGATCCCGGCCTCATTGTGTTCGTGCAAGGCCAGCAGCGGCGTGGTCAGACCGAGATGCCGCAACAGATGGCGCGTGTGCCGCGTGTCCTCGGCGGCGATCGCGGCCACGCCGCCCAGCACCGCGCGCGCGCGCGCACTCAAATCATCGAGGTTGCCGATGGGTGTGGCCACCACCCAGAGCGTGCCACTTGCAGTCGCCATGCAGATCTCCTGTGCGCGGTCCGCGTGCGCGTTCCGCTATCATCGCAAAGGCCACCTTTGCTCGTGCAGGCCCATGATGCGCTCGTTGCATATTCTGTTGCTCGCACTGTCGCTGCTGCTGCTGGCCGGCTGCGCCACCCTCGCCGGACCGACCCCGGCACAACAAGCCGCCAACGCACAGGCCAATGCCTTGTACCAGCGCGGTGACTATCGCGGCGCCGCGCACACCTGGGCCAACTTGAGCGCGCAAAACCCGAGTGGCGCGGAAAGCAATGACTACCGATTGCGCGCCGCAGACGCGTGGTATGTCGCAGGACAGCCCGCGCGCACCACGCAATTGCTGGCCACGGTCGATGGCGCGCGTCTGCACGGGCTGGACGCCGTGCGCTACAACCTGCTCAAAGGCGAACTGGCGTTGGCACGCGATCCGCAGGAAGCGCTGGCCATCGCCGCCATGCTGCCACGAGCGCTGCCCGCGCCGCTCGGTTTGCGCGCAGCGCGCCTGCAAGCAGATGCGGCCAGCGCACTGGGCGATCACTGGACGGCAGCGCGCGCGCGCGTGCGCATGGACGACTTGCTGACCGGCAAGGCGCGCCAACAGAACGCACGCGATATCGAACGCACATTGATGACGCTGGGTGTTCCTGCGCTGCTGAGTCAGGCCCAGAAATTGCCCGCAGGCGATCCCATGCTGCCCTGGATGGGGCGCGCGCTGCACCGGCTAGGCAGTGCCCTGCCGAAGACTCTGCCGCAGCTCATGCGCCCAGCCGGCACCGTCATCGCACAAGGCGGCAAATCCACGCAAGAGGGTTTCCATGCCTACCGCCAGGTTGCCCTGCTGTTGCCGCTCTCTGGCCCACTGAAAGTCGCAGGCGAAGCGGTTGCCGAAGGGTTTCTTACTGCCTATTTCGATACGCCGGCAACGCAGCACAGGCCCGTTTTGCACGTGTACGATACCCAGGGCACCCCGGCTGGCACCTTGGCCGCGTATCAGCAAGCAGAGAGTGCGGGCGCCGAACTCGTGGTAGGGCCTCTGGCACGTAATGACGTCGCGGCCCTGTTCAACAGCAATCCCTCGCTACCGGTGCTGGCGCTGAATCATCCCGACAGCAGCATCAACCCGCCGCAGGGCAGCGTGGAGTTCGGCCTGATGCCAGCAGATGACGGCACTCAGGCCGCGGCGCGGATGCTGCAACAAGGCATTCGCAGCGCCGTGGTGTTCATCGCTGGATCAGACAATGAACAGCGCGCCGCGCAGGCATTCAAGGTTCAGTTCGAGGCCGGCGGCGGCGACGTACTGACGGTGCAAACCTTGCCGCAGGGCACGGTGAATTACGCCAGCGAGATTCGCAATGCAATGCCCGGACTGGGCGCCAATGGCGGGATTTTCATCGCCGTCCCGCCGGAAACCGCGCGCCTGCTGATGCCGCAGATTCGTGTCGCGCGGTTGCGCCAGCCTGTATTCGCCAGCGTGCAGGTCTATGCTGGGTCGCCCAACGCACTGAACAGGGATCTGGATGGCGTGCAGTTTCCCGATGCGCCATGGCTGTATGACGCGCAATCCGGACTGCCGGCGCGCGCCAGCCTGATGCGCAATTTGCCAGTGGTCGCCGGGCGCGGCGCGCGTTTGTTCGCCTTCGGCATGGATGCGGACCTGCTCGTCCCCTACTTCGCCTGGCTGCAGCAACACCCGGGAAGTTACATTGCCGGCGCCACCGGCCAACTCAGTGTCGATGCGCAGGGCCATGTGCAACGCACGCCGATCTGGGTGCAATTCAATAATGGCGTGGCCACGCCGATGGTCGGTACGTTGGACCTGAGCACGCCGACGCAGTGAGTACGGCCACGCCAACACCGCGGCAACGCCTTGGTGCCGCAGGCGAGGCTGCGGCTCTGGCGCATCTGGAATCTGCCGGACTGAAACCTCTGGCGCGCAATTACCGCAGCCGCCATGGCGAAATCGATCTGATCATGCTCGATGGCGCCACATTGGTTTTCGTCGAGGTGCGCACGCGCGGCAACCCGCTCGGTGGCGGCGCACTGGCTTCGGTCGGCGCGGCCAAGCAGGGACGTTTGTTGCGTGCCGCAGCTGAATTCCTCGCTGCGTTTCCGGCACACGCGCAGCGCAATTGCCGCTTCGACGTGGTCGGCTATGACGGGCACGTCAGCGCGGCCCGCTGCCAGTGGGTGCGTCAGGCATTCGAAGCTTGCTGACGCGGGGCGTGCCCCGAAGGCGCGTTGCCGGGTCGCAGCACCTTGGCCGGTCGCTTCAACGACGCGCGCGACCGGCACTCCGATTGTGCGCACGGCAATCGACTATCCTTCCGAGGATGGCCGCGTTGCAGTGGCCAGCCCGTCCAAGCGCGGTGCGATGAACATGAAAGCAGCGCGAGTCATCGTCGTTGGCAGTTGCAACCGTGACCATGCCTGGCTCTGCGAGCGATTTCCACAACCCGGCGAAACGCGGCGCGCACTGGATTTCCACAGTGGCGCCGGTGGCAAGGGCTACAACCAGGCGGTCGCCTGTCGACGTCAGCAAGTGGCCACGTGCCTGATCGCGGCGCTGGGCGAGGATGACATCGCCACGCTCACGCGACGCAGCGCCTCGCAGGAGCAGCTCGATGCGCGCTGGCAAACCGTGCGTGGCGCGCGCAGCGGCAATGCCTGTGTGCTCGTCGATACGCACGGACAAAACCTGATCGCCGTCGATCTGGCCGCCAATGAATGGCTTGCTGCTGCGCATGTGCGGGCGCAGCAGCGAACCTTCACGACCGCGCGCGCCGTGCTGTGCCAGCTCGAGACCGGTCTCGCGCCTGTCCACGAGGCGCTGTCCATGGCACGACGCCACGGTGCACTCGCCCTGCTCAATCCGGCGCCCGTGCACGCGGACGTGGATGACGAACTGCTCGCCGCCGCCGACGTGCTGATACCCAACGAAAGCGAGTTCGCGATCCTGTTGCAGCGACTGGCAGGAATTTCGGTCGCCCCCGACGCACTGGCGACGCTGCCCGATGCTGCGCTGGCCACGCTTGCAGGCAAGCTGCCGACGCCCAGCGTGATCGTCACGCTCGGCGCCGCAGGCTGCTTCATCGCCCACCGTGATGCGCCACGCCTGGGTGACGCCACCGCACATGGGCGTGTGCCCGCGAGCGCGGTCCGCCCGGTCGACAGCACGGGCGCTGGCGACACATTCTGCGGCGCATTGGCCGCGGCGCGGACCTGGTCGGAGTCCGCTCCGTTTCTTGCCGCGGTCCAGCACGCCAGTCGCTGCGCGGCGCTGAGCACCGAACGCCGCGGCGCCGCAACCGCAGCACCCACATTGCAGGAAGTTCGCGCGCGCTTCCCCATCGCATGATAGTCATTGCCCATCGGACGAATCGCAATATTCGATTGGCACCATTGCCCGCGCATCGCTAAGTTACAAACATTAGCGATCGCTAATTCAATGCAAACCCGACTCACCCACCTGGAGAACCCCATGAACGAGACAGCGAGCCCCACCGTCCTGCCACGCCTGAACGAACCAGCGCCTGCATTCGAAACCAAGACCACCCACGGCCCCAGGAAACTGTCCGACTACAAGGGCAAGTGGCTGGTCCTGTTCTCGCATCCGGCCGATTTCACCCCGGTGTGCACCACCGAGTTCATGGCATTCGCCAAGGCCTATCCTGAATTCAAGAAACTCGATTGCGAGCTGCTCGGGCTGTCCATCGACAGCAATTACGCGCACATCGCCTGGGCACGCGCGATCAAGGACAAGTTCGGCGTCGAGATCCCCTTCCCGATCATCGAGGATCTGTCCATGCGCGTGGCCAATGCCTACGGCATGATCCAGCCCGGCGCCTCGGACACCTCGGCCGTGCGCGCCACCTTCATCATCGACGACAAGGGCATCCTGCGTGCGATGGTCTATTACCCGATGAGCAACGGCCGCTCGATTCCCGAGTTCCTGCGTCTGGTGACCGCGCTGCAGACCTCTGACAAGCACGGCGTGGCCACCCCCGAGAGCTGGCAGCCCGGCGACAAAGTCATCGTGCCGCCGCCGCAAACGCAGGAAGCAGCCGAGAAACGCGCCGGCGAAGGTTATGAATGCAGCGACTGGTACTTCTGCAAGAAATCGCTGTAATCGCGGCAGTACCCGCCCCATCCGCACCCGGCCTCGGTCGGGTGCCTTTTTGGAGCAAGACCGCAAGACCCGCCAGAGGGGTCGCGACACCAGGATATCCGCGCCACGGCCAGCGCATATCGTCAGCGCTTCTTGAGTGCGCAGCCGCCACAACTCGGACAGCCAGCACCGCAACCCGCCGCAGGCTGTGGCGTGGACGGCGTCAGCAAACGGCGCGCCAACTCCCGCACACGATGCGAAGGCACACGCACAAGCACGTGCCCGACTGCCCTGCGCATGGCTTGTCGCGGCAAGCAGCGTCGCAACAAAACCGCCACCGCAGCTCCCACCACCAAGCCCACGCATAGGTTTTGCAGCAAGGCCGTCATGTCAGCCAGCGCGTCAATTGATAGGTGAACAGCGCTGCCGCATAGGCCAGCGCGAACAAATAACCGGTTGTCCACGCCACGATGCGCCACGAATTGGTTTCGCGGCGGATCACGGCCAGCGTGGCGATGCACTGCGGTGCGAACACATACCATGCCAGCAGGGCGAACGCCGTGGCCAGCGACCATTGCGTGGCGATCGTTGCAGCCAGAGCGCTCTGTCCGCCATCGGTGCCCACGGCGTACACCGTCGCCAGCGCACCTACGGCGACCTCGCGCGCAGCCATTCCTGGAATCAACGCAACCACAATCTGCCAACTGAAACCAAGCGGCGCGAACAGCGGCTGCAGCCAGCGCCCGATCTGTCCGGCAAAGCTGTAGTCGATGGCTGGCAGCGTGGCGCCCACCGGCGCCGCCGGATAGCTGGCCAAAAACCACAGCAAGATGCTCAACGCCAGGATGTTGCCGCCGACGCGCTTGATGAAAATGCGCATGCGCTCCCACAAGCCGAGCGCGAGATTGCGCAGACGCGGCAGGCGATAAGCTGGCAGTTCCATCAGCAAGTGCGCGTCGGCGCCCTGGCCGGCGAAACGCTTGAGCACGAACGCCACCAGCAGCGCCGACAGGATGCCCGCCGCGTACAACGCGAACAGCACCAAACCCTGCAAATTGAGTACGTGCCACACATCTCGCTGCGGCACGAAAGCCGCGATCAGCAGCGCGTAGACCGGCAATCGTGCCGAGCAGGTCATCAACGGCGCCACCATGATCGTGGCGAGGCGCTCGCGCGGATTCTCGATGCTGCGCGCAGCCATGATGCCAGGCACCGCACAGGCAAAGCTGGAAAGCAGCGGAATGAAGGCGCGCCCGCTGAGTCCGGCACTGCGCATCAGACGATCGAGCAGAAACGCTGCGCGTGGCAGATAACCGGATTCCTCCAGCAGCAGGATGAATAGAAAGAGGATCAGGATCTGCGGCAGAAACACCAGCACGCTGCCGGCACCAGCGATCACGCCATCGCCCAGCAATGAGGCCAGCGCGCCAGTCGGCATCAGCGCATGCACCCACGCGCCGAGCGCGTTCACCGCCCACTCGATGGCATCCATCAGCGGCTGCGCCCAGGCGAACACTGCCTGAAACATCAACAGCAGCGTGGCCGCAAGAATCAACAGGCCGGCTACCGGATGCAACAACACGCGGTCGAGCCGATCTTCGATCCGACTCATGTCTGCGGACATCTCGACCGTGCCACGCATGATCCGACGAACCTCCGCGTGCAAGTCAGCCGGGGGTGCAGAGGGCGGCGCCGGCAATGGGCCATCCAGCATTGACACCAGCGCCGCAGCGCCTGCACGACGCACGGCGATTGTTGGCACCACGGGCATTTCCAGTTCGCATGCCAATTGCGCAACGTCGATGCGGATGCCGCGCCGTTGTGCAGCATCCATCTGATTCAAGACCAGCAGCATGGGCCGACCCAGCACACGCAGTTCCATGGCAAAACGCAGATGCAGGCGCAGATTGGTGGCATCCACCACGCAGATGATCAGATCCGCGGGCAAGATTTCTGGACGTGTACCCAGGCACACTTCGCGCGTGATGACTTCGTCCGGCGAGGTTGCCGCCAAGCTGTAGGCGCCGGGCAAGTCCAATACATGCACGCTGCGACCGGATGGCGAGACATAGCTGCCTTCCTTGCGCTCGACGGTCACGCCCGCGTAATTGGCAACCTTCTGTCGGCTTCCAGTAAGTAAATTGAACAGTGCGGTCTTGCCACAATTCGGATTACCGACCAAGGCGATGCGTAATGTATCCATCGCCGTATTCATCGCCGCCCCTGATCCGCACGCTGCAGGACCATGATCCGCTCCGCTTCGCGACGGCGCAGCGCGAAACGTGTATGTCCAACCTGTATCAGAAGTGGCTCGCGGCCGATGGGCCCATGGGCAAGCACGCGCACCGATTCTCCCGCCACGAAACCCAGTGCTGCCAGGCGCACCAGCAATGCATCGTCACCTGCTCCGCCCTGCAGGTCATGCACCTCGGCACATGCGCCACGCGGTAGTGTCGACAATGCCTGCGGCAACGCGCACGGTTCTGTGTGATCGGGCGCGACAGGCGGTGAAGTGCGCGCAACGGGCAAAATGGCGGACATGCGGCATTTGCGGATAGGAATTATTCGCATCTTATACCAGAACATGCGCGCGTCGGCACATCGATCACGGGCCTCACCCCAACGTGTCGCCTCGTATCCGCTTCCTGTTCGTCAGGCCAGCGTTTTGCTTCCGGCTTCCTGCAGACGTCCGGTCGCCCGAAACGCCCTTGCCTTCCGCTCATCCTTCCCATTGCCGGGTGGATAGAGGACTTTCACATCCAAGCAGGTGCGCCCTGCCGGGCGCACCACAGAAAAAGGCGGCCCGAAGGCCGCCTCATCATCTGCTCGCGTCGATCCGGAATTCTATTTCAGACTGTCGTCGAGAATCCGCGGCGTGACGAAGATCAGCAGTTCATCCTTGGTATTGTTTCGACTGGTCTGCCTGAACAATGCGCCGAGGCCCGGAATATCGCCCAGCAGCGGCACCTTGGTCATCGTATTGCTCTTGGTCACGTCGGTAATGCCACCGAGCACCACGGTCTGGCCGTTGTCGAGCAGCACACCCGTCTGGATCTGGCGTGTGTCGATCTCTGGAACCTGCCCGCCGCCGGGATTGTTGATGAATCCCGCCAGATCGTCCTTCTTCACATCCAGCTCGAGGTAGATACGGCCATCGGCGGTGATGGTCGGCGTGACCTGCAACTGCAGCACGATGTTCTTGAACTGCACTGTCGCGGTACCAGCACCCGCGCCTGCCGCACCACCTGGTGCGTTCTGATAGGTGACGTAGCCAACTTCCTGACCCTGCTTGATGGTCGCCATTTGCTGGTTGGCGGTGATCACGCGCGGGCTGGAAATGGTTTCGCTCTTGCCCTCGGTCTGCGCCGCCTGCAGCTCCAGATTGAGCAGGTAGTTGGAACCCAGGATGGCCAAGCCGAAGCTGCCGGCAGGACTCGCGATCGGCAAGTTCACATTGAGTCCACCCGGAAAGGTGATGGCCGGTGGCAAAGTGGGCTGCGGCGCGGTACCGCCGGTCTGCGCCGCGTACTGCTGGTTGAGCTGGTTCTGCGCGGTCACCGTATTCTGCGCCGCGACGCTGTTGATCAGACCCGCAGTGCCGTCGCTGCCGATCGACGAACCCGTGGATAGCAGTTGTCCGCTCGGGTTGGTCATGAACCCGCTGGCGCCGAACTGCGCACCGAGCTCGCGCGTGAAGCTGTTGCTGGCGATCACGATGCGTGATTCGATCAGCACCTGCTTGACCGGGCGATCCAGCACCGCGACCAGCGCGCGAATCTCGCGGATCTTCTGCGGAATGTCACTGACGATCAAGGTGTTGGTGCGATTGTCGAAGGTGACGCTGCCGCGCGAGGACAGAAAACCGCGGTTGGCGTTGGCACCGGCGCCGCCACTTGCCGTGTTCTGCAAACTCTTCTGCGTCAGCAACTGCGCGATGGTCGAGGCTTTGCCATAGCTGATCGGGATGTAGTCGGTGACCAGCGGCGCGGCTTCCTCGGCCTGCATGCGGGTTTCCGCCTTGGCGCGCTCATACGCCGCCAATTCGGTCTGCGGTGCCACCCAGATGACATTGCCATCGCGCTGCATGCCGAGGCTCTTGGCACGCATGATCACCGCCAGCGCCTGATCCCAGGGCACATTGACAAGACGCAAGGTGACACTGCCGCCGACGCTGTCGGAGGCCACGATGTTGAGGTTGGACACATCGGCGATCAACTGCAGCGCCGAGCGCGTGGGGATGTCCTGGAAATTGAAAGTCACGCGCGCACCGGTGTACTTGGGTTCCGCGCTGTTGACATCGCCGATGACACCGGCAGCTTTCTGGACCTGCTTGGGCGCGATCTCGACCACGTACTCGTCGCCGCTCTGGTACGCCGATGGCTCGAACGTCCCGCGCGCGGCGATGTCCATGCGCGCGCCATTGGCCACGGGGCGCGTGGTGATGCTGGTGACGGGCGTGGCGAAATCGTTCACATCAAGCCGCTGCGCCAGCTTCGGAGGCAGCGTGGCGTTGGCGAAATCGACGACCATGTGATCGCCCGAGCGGTGCATGTCGACGTTGGCGCCGGCGCCGCTGAAGCGGATGATCACTTGTCCGGCGCCCTCTTTGTTGCGCTGGAAATCGATATTGGCGATGGCCAGCGAATGGCTGTTCGGCAGCACCTTGCTCGGATTGCCCATCGCGCTCGACGCCAGTGCACCGCCATTGCCGCTGCCGATCGCGAGAATCAGCTTGTCGCCGTCAACATGCGTGGTGTAGTTGGCGTGTTGAAACAAGTCGACGACGATGCGCGTGCGCCCGCCCGCGGCGACCGCGGTGACGCTGGAGGTCGCCCCGCTGCCGACATTGAGCCGACTCTTTGCCAGCGCCAACGAGGTGCCATCCAGATCCACCGCGATGCGTGGTGGGTCGTCGGTGGTGAATATCCTCGGCTGCGGCGGCACCCCGTCGAATTGCAGGGTGACATCCACCTTGCCACCGGGCAGGGACTGGTAGCTCATACCCTTGAGGGTGCCAGCCTGCGCCCCGATGGGCAGCGTAGCGAGCAGCAGCACAGCCAGCAGAGCGGCCATGCGGGTGCGCCAGGTGTATGCGTTCTTGCGAATGGCTTGCGTCGTCATGTACATCACCCCCACAGGGTCCTCATTGCTCGCTCATCGCGATTTCGGCCTTGCGCTCCATCCAGCCGCCATTGCCGTTCGGTACCAATTCGGTCAGATCGACTTGATCGGGCGTGACCTTGGTGATCCGTCCGTCGCTCTGGCCCATGTAATTGCCGATCACGACGCGATGAATCACGCCAGTCGGATCCTTGATCAAGGCCTGTGCGCCAGGCCCCGTACCGATGGTGCCGACCATCTTCAGCGAGTCCAGCGGAAACATTTCCAGCGGCTGCTTGGGACGATTGGCATCCGGACGCGGACCATTGCTGTTGTAGCCACCCGTTTCCAGAGGACTCGGGCTGAATGGGTCGCGCATGTTTTGATCGTTGTAGGTGAAGCTCTCGAAGGTCTTGATGACCGGCAGCGGCGGCAATGGCGGGCCACTCTTGGCCTTTTCCCGCGCAACCCACGCGTGCAGGTCGGAGGTACCGCGCGTGCAACCCGCGAGCACCACCAGAACCGCGCAGACCACCAGCAATCGGGCAAGCAGCTTGATCATGTCACTTGCCTCCCTTGCTGACTTCAACATGGTCCTTGCCGCCTTCGTCTTCCTCGAGATAGCGATAGGTGCGTACCGTGCCCTCGAGCTGCAGCAATTCGCTGGGAACTTTGCTTCCGGCCGCGGCCGGCAGGGGCTTGAGCGACACATCGTGCATGGTCAGGATCACCACGCGCGGCAGCGAAGCAACCCCACTGATGAATGTGCCGAACTGGTTGTAGGTGCCGATCATTTTCAGCTTGATGGGCTTTTCGGCATAGAACTCTTTCACCGTTTCCGGTTCGGGCTGGAACAGGTCGGTCTGCAACCCGGCCGACAGCGCGGTCTGCGAAATGTCCACCAGCAACTCGGGCATTTCGGTCTTGCTGGGCAGCTGGCGCAACATCTGACGCAGCATGTCCTGCATCTCGGCGAGTTGCTTCTTCAGCGCATCGAGGTTGACCGCGCGCTCCTGTTCCTTGATGAACTGCTGCTTGAGCTGATCTTCCTGGCTGGCCAGCGAGGTCAAATTGTCCTGCTGGTTGCTGATGTGGAACCACCAGCCAAAGAAAAGAATCACCACCAGCACCAGCACGGTGAACGTGGTCTTGACCGTGTTCGGCCATGCGCCGATGTTGTTGCGGTCGAGGCTGCGGAAATCGTCGAGGAAACTCACGGCTGCGCTCCTGGCTTGGCGCTGCCAACATGGCTCGCGACGCTCGCGGGCGCAGCAGGCACTGCCGCATGCGTGGACGCCTTGGCCGTACCCGCGCTGGCCGGTGCGCCCGGCACGACCGGGATCGGCAAGGATGCCAAACTGCTCGTGGCTTCAGCGGCAGCGGCGTTTTTCGGCATGCCAAGCTTGACCGTGAGTCCGAAATCGTAAGGCATGCGCGAATCACCAGCCTTTTTCTCGGTCTTCTGCAGATCGGCGGCGCCAAGCCATGGCGAGGCTTCGAGGTTGCGCATGTAATCGGCCACCGCCGCGTTGGACTGCGCGACGCCATCCAGGGTGAGTTGTTCGCCCTTCTGCGCCATCGAGGTCAGCCGCACCGACGGCGGCGTGCGCTTCACCAGTTCGTCGAACAGATGCACCATCTGCGAGCGATTGGCTTGCAGATCCTCGATGATTTTCTTGCGCGCCAGCAGGCGGTCACGCACCTTGTCGAGGTTCTTGATCTGCTCGTTCTCGGCCTTGAGTTGCGTGATCTGGCCTTGCAGGTAGGCGTTGCGATCGGTCTGGTTGTCGATGCGCATGCCCATCCACATCGACCAGCCAATCACCAACACCAATGCGACCGCCGCCGCCGCGCCAAGCTGCATGAAAAATTCGCGTTCGCGCTGCTTGCGCCGCTCCGCACGCCAGGGAAGTAGGTTGATGCGCGCCATCAGTCGAAGCTCCTCAGCGCGAGGCCGCAGGCGATCATCAGTGCCGGCGCATCCTGTGCCAGTGCCTGCGGCGAGACCTTGGGCGCCAGTGCCATGCTGGCCAACGGGTTGGCCACGCAACAGGGCACGCCAAGCTGCTCCTCGATCATTTCGCTGAGCCCGGCGATCGCTGCGCTACCGCCAGCCAGCACCACTTGGTCGACCTTGCTGTGCTCGCTGCTGGCGTAGAAAAACTGCAGCAAGCGGCTGACTTGCTGGATCACTGCCTCCTTGAAAGGCTCCAGCACTTCGATCTCGTAGGACTCGGGCAGCCCCCCCTGACGCTTGGCCAAGCCAGCTTCCTCGTAGGACAAACCGTAGCGACGCATGATCTCGTCGGTGAGCTGCTTGCCGCCGAATACCTGTTCGCGTGAATAAATCGAGCGCT
>DZBX01000049.1 GCA_022730075.1 Rhodanobacter sp. | reverse complement strand
TCGGATCTGGTGGGCGGTACAGGGATCGAACCTGTGACCCCTTCCATGTCAAGGAAGTGCTCTACCGCTGAGCTAACCGCCCATGTGAATCTCGAAGTGCGCAATGCTGGCGGAGAGGGTGGGATTCGAACCCACGTTACGGCATAACCGTAAACCGGATTTCGAGTCCGGCGCATTCGACCACTCTGCCACCTCTCCGCGACGCCTGTGCGGCGCGCTGCACAAGGCCGCGCATGATAAGCGCAGCGCTGCATCGTGACAACCGCAGCGGCTTTGGGCATGCTCGCCCGCTTTGGAAGGACGCCATGTTCGAATTCGGTCACGCCACCCATCCGGGCCTCAAGCGCCAGTTCAACGAAGACGCCTACGCGATCGATGCGGCGGCGGGCGTGTTCGTGGTCGTCGATGGCATGGGCGGGCCGGGTCATGGCGAGGCGGTGGCGGCGGTGGCGCGCGATGAAACCCTGCGCGCGGCGCGGCTGGGCGTGCCGCTCGATGACGCCGTGCGTCGCGCCGCGGCGGCGGTGGCGCAGTATCTTGCGCAGCATCCGGTCGCGCATCCGGCGGGTGCCGCCTTGGCGGTGTTGCGTCTGGCCGAACCCGATTTCGAGCTGGCCTGGGTTGGCGATTGCAGCATCCTGTTCGGCGGCAGTGATGCCGCACAGGTGGCCAACGCCGCCGCCCTGCCGTGCAGCGATGAGCACGCAGCACAGCGGCCCACCGCGACCGCGCTGCTGGGCCTCGGCGCCAGCGATGCGCTGTGCATCGGCGTGCGCAAGGGCACGCTGCGGCATCCGGTGGCGATCCTGCTGTGCAGCGATGGCGTGATCGAAGCGAGCACACCGCAGGCGCGCCAACAGGCGCTGATCCGCCATGACCTGAGCGCGCAGGAATCGGTCGAGCACCTCTTGCTGGATGCGCTCGCGCACCATGCGCGCGACAACCTCAGCGCGATCCTGGTGCGCCTGCGCCATTGAGCGCGGGGCACGCGCCGTGCGCGGCGAGGCGGGGTCAGTCTGCAGCGCCGGCGTCGGCCTCGCGCTGGCGCCACAGGCATGCGCCCTTGCTGGCCTTGTCCAGCGCATCCAGACGCAGCGCGTGCGCGGCCTGTTCCTCGATGCTCGCGTGCAGCACGCGCGGGCGCTGCGCCGTGTTGGACCCGGCATGCGCACGGCTTGGTTTGCGCGCGCCGGCCGCGCCCGCCGTTTCGGCATCGAAGGCGAAACTCAGCGCGCTTTGTCCGGCGGTGAGCGCCAGGTAGACATCGGCCAGCAATTCCGCGTCGAGCAGGGCGCCATGCAGTTTGCGGCTGGAGTTGTCGATCTCGAAACGCTTGCACAAGGCATCCAGCGAATTGCGCTGGCCGGGAAAGCGTTCGCGCGCCAGCAGCAGCGTGTCGGTCACGGCGAAGCGCTGCGCCAGCGGCACGTGCGCGGCATCGAGGCGCTGCAGTTCGGCATCGAGAAAACCCAGATCGAAGGCCGCGTTGTGGATGATCAGTTCGGCGCCGTCGATGAATTGCAGCAGTTCCTCCGCGACCTCGGCGAAGCGCGGCTGCGTGGACAGGAATGCATCGTCGAGGCCATGCACCGCCAGTGCGCCACGGTCCACCGCGCGCTCAGGGTTGAGGTAACGCTGGAAATGACGCCCGCTACGGCGCCGGTCGCCCAGCTCGACGCAGCCGATCTCGATCAGGCGGTGGCCCTGATTGACCTCGAGGCCGGTGGTTTCGGTATCCAGCACGACGATGCGGTTCATGCGCGTGGCTGGGCCTCGGCGGCGGCGCGCGCGGCCTGGTCCACGCGCTCGTTCTCGGGATGTCCGCTGTGGCCGCGCACCCACGACCAGCGCACTTCATGCGCTCGCGCCGCGGCGTCCAGGCGTTGCCACAGGTCCTGATTTTTCACCGGTGCCTTGCTCGCGGTGCGCCAGCCGTTGCGTTGCCAGCGCGGCACCCATTCGGTGATGCCCTGGCGCAGATACTGCGAGTCGGTGCTCAGCTCGACACGGCAGGGTCGCTGCAGGGCTTCCAGTGCGGCGATGGCGGCCATCAACTCCATGCGGTTATTGGTGGTCTGCGGCTCGCCGCCGCTGAGCACGCGCTCGTGCGCCTGCCTGCGCAGCAGCGCCGCCCAGCCGCCCGGGCCGGGATTGCCGAGGCAGGCGCCATCGGTCCAGATCTGCACGTCGACGACGCTCATGACGCGGCGCGCTGCGTGCCGCCGGGCAGGACCGGCACATGCCGACCGGCCAACACGCCGCGCGGCTCGCGTGTCAGCAGCAGGATGCGTGCGCTGGCGCGCCGTTTGCGCATGACCAGCAGATAGCTGGAGCCTTGCCGCTGCATCAATTCACGCTCGAATCCATGCGCGCGCAGCAGATTCGCCAGCGCCAGCGCCGAGCGCAGATGGCAGGGCATGCCGGCCCGCCGCGCCCGCTGCTGCAGCCACCATGCCTGCGGATGCCAGGCGGTGAAACCGCACAGCAGCACGCGCGCGCCCGGCAGCGTCACGCGCGCCAGCTCGGCGATCAGCGCCGCGGGCATGGGCGTGGCTTCAAGCACATGGCTGGCAACCAGCAAGGCGAAGCTGTCATCGGCGAAGGGCAATTCGCAGGCCAGCGCGCGCACGCTGCCGTGCCAGGCCGCGCCGTCCAGATCGAGCCGCGTCCAGTGCCCCAGACCGTTGGCCGACTCCGGCAACGCGGCGCCCAGCAGGCCGGCGCGGCGCAGGTAGAGCGCATGCGTGCCGCTGCTGGTGCGCAGAAACGGCGCCAGCAGCGTGGCCTCCACGCGCTGCAGCGCGCGCGCGCGCGACTCGGTCAACACGGAGGTGCATTCAGGCATGCCGCGCATTGTGCGCGATTACGCGGTCGAGGTTAAGGCAGGCCGCGTCATAACCTCGCGCCAACCGTCGCGGGGAGAAAATGGATGAATCGCCAGCAATGCGGAGCCCGCCCATGTCCACCGTCAATCTTGGCCGCAGCGGCCCGCGCGTTTCCAGTTTCGGTCTCGGCTGCATGGGCATGTCGGGCATGTACGGGCCCGCGGATCGCGCCGAGAGCATCGCCACCATCCACGCCGCGCTGGAGTCCGGCATCACCTTGCTGGATACCGGGGATTTCTATGGTTCGGGCCACAACGAGTTGCTGATCCACGAGGCACTGCGCGCGCACCCGCGCGACGCGGTGCTGCTGAGCGTGAAGTTCGGCGCGTTGCGCGATCCGGCCAATGGTTGGGTCGGCAACGACACGCGCCCCGCGGCGATGAAGAATTTCCTCGCCTATTCGCTGCAGCGCCTGGGCGTGGACTACATCGACATCTACCGCCCGGCGCGGCTCGACCCGCAGGTGCCGATCGAGGACACCGTCGGTGCCATCGCCGAGATGGTCAAGGCGGGTTATGTGCGCTACATCGGCCTGTCGGAAGTGGGCGTGGATACCCTGCGCCGCGCCGCCGCCGTGCATCCGATCTGTGATTTGCAGATCGAGTATTCGCTGGTTTCGCGCGGCATCGAGGACGCGATCCTGCCCGCCTGCCGCGAGCTCGGCATCGGCATCACCGCTTACGGCGTGCTGTCGCGCGGCCTGATCGGTGGCCACTGGTCGCCGCGGGACGCGCATGCCGGCGACTTCCGTGCCTACAGTCCGCGTTTCCAGCCGGGCAATGTCGAACGCAACCTCGCGCTGGTCGAATCCTTGCGCGCGCTCGCCGCGGCGCGCGGACTCAGCACGGCGCAACTCGCCATCGCCTGGGTGGCGACGCAGGGCGCGGACATCGTGCCGCTGATCGGTGCGCGGCGCCGCGCGCAACTGCACGAGGCGTTGGCTGCGCAGGGGCAGCGGCTCGATGCCGAGACGCTGGCCGCGTTGGCGCGGGCCGTGCCGCGCGATGCCATCGCCGGCACCCGCTACGCGCCTGCGCAGATGGCGCTGCTGGACAGCGAGCGCGCCTAGGTACGCAGCGCGCGGTTGCGAGCCATGCCTCGAAACGCGCCGCGCCGCTGTTCTATGCTCGAACCGGTATGACCACGCCTGGAACCATGACGACCCCATCCATCCGTCTCGATAACGTGCTTGACCATCTGCTCGACGCGGTGTGTCTGGTCGATGCCGAGGGCCGCTTCGTGTTCATCAGTGCCGCCTGCCAGAGCATCTTCGGTTATGCGCCCGCGGAACTGGTCGGCACCCGGATGATCGACCTGGTGCATCCCGACGACCGCGCGCGCACCCTGGACGCGGCCGCAGCGATCATGCGCGGGGTGCCCAATCCGCACTTCGAGAATCGCTACGTGCGCAAGGATGGGCGCGTGGTGCCCATCATGTGGTCGGCGCGCTGGTCCGAGGAGGATGGCGTGCGCATCGCTGTGGCGCGCGACATCACCGCGCTCAAGCGTGCCGAGTCGGTGCGCGCCGCGTTGCTGGCCATCTCCGAGGCGGCGCACGTCGCCGCGGATCTGCACGAGCTGTTCCGCGACATCCACTCGATCATCGAAACCTTGCTGCCGGCGCGCAATTTCTTCGTGGCCTTGCTGGATGACGAGCGCGACACGCTGAGCTTTCCGTATTTCGTCGATGAGCACGACAGCGCGCCGCAGCCGATCAGACTCGATTCCGGCTCGCTCAGCGCGCGCGTCATCCGCAGCGGCACGGCGCTGCTGCTGACCTCGGGTGGCAGCGGCACCATTTGCGAAAACGGCGCGCCCGCCGCTGGCGCGCCTTCGCTGGACTGGCTGGGCGTGCCGCTGATCGCGCAAAGCGGCACGCTGGGCGCGCTGGTGGTGCAAAGCTACTCGGGCGACACGCGCTACACCGATGCAGACAAGCAATTGCTGCAATTCGTGTCCACCCAGATCGCCGCCGCCATCGAACGCAAGCAGACCGAAACCCGGCTGCGCCACATCGCCCAGCACGATGCGCTTACACATCTGCCCAATCGCAAACTGTTCAATGATCGCCTGCAGGCGGCGCTGGATCACGCACGCCGCGAACAGGCGTGTCTGGCCGTGCTGTACATCGACCTGGATCACTTCAAGCAGGTCAACGACAGCCTGGGTCACGCCGCGGGCGACCGCCTGCTGCATGAAGTCGCGCGGCGCATCAGCGGCTGCGTGCGCGAGTCCGACACGGTCGGGCGCATGGGCGGCGATGAGTTCGTGGTGCTGCTGACCGGGATCAAGCAGGCAGAGCATGCCTTGCTGGTGGCCGAAAAGATCCGCGCCGGCCTGCAGCGGCCGTTCGCGCTGGATGCGCAGAACGTATCGACTATGGCCAGCATCGGCGTCGCAACCTACCCGGAGCACGCCGACGCCGGGCACGCGCTGCTGCGCGTCGCCGACCAGGCGATGTATCGCGCCAAGAAGCTCGGCGGCAATCGTTGCTGGATGGCGCTGGCCGAACTCGCGGAGTGATCGCCGCGGCCCGCTAGCCGCCGATGCGACGCACGCGGTAGCGACGGCCCTTGATGGTGCCGGCGCGCAGGCGCGCCACGGCTGCGTCGACCAGCGCGCGGCGGATGGCGACATAGGCGCGCGTGGCGAACACATCGATCTTGCCGACGTCCTCGGCGCGCAGGCCCGCGTCACCGGTGAGTGCGCCGAGGATGTCGCCGGGGCGCATCTTGTCCTTGCGTCCGCCATCGATGCAGACGGTGGCCATCGGCGCCAGCGCCAGTTGCTTGCCGGCGCCGCGCGCGGATGGCAACGTGTGCCATGCCAGCGCGCTGCCCGCCTGCGCTTCGATGGCGCTGGCGCGCGCGCGTTCGCGCGGTGTGCACAGGCTCAACGCCAGGCCTTTGGCGCCGGCGCGGCCGGTGCGGCCGATGCGGTGCACATGCACGTCCGCGTCGCTGGGCAGCTCCCAGCTGATCACCATGGGCAAGCCCTGCACATCGAGCCCGCGCGCGGCGACATCGGTGGCCACCAGCACCGCGCAACTGCGGTTGGCGAAACGCACCAGCACTTCGTCGCGGTCACGCTGCTCCATCTCGCCGTGCAGCGCCAGCGCCGAGAAGCCGCGCCGGTCGAGTTCTTCGGCCACCTCGCGCGTGTCGCGCCGGGTATTGCAGAACACCAGCGCCGATTCGGGCTGATCGCTGCGCAGCAACTGCGCCAGTGCGTCCATTTTCTGCGCGGGTTCGACCTCGAAGAAACGCTGCTCGATGTCGGGCAACGCGTTGACACTATCCACGGTCACGCTGACCGGATCGCGCTGGATGCTGGCGCTGATCTCGCGCATCGCCTGCGGCCAGGTCGCCGAGAACAGCAGTGTCTGCCGCTGCGGCGGGGTCTTGCCGATGATCTCGGTGATGGCCTCGCTGAAGCCCATGTCGAGCATGCGATCGGCCTCGTCCAGCACCAGCATGCGCAGCGCCGACACGTGCAGGCTGCGCTTGCGCAGCAACTCCTGCACACGGCCGGGCGTGCCCACGACGAGGTGCGGATCGTGCGCCGCCAGCGAGGCCAGTTGCGGCCCCAGCGCGATACCGCCGCTGAGCGTGAGCAGCTTGATGTTGGGCGTGGCGCTGGCCAGGCGGCGGATTTCCTTGCTGACCTGATCGGCCAGCTCGCGCGTCGGGCACAGCACCAGGCCCTGCACGCGGCTTTGCGCCACGTCCAGCCGCGCCAGCAGGCCCAGTCCGAACGCCGCGGTCTTGCCGCTGCCGGTGCGCGCCTGCGCGATCACGTCCTGCCCGGCCAGGATCGGCGGCAGGCTGGCTGCCTGCACCGGGGTCATGCGGGCATAGCCCATCGCCGCCAGACTGCGCAGCAGGGCAGGGCTCAATGGCAGTTGCGCGAAGTCAGTCATGCGCCATGATCGCATCGAAGGCGCCGCGCGGCGCTCACCACGACGTGCGCTGCGGCAACAGTCCGCGCAATTCGGCGTCGGTCAGGTTGCGCCATTGCCCCACGCGCAACGCGCCCAGCCGGATGTTGACGATGCGCACGCGGCGCAACTGCGTGACGCGATAATCGAATGCCTCGGCCATCAGGCGGATCTGCCGGTTGAGGCCTTGCGTCAGCACGATGGCAAAGCCGAACTTGGCGATGCGCCGGGTCTTGCATGGCCGCGTCATCTGCCCGTGCACGCGCACGCCGCGCGCCATGCCGGTCAGGAATTGCGCCGTCACCGGGCGGTTGACGCCGACCAGATATTCCTTTTCGTGCGCGTTCTCGGCGCGCAGGATCTCGTTGACGATGTCGCCATTGCTGGTCAGCAGGATCAGCCCCTCGGAATCCTTGTCCAGGCGCCCGATCGGGAAAATGCGCTCGGCGTGGTCGATGAAATCGACGATGTTGTCCTTGACCGCGTGCTCGCTGGTGCAGGTGATGCCGACCGGCTTGTTCAAGGCGATATACACATGCCTGCGCGCCGCCGCGCCGCGCGCCGCGCGCGGGCGCAGCGCCACGCCATCCACGCACACCACGGCGCCGATGGCCGCCACGGCGCCGATGACCGCGACGGCGCCATCAATCGTCACGCGCCGTTGCGCGATCAGCGCGTCGGCCTCGCGTCGCGAGCACAGGCCGCTGTCGCTGATGAGCTTGTTGACGCGCATGCCGGTGCCGATGCCCCGCGGAGTGGGCGCGCATGCTGGCACAGCGGCCGCGCAGCGTCACCTGGCGCACGCGCTGGCATGCAAGCGGTGACGCGTGTCTTGCGCCGCACGAACTGCGCGCCGGACGCTCACGACCGTGTCGTCGCATGAACGACCTGCACGCGCACCAAGCCAAAGACGAGGTCGTCGCCGGCCTGCTCTGCGTCGACGCCAAAGCGTGCGACCTGCACGCGCACCTCGACGCAGTGAGTGTCTGAGCAGAATCACCCATGCGCTCCCGAAACCAGCCAAGGGCCATGCATGCCTGCACCTGAAGCAATTCATGGCCGCCATGGCACGCGCGCTGCCCCGGGCGCAGTACCTGCACTGAACCCGACCCGGCGCAAGCACCGGGCCACACAGCGGTCACGGCAGATCGGCGCCCTCCGGGCCCGGCTGTACGTGCACGGCGCCGGCCGCGGGCACGCCGATCGCGGGTAGGCCCAGCGCGCGCAGGGCGTGGTCCAGCGTGCGCAGCGGGCCCTGCCGGACCGCCGTCCAGGCGGCGTCGGTGGTGGCGATATCCTGCCGGGCTTGTTCGAGCACGGCGCGCTGCCCCTGCACCGGCGCACGGTCGGCGCTGTTGGCATCGGTGGCCACGGCGGTGAGCCGGGCGTTGGCCTGCTCGTATCGGCCCAGCAATCCGCCGCCGGCGCCATCTTGCAAGGCCTTGTCCAGCGCTTGCGCGGCGGCCTGCGCCGTGGCGTGGCCGGCCAGTTTCGGCTGCAGCGTCTTGAGCTGGCGCTGCACGGCCTGCACCTGCCCGGCGCCGGCGTACGACTGCGCCATGGCTTGCGCCAGCGTCTGCTGGAAGGCAGCCAGCGCATCGAGTCCGGCGGGCGGCGTGTGCACGCGCGGGTCTTCGGTCACCTGCAGGTTGCGGCGCAGGGTGCGGCCGTCGGCCTGCAGCTCCACGGTGTACAGCCCGGGCACGACCCGCGCGCCGCGCGGCGCGACGGGCGTGTCGCGTCCCCATACCGCGGCGATGCTGTAGCTGTAGCGGATCGCCTGCGGGCGCGGCCGGCGCAGATCCCAGACGAAGCGATGCATGCCGGGCGTGGCTTGCAGTTGCGGCGCGGGTTTGATCCAGCCGGCGGCGAAGTAGCGATCGGCAGGCAGTACCGGCACCCGGGCGTCGCTGACGAAACGCCGCAGCACATGGCCTTGCGCATCCAGCACGCTCAGCGTCACCGGGCCATGCGTGTGCGCGCCCAGCCAATAGTCGATGACCGCGCCATTCGGTGGGTTGTGGCCGATCGGCGTTTCCGGCGGCAGCGGCGTGTCCTTGTTGTTGTCGGCGTGCAGGCGCACGGCGACCGCAGGCGCGAACAGATGCGCGGGCTGGGTGGCGATGGCTGCGTTCACCTCGCGCAGGGGCGTGATGTCGTCCAGTACCCAGATCGCGCGGCCCTGGGTCCCCGCGATCAGATCGTTGCCGTGCACCAGCAGATCGCGCACCCATGCGGTGGGCAGGTTGTACTGCAGCGGCTGCCAGGCATCGCCATTGTCGAAACTCACGTACACCCCGGCATCGGTGCCGGCATACAGCAGCCCGGGCCTGACCGGATCGGCGCGCAGCACGGTGACGTAATGACCCGCCGGCAGTCCGTGCGTGATCGCCTGCCAGGTCGTGCCGCCATCCTCGGTGCGGAAGGCATACGGTGTGTCGTTGCCGTCGCGGTGATCGTCCACCGCCAGATAGGCCACGTCGGGGTTGTCGGCCGCGACATCGATGCTGTCGATGCGCGCCCACAGCGGCACGCCCTTGGGCGTCACGTCGCGCCAGTGCGCGCCGCCGTCATGGGTGACCTCGACCACGCCCGAGTCGCTGCCGGTCCAGATCGTGCTCGGATCGGAGGGCGCCAGCGCGATGCTGTAGATCACGCCATAACCGCAGGCGCGCGCATGCGCCAGATCGCCGGTGTGCGCGCAACCCGTGGTGCCGGCCACGGCGCCAGTGAGATCGGGGCTGATCACCTGCCAGTGCGCGCCCTCATCCGTGCTGCGGAACAACACCTGCGCGCCCACGTAAATCGGATACGGCGCCTGCTGGCCGATGGCCAGCGGCGTGATCCACGTGTAGCGATACTTCACCGTACCCGGGCGCGCGCCGTAGCTCATCACCGGCCATGGCGAGACGTTCTGCACCTGCCCGGTGCGCGCGTCCCAGCGCGACACGCGCCCGCCGAGTCCGGTGCCGAACACGATGTGCGGATCGGCCGGATACGGCACGTCGTAATCGCGCTCGTCGCCGCCCACCGGATGCCAATCGCGAAAGCTCAGTGCGCCATAGTCGCTGGCGCTGGCGATGGCCACGGTGCCGCTGTCCTGCTGCCCGGAATAAATCCAGTACGGAAAGCGATTGTCGGCGGCGAGGTGATAAAACTGTCCGGTCGGCTGGTTGTACCAGCTCGACCAGGTCTTGCCGCCATCCAGCGTGACCACCGCGCCCTGGTCGCTGGCCACGATGCGGTCCTCTGGATGCAGCGGATTGATCCACACGAAATGGTAATCGTCGCCACCGGGCGAGCCCTTGACGACATGGAACACCTTGCCGCCATCGGTCGATTCGCGCACCGATTGGCCAGTGGTGAACACCGTGTCGGGTTGGCCCGGCATCACCGTGAGCCGGCTGAAATACCAGTTGGCCGCCTGCGTGTGCGCGTTTACACGCTGCCAGTGCGCGCCACCATCGTCCGAGCGCCACAGGCCGGTGGCCGCGGCGTCGTTGCCGCCGTCGATCGTGGCATAGATGCGCGTGCCGGCCGCGGTGTCGGTCACCGCCAGGCCGATGCGCCCCAGCGGCGCCGTGGGCCAGCCCTGTCCGCCCAGCTTGCGCCAGTGCAGGCCGGCGTCGTGCGAGACATAAATCGCGCTGCCGCTGCCGACGATGGGCTTGAAGTAACTCAGCCACGGATCATTGCGGATGCTCCACAGCGCCGCGTACAGCGTGTCGGGGTGCGCGGGGTCGGCGGCCAGATCCACGCCACCGGTGCTGTCGTTGACGAACAGCACGTGTTGCCAGGTCTTGCCGCCGTTGCCGCTGCGGTAAATGCCGCGCGCATGGCTGGGGCCGAATACCTTGCCCAGCGCGGCGACCACGATCTCATCGGGATTCTTCGGCGCGACCCAGATCGCGCCGATATGGCGCGTGGCGGCCAGGCCGATATGCGTCCACTGCGCGCCGCCATCGTCCGAGCGGTACATGCCATCGCCCGCGGCGATGTCGTAGCGCGGCGCCACCTGGCCGCTGCCCGCATAAATCACCCGCGGATTGGAGGGTGCAATGGCGATGGCGCCGATCGCGGCCGCACCGATGTGGTTGCTCAGCGGCTGCCACGTGCGCCCGGCATCCTGTGTGCGCCAGACGCCGCCGCCGGCGGTGCCGATGTAATACACGTCGGGCTGCGTCGGAATGCCCACACCCATCGTCGCCCAGCCGCCGCGGAACGGTCCCGGCAGGCGCCAGTGCAGTTGCGGCATCAGCGTGGCCGGCAGTGCGCTGGCCGCAGCCGCGGCCGCCAGCGGCAACACGGATGCGAGCAGAATCAGCAGCAGTGCAGCGCGGTGCGGCGCGCGCGAGGCGATGGCGGGCATGACGGACTCCCCAAGGCAATGACAGGTGACCGTGATATGACCGCGAAGCAGCGCAACAAGTTCGCGTACGACGATGCGCGCATGGCCGCCGCCAACCCGCGCTGCCCGATCCTGCCCGATGTGCTGCGCCCCGGCCTCGCGCTGGTGTTTTGCGGCACCGCGCCCAGCCGCGCCTCGGCCGCGGCGCGCGCGTACTACGCCAATCCGGGCAATTATTTCTGGCGCACGCTGACGGCCGCGGGGCTGATTGCGCAGCCGCTGCGCGCCGCCGAATTCCGCCGCCTGCCCGAGTTCGGCATCGGCCTGACCGATCTGGCCAAACGCCACAGCGGCAACGATGACGAACTGCCGCGCGATGCCTTCGACGTGCCCGCGCTCAAGCGCCGGATCGCGCGTCACGCGCCACGCCTGCTGGCCTTCACCAGCAAGAACGCCGCGCGCGCCGCGCTCGGTCATGACGTGGATTACGGCGCGCAGCCCGAAACCTGGGACCGCACCGGGCTATGGGTGCTGCCCTCGCCATCCGGCCAGGCGCGGCGCTTCTGGGACGCGGCGCCGTGGCGTGCGCTGGCACTGGCGATGCGCGAGATCTCCTGACGCGCGGCGCGCGCGGCGATGGCATGATCGCGGCTCGACCGGGAGAACCCGCATGCGCCATCAAATTGCCAGGCTGCCGCTGACCCTGCTCGCCCTGCTGCCTTTCGCGGCCGCGCAGGGTGCCGAGAAGTCCACATCGCATGCGACGCCGCTGTACGACGCCAGCGTCGCCCAGCTCGAAGCACGCATGCGCGCCGGCACGCTCAGCGCCGTGCAGCTCACGCAGATGTTCCTCAAGCGCATCGCCGCCATCGACCGCGCCGGTCCCAGGCTCAACAGCATCATCGAGCTGAACCCCGACGCGCTGCGCGAGGCGCGCCGCATCGACGCGGCGCGCAGGGCCGGCAAGCCGCTGGGTCCGCTGGCCGGTATCCCGGTGCTGCTCAAGGACAACATCGACACCGGCGACAAGATGATGACCACGGCCGGCTCGCTGGCGCTGGTCGGTGCGCCGGCGGCCACCGATGCGCCGCTGGTGGCGCGTCTGCGTGCGGCCGGCGCGGTGATCCTGGGCAAGACCAACCTCAGCGAGTGGGCCAACTACCGTTCCAACCATTCCAGTTCGGGCTGGAGCGGACGCGGCGGGCTCACGCGCAATCCCTACGTGCTGGATCGCACCGCCTGCGGCTCCAGCTCGGGCTCGGCGGTGGCGGTCTCGGCGGGGCTGACCACGCTGGCGGTGGGCACCGAAACCGATGGCTCGCTGGTCTGCCCCGGCTCGATGAACGGCATCGTCGCGATCAAGCCCACGCTGGGCCTGATCTCGCGCACCGGCATCGTGCCCATCGCGCACAGCCAGGACACCGCCGGGCCGATGGCGCGCGATGTCGCCGATGCCGCGCTGCTGTTGACCGTGATGGCCGGCAGCGACCCCGCCGACCCGGCCACCAAGCATGCCAACCTGCACAAGGTCGATTACACGAAGTTCCTCAAGGCCGACGGCCTCAAGGGCAAGCGCATCGGCGTGGTGCGCGCCTTCGCCGACGGCAACCCCGCCGTATTGCGCGTGCTCGATGCCGCCGTCGCCGCGCTGCGCAAGGCCGGCGCGATCGTGATCGACCCGGTGGTCATTCCGCACGTCGATGCTTACGGCAAGGACGAAAACCTCACCCTGTCCTACGAGTTCAAGGCCGATCTCAACGCGTACCTCGCCACGCGCCACGGCATTCCGGTGAAAACCCTGGCCGAGGTGATCGCCTTCAACAAAGCCCACGCCGCGCAGGAGATGCCCTGGTTCGGGCAGAGCATCATGATCGAGTCCGAGGCGCGCGGCCCGCTCACCGACCCGCGCTACCTCAAGGCGCTGGCCGCGGCCAAGCGCCTGTCCGGCCCCGAGGGCATCGACGCCGCGCTGCGCAAGGATCACCTGGATGCGCTGATGGCGCCCAGCAACAGCCCCGCCTGGGTGGTTGATCTGGTCAACGGCGATCGCGGCGGCGTGTCCAGTTCCAGCCCCGCCGCGGTGGCGGGTTATCCGGACATCACCGTGCCCGCCGGCTTCGTGCACGGCCTGCCGCTGGGCGTGAGCTTCTTCGCCGGCAAGTGGAGCGAGCCGACGCTGATCGAGATCGCCTACGGCTTCGAGCAGGCCACCCACGCGCGCCGCGATCCCGAGTTCCTCAAGCACGCGCCGATCTGATCAGGTGCGGAACACAGTTCGAAACTGCATGAATTGCAAACAAGAAAGCCCTGAATTCACAGGGCTTTTTGATGTGGCGGAGAGAGAGGGATTCGAACCCTCGATAGAGCTTTTGACCCTATACTCCCTTAGCAGGGGAGCCCCTTCGGCCTCTCGGGCATCTCTCCACGGTCGCGTTGGCATGTCGAGCGGAGGTGCGTGCCCGGCCAAGCGCGCAAGGATAACGGTTTGCCGCTGCGCGCGAAACCCTCGATGCGAGCGTGCCTTACTCGCTCTTGGGCTCCAGGCCTTCGGCCTGTTCGGCCTTGATGCGCTGGTAGATCTCTTCGCGGTGCACCGCGATGGTCTTGGGGGCATTGATCCCCAGGCGCACCTGATTGCCTTTGACACCCAGCACGGTGACGGTCACTTCGTCGCCGATCATCAGGGTTTCGCCGACCCGGCGGGTCAGAATCAACATATTAGGGCTCCAATTGAAGGTCGTTGACGCGGCGCCCGCCCTCACCCGGGCTCGATTCCGCGCACGACCCAGCGGTCACTGCTGCGTGCCGTTAATGGTTGTGGACGCACCGGACAGCGGGGGCATGCCCGGCGCGACGGGCCATACTAGCGAACTATTGCGCGTGCTAGCAACGCGCGTGAACGCCGCGTACACCGTCGCTTACATTTGCACGCGCCCGCAGCCGTGGCGCACGGCGCTCGCCATCGGCATCACGCGCCCGCGATCCGCGCCGCGATCCATGCCGGCACCTCGGCCAGCGCGCGATCGAGCTGCGGACCGGCATTGCCACCGCCCTGCGCCATGTCCGCGCGCCCGCCGCCCTTGCCGCCGATCTGCCGCGCGACATGGGCGACCAGATCGCCGGCCTTGAGCCGCGCCTGTGCGGCACCCTGCACACCGGCCACCAGGCTGGCCTTGCCATCGGTCGTGGAGGCAAGCAGCACCGCGCAGTCGCCCAATGACTGTTTGAGCCGGTCCAACGCCTCGCGCAGACCCTTGGCATCCAGTCCGTCGATACGCGCGGCGAGCACGCGGATGCCGGCGATGGTTTGCGCCTGCGCCAGCAGATCCTCCGTCGCGACGCCGGCGGCCCTGGCCTTGAGCGAATCGATCTCGCGCTCCAGCTTGCGCTGGCGCTCAAGCAAAGCTTCGAGGCGCGCGGTGACCTCGCCCTGCGCGCTGCCCAGCAGGTGCGCCACGGTATCCAGGCGCTGCTGTTCCTGTTCGATCCAGGCCAGCGCCGCGGCGCCGGTCAACGCCTCGATGCGGCGCACACCGGCGGCCACGCCGGTCTCGCTGACGATCTTGAACACACCGATGTCGCCGGTACGCGCCACGTGCGTGCCACCGCACAGTTCGGTGGACACCTCGCCCATGCGCAGCACGCGCACCTCGTCGCCGTATTTCTCGCCGAACAGGGCGATGGCGCCGAAGTCCAGCGCGTCCTGGTAGGCCATCTGGCGCACTTCGGCCACGTGATTGGCGCGGATGGCGGCATTGACGCGCGTCTCGACCTCGGCCTTTTCCGCCGCGCTCACGGGCGCGCCATGCGAGAAATCGAAGCGCAGCCGGTCCGGCGCCACCAGCGAGCCTTTCTGCTGCACGTGCGTGCCCAGCACCGCGCGCAACGCGGCGTGCAGCAGGTGCGTGGCGGAATGATTGAGCACGATGGCCTGGCGGCGTGCCGCGTCGATGCCGGCGCGCACGCTGGCGCCCAGCTTCAACGGTGCGCGGCCCTGCCATTGACCGACATGACCGTGATACACGCCGCCCAGCTTGCGTGTGTCGCTGACCTCGAAACGGCCTTCGGCAAGGGTCAGTGCGCCGGTATCGCCCACCTGACCGCCGGACTCGGCATAGAACGGCGTGCGCTCGAGGATCACCACGCCCGCCTCGCCCGGCGCCAATTGCTGCAGGGCGACGCCATCGCGCAGGATGCCGAGCACGCGGCAGGCATCCGCTTCCTGCGCCTCGTAGCCGAGGAACACGGTCGGCTGCAAGGTGCTGACCAACTCGGCCGGCAATAGTCCCTTGGCCTCGAACTTGCCCGCGGCGCGGGCACGCTCGCGCTGTTCGTTCATGGCGCGCTCGAAGCCGGCCATATCGACCGTCAAACCGCGCTCGCGTGCGATGTCGGCGGTGAGATCCACCGGAAAGCCGTAGGTGTCGTACAGGCGGAAGGCATCCGCGCCGGCGATGCGGCCACCCTGCGCGCGCGCGGCGAGGTCCTCGAACACCTTCATGCCGTGCTCCAGGGTTTCGCCGAAGCGCTGTTCCTCGCCGCGCAACGCGTCTTCGATGAACGCCTGCTTCGCTGCCAGCTCGGGATAGGCCGCGCCCATCTCGGCCACCAGCGGCGCCACCATCTTGCAGAAAAACTCGCCCTGGGTGCCGAGCATCCAGCCGTGGCGCAGGGCACGGCGGATGATCCGGCGCAGCACGTAGCCGCGGCCCTCGTTGGACGGCAGCACGCCATCGACGATCAGAAAGGCGCAGGCGCGGATGTGGTCGGCGATCACGCGCAGGGATTTGTTTTCGATATCCGGCGTGGCGGTCAACCCGGCCGCGACGCGGATCAGGTGCTGGAACAGGTCGATCTCGTAATTGGAATGCTTGTGCTGCAGCACCGCGGCCAGGCGCTCCAGACCCATGCCGGTATCCACGCAAGGCGCGGGCAGCGGCGCCAGCGTGCCATCGGGCTGGCGGTCGAACTGCATGAACACCAGGTTCCAGATTTCGATATAGCGGTCGCCATCCTCGTCGGCCGAGCCGGGTGGGCCACCGGCCACGCCGGGGCCGTGGTCGTAGAAAATCTCCGTGCAGGGGCCGCAAGGACCGGTATCGGCCATCTGCCAGAAATTGTCCGATGCGTACGCCGCACCCTTGTTGTCACCGATGCGCACGATGCGCGCGGCCGGCACGCCGATCTGCTCGTGCCAGATCGCGTAGGCCTCGTCGTCGTCGTGATAGACGGTCACCCACAGGCGTTCCGGCGGCAGGCCGAATTCCTGCGTGAGCAGTTCCCAGGCCCAGGCAATGGCCTCCTTCTTGAAGTAGTCGCCGAACGACCAGTTGCCCAGCATCTCGAAAAAGGTGTGGTGGCGCGCGGTGTAGCCGACCTGGTCGAGGTCGTTGTGCTTGCCGC
>DZBX01000048.1 GCA_022730075.1 Rhodanobacter sp. | reverse complement strand
GCCTGCAGCGCGATCGCGACGGGCAGGAATGCCAGCAATGTTGTGTATTTCATGATCTCTCTCCACTGATTGTCGGTTTGCAAAACCGGGCATCCTGCCGCCTGATTCAAGGCGATTACATGCAGACAAACGGGCGCGGCAGAGCCGCGCCACCTTACGTCGCCCCACAAGCAGCCAAGCCATGCCCGCCACGGTTCGGCCCCGGCAGGCGCGCGCTGCCGCGCCGCGTCTGCCAGAACCACGGGTCGGCCATGAACATCAGCCACCCGACGCCGCCGCGACCCGCGGCGACGCGGCGCGTGCCGCCGCGATCGCCACCGGTTGCGGCTGCGTGGCACCCAGGCGCGCCGCCAGTTCAGGGCTGATCCAGTCGGGCAGCCGTACGCGACCCTCCTGCACCGCCTTGCGCAACTTGCGTTCGGACATCTCGTACGTGCGGAACTCGGGAAACGCCGAGGCGTGACCCAGCAGCATCTGCACCTGACGCACGTGCAATCCCGAGGCCTTGGCGATGGCGTGCAAATCGTCCTGGCCACCGGCCTGGGCGAATGCGCCGCTGCTCAGCAGCAGGGCCAGCGCGCCGGTCAGTACTTTCGCTTGAACTTGCATGATGGTGTCTCCTGTCGTGGGCGCCTGCGGGGCGCCGGCCGTGGAACCTTGCCGGTTCCCCTGCCGGACAGCGCACGCTGCCATGGCGTGGCTTGCTGCGGCCGACACAGCGTAGACAGGCATCCATGACGTGGCTTGGGGGCGGCTCCCCAATTTGCGGCGCGGGATCACCCATTTTTCAGGTTCGGGGGTGATGGTCAGTCCACCGCGACGCCAGCACATCCCGCGCTGCTCGCGCCCGTGTCGCATCCATGCGCATGCCCGAGCCGTGCGCCTGCGTGCGCGGCGCGGGCAGGGTCCGGCCGCGCCTTGCCGGCAGACGCGCGCGCGCCAGTCTGGTGCCTGTCCACGCGGCAGAGACGCGATCCCGCCCGCAACGGCGGGTTCATGCGGTTCCGCGACCGCGAAGGCGTTGACCACAGCGAAATCTTGGCCGACACGCACCCAAAAATGGGTAGGCGCGCCCTAGCCCCTCATCGCGCGATGCCTACATTCTGCCGCGTCGCCCTGGACATCGCCCGGGTGGCGATCGCGGCAATCGCCCGCCGCACTCAACCCAAACGAAGGAGCTCGCCCATGAACATGCAACGCAAGATCGCATTCGCCACCCTGGTCGCCCTGTGTGGCGGCGGCACCCTCGCTGCGGCGCCCGCCGGCGCAGCCGCACCCTCACCCCAGGCGCTGTTCCCGGCCAACCGCATCGTCGGCATGTGGAAGGTGACCGTAACGATCGGTCCCTGCTCGGGTGGGCCGCAGAATACTTTCACCGCGTTCAACACCTTTCATCTCGGCGGCACGCTGAGCGACACCAACGACCACGCCGCTGCAACCCGCAGTCCCGGGCAAGGTGTGTGGCAATACACCGGACACGGGACGTATCGCAACCACATGCAGTTTTTCCGCTTCCTGCCGCCCGCCTGGACCTATGACGGCATCCAGGACGTCCACAACACCATCCAGCTCGATCCCCAGGCGATGCAGTACACCACCACCGTCTACGCGCGCATGCTCAATGTCGATGGCAGCCTGCGCAAAGAGTTTTGCGGCAGCGCGATCGGTGAGCGTATCGGCGTCGAGTGAGGAGCGTGCCGCGGGCGTTGCGGCGTCATGCGCGAAGCGGCGCGGCGTTGCGCTGGCCATTGCGATGCGCGCTGGTCTGCACAGGCTGCAGCAGCCACGGCTCGTCGCGCAGCTTGAGCAGCAGATCGATGCGATTGCCCAGACCCAGCTTGGCGTAAACGCTGGCGATGTGGTGCTCGACGGTGCGCGGCGAGCGTGAGAGCTGCCGCGCGATCGCCTGATTGCCGTGGCCGGCGCCGAGCAGCTCGAGCACCTGCATCTCGCGTCGCGTCAGCCCCAGCGGATGCGCGCGCGCGACACCGTAGTGGCCGCGCCGTGCGCGCGGCAGCGCGGATTCGACACCCTGCTCGCGCGCCAGGCGCCGCACGCAATCGAGCAGCGCCTGCGCGTCGGTGGGCTGCAGCAAGTGCAGGGCGCGCGCCAGTGCTGCGCCCGCGCCAGCATCACGCACCTGCATCAGCGCCAGCGCGGCTTCGATGGGCGCGCCGATCGACTCCCAAAGTTGCGCGGAGCGGCCCGGGTCGCCCGCGAGCTCCGCGGCCCAGGGCGCGGCCGGGACACAATGCGTGGCGGGCGGCGGCGCGGTGCGTCCGGCGCGGCGCCACCACACCTGCATCTCGCCGCACTCCCAGGGATTGGGACTGGCATCCGGTAGCGCTGCAAGCGCATCGAGCTGCTCGCGCAGGGCGGCAGCGTCCGCGCGCAGCCAGGCGGCTTCCGCCAACGTCAGGCGCAGCGGCGCGATGCGCTGGGTTTCGCCAGTGGACAGGGCTTGGGCCAGCGCGTCCTGCAGCAAGGCCGGCGCATCCGCCGCGCCCATGCGCGCGCGGACCCGCGCCAGTGCCACCGCGGCCGGCATGCGCTCCACCGCCGAGCGGCCCGACATCGCCAGCACACCGCCGGCGATCGCCTCGGCCTCGCGCAGGCGTCCCTGCTGCATGCGCAGGCGTGCCTGACAGCCTTGCAAATAGAATGTCCAGGCATCCAGATCATGGCGGCGGTCGAAGGCCAGTCCTGCATCCAACACCTGCTCGGCCCACTCGAACTGACGCGACACCACGGCCCATTCACCGAGATTGGTGTACACGCGCGCGGCGTGCTCGTGATAGTCGTGCGCCAGGGCCAGGCGCAGGCTCTCCTCCAGCTTGGCGCGGCCATCCGTGTTGCCCGCGCCGAGCAATTGCGCGGTGCCGATGTTGTTGAGCGCGTGCACGCGCGTTTCGAGGTCGCCCAGTTGCTCGGCCAGCGCCAGCGCGCGCTCGCCCCACGCGATCGCCAGATCGAAACGGTCGTGCAGCATGTGCAGTTGCGAACGTACGCTCCAGGCCATGGCCAGTTCGGCGCCGGCGGGCAACGCTTCCAGCTCGCGCACCGCCGCGTCGGCGTACGCCTCGGCCTGCGCACCGTCGCCGCGATACCAGTGCAGGCGCGACAGACAGCGCAGGTTGTGCCCCACCTTGTCGGCACGCCCCGCCTCGCGCCACAACGCGATGGCCTGATGCCGCGCGGCGATCACGTCCTCGTCGATGCGCACCGCCAGCGCGGTTTCGTAGGCCCAGTCCTGATGCAACTGGGCGGCCACCGCCACGGGTGCCTGCGCTGCGTAACGCAAGGCGGCCTGCAGTTGCTGTGCCGCCTGCCGGTGCGCGCCCAGTGCCGCCGCCTCGGCCGCGGCGCGCGGCGCCAGCGTCAAGACCCGTTGCGCATCCGCGGCCGCGACGGCGTGATGCGTCAACTGCGCCAGGGACACGCGGACCCTCGGCGCGTAGCGCTCGAGCAGGGCCAGCACATGCGCATGCAGATGACGCTGTTCCTCGGCATCCAGTCGCGCCAGCACCGCCTGGCGCGCCAGTTCGTGGCGAAACGCCAGCGCGCCTTCGGCATCGCGCACCAGGATGCCGCGCGCGATGCAGCGTTCGATCGCGGCCACGTCCTCGGCGCGCAGCGCCGTCCACAGCGCACGCTCCACGGCACCGGGAATCACGCTGATCAGATCGAGCATCCAGCGCTCCTGCGCATCCAGCCGCGCCAGCCGCGCCCACACCGCATCGCGCACGCTGACCGGCAGCGCAGCGTCGGCGTCACCGGTTGCGGCCAGGATCTCGCTGACGAAGAACGGATTGCCCGCGGTCCATGCATGCACGCCGCATGCGTCGCGTCCGGCCGCCTGCGCCATCTGCGCGACCGCAGGCACCGATAATGGCGCCAGCTCGATGCGCGTGAGCGCGCTTGCGGGCAGATCACCGGGCAGACGCGCCAAGGGATGGTCGGGCGCCACTTCGTCGCTGCGCAGGCTCAGGATCAGCAACACCGGCAGCGCCGGCAGGCGCCGCCCCAGGTAGCGAACCAGATCCAGCGTGGCGCCATCGGCCCAGTGCACGTCCTCGAAGATCAGCACGCCCGGCGCGACCGCCTGCTGCAGGTCATCGAGCAGCCTGGCGAAGACGCGCGGCGGCGGCGCACCCGCGTCGAGCAGCGCCGCCAGCTCGTCGTCCAGCAGCCTCGCCATGTCCTGCAGGGGACCCAGCGGACGCGGCGCGGACAACGGCTCGCAGTAGCCCCACAGCACGCGCCGCGCGCGATGCTGCTGCGCGAATGCACGCAACAGCTCGGTTTTGCCGATGCCCGCCTCGCCCATCACCATCACGGTGCCGCCCTGCCCCTCCGCGGCGCGCCGGGCGAGACGCGTCAATTCCATCAGCGGGCCTTCGCGCTCCAGCAGCATGATGTCCCCATTCGCATCTTACGGAATGAATACATACGTCACGGCGCGGCAGCATAGCGCCACATCGGTGCTGCCGCGAGTCGCGCACGGCGCCGCGCCTGCTAGCATCGCCGGCTTCCGCGTTCCCCCGTCGCGACCCAGGAGTCACCATGCGCTGGATCCAGGCCCTCACCCGCCACAAGAGCATCACGCAGTTGCAGCAGGAGGCTGGCGCGCGCCGCGATCTGCGCCGCGTGCTGGGCATCTGGCAGCTCACCGCGATCGGCATCGGCGGCATCATCGGCGTGGGCATCTTCGTGCTGGCCGGACAGCAGGCCGCGGTCAACGCCGGACCGGCGATCTTCATCTCGTTTCTGATCGCCGGCGTGGCCAGCGCGGCGGCGGCGCTGTGCTACGCCGAGTTCGCCGGGCTGATCCCGGTGACCGGCAGCGCCTACACCTACGGCTACGCGGTGCTGGGCGAGTTCGTGGCCTGGATCATCGGCTGGGATCTGCTGCTGGAGTACGCGCTGATCGTGGCGGTGGTGGCGATCGGCTGGTCGGGCTACGTGCAGGCGTTGCTGGGCGCGGCCGGCGTGCATCTGCCGGACTGGGCGCAGGGCGCGGTCAGCAACGACACGCTGGCGTATTACTGGGACCGCGCGGCGATGTGGGTGGGCTTCACCATCGATCATCCGGCGCCGGCGCCGCACGGCGGCCATGTGTTCAACCTGATCGCGGCGCTGGTGTCGCTGGGCATCGCCGGATTGCTGACCATCGGCACGGAGTGGGGCGCGCGCTTCAACACGGCGGTGGTGGCGATCAAGGTCATCGGCGTGGCGCTGGTGATCGTCGCCGGCGTGTACTACGTGAACCCGGCCAACTGGCATCCGTTCGTGCCGCCGCGTGTGGTCATCGATGGCGTCGGCCACTTTGGCTGGCAGGGCGTGCTGGCCGCGGCCAGCGTGGTGTTTTTCGCGGTGTTCGGCTACGACACGCTGACCACCGCCGCGGAGGAATCGCGCGATCCGCAACGCGATCTGCCGCGCGCGGTGCTGCTCAGCCTGGGCATCTCGATGGCTTTGTATCTGGCGATTTCGCTGGTGCTCACCGGCATGGTGCCGTACCCCGAGCTCAACAGCGACGCGCCGGTGGCCAGCGCGTTCGCCGCGGTGGGCGCGCACTGGGTGATGGTGGCGATTTCGATCGCCGCCGTCGCCGGCATCACCAGCGTGCTGTTCGCCTTCATGCTGGCCGCGGCGCGCATCTGGTTCGCGCTGGCGCGCGACGGCCTGCTGCCCGGATGGTTCGCCAAGCCGCATCCGCGCTGGCACACGCCGTACCGGCCGACACTGATCCTGGGTGCGGGCACGGCGCTGCTGGCCGGCCTCCTGCCGATCGGCGAACTGGCCGAAATGGTCAACATCGGCACGCTCAGCGCATTCATCATCATCTGCACCGCGATCATCGTGCTGCGCGTGCGCCAGCCGGAACTGCCACGCCGCTTCCGCACGCCGTGGGTGCCGTGGGTGCCGCTGGTGGGCATCGTGTTTTCGCTCGTGCTGATCTGGGGGCTGCAGGCGATCACCTACTGGCGCTTCATCATCTGGATGGCGCTGGGGCTGTGGATCTACTTCGGCTACGGCATGCGCCACAGCGCGCTGGCGAGCCGTACGGTGGACAAATCATGATCTTCTGTCCGCAGCGCCGATGATGGCGCGACATCGGGGTCGCGCTCGCAGAGACCATCCATTCACAGCCTCTCAGCCCGCCATCTCGACACGATTGCGCCCGCCGCGCTTGGCCGCGGACAAAGCCTGATCGGCGCGCGCCAGCAGCGGCTCGAGGCTGGTTTCATCGTTGCGCACGGCCACGCCAATGCTGATGCTCAAGGCCCTGCCGGCGCTGCGCATCTGCATCACCGCGCAGCGCAGGCGCTCGGCCGCAGCGCGCGCGGCGGCGGCGTCCAGACCCGGCAACAGCACGGCGAATTCCTCGCCGCCGATGCGTCCTACCAGATCATCGCCGCGCAGGTTCTCGCGCAGGATGCGACCCATGCCGGCCAGCGCGGCATCGCCGGCGGCATGGCCGTGGCTGTCATTGAGCTGCTTGAAATGATCGGCATCCACATACAGCACCGACAACGGCGTGGCGCCGTCGATCGCCGCACCCAGCAATTGCGCAGCCGCTTCAAGAAAGCGCGAGCGCGTGGCCACGCCGGTCAACTCATCGACATCGGCACGCAGGCGCAATTGCTGCTCCAGCTGCAGATGCTGGCCGATCAGGCGCACCTGGTAGCCGTTGAGCACCGCCGCCACGACCAGCGCGATCACCATGTAATTGAGGTACTGGAACTGCTGCCAGCGTCCGCTTGGTTCCAGCAACAGCAGCGCCAAGGGCCCGAGCAGGGCGCTGATCACCGCCGCGGCGATGAAGTGACTGCGCTTGAGCCAGATCGGACTGGCGGCGATCGGCACCACGACATAGGCCGGCAGCATCCAGAGCAGTCCCTCGGGGCGCGCGTAGCCATTGAGGAAGATGCCGAATTCGAGCCAGGCCACCGCGGCCAGACCCAGCGCGCCGTAATGGCGCGGCGCGCGATGCACATGGCCGAGCACGACCAGCAGCAGCAGTGGCAAGCCGGGCGCCAGACGCAGCCAGAGTGGCACGCCGGAGTGTCTGGTCAACGCCCCACCCAGGGTGAAACTGAGATAACCGCCGAAGGCGGTCCACAGCAAGGCGCGCACCACCGGGCCGAGACGGCGCTCGAGCGCCTGCTCGAACGTGCTCGGCGCGGGCATCAGCGCGGGCGGTTCGATACTGGCAGGTGGAGGGCTGGTGCGCACGTTGAAGTTCGCTTAGATTCGGGTCGGGGGCGGTCCAGCAAATCGCGGGCCGCCTGCGCGGTCTGTTGCAATCCTTGACACGGCGCCCGCGCGAATGTGATGCGCATCGCATTGATCGGTCAATTGTCGTATCCGGGAACACTCTCCATGATGCATCGTCGTTCGCACAAGGCCTGGCTCGGGCTGCTGCTGGCCACATGCCTGCCGCTGGCGGTCCACGCGCAGCGTCCATCCACGCCGCGAAACGAGGGCGGACACGCCGCGGCGGCCGCGGCCCATCCCGCACTCGCACGCTCCGCCTACCCCGGCACCATCGCCTTGCATGTCGATGCGCGCGATGTCACGCAGAAGATCCTGCGCGTGCGCGAAACCATCCCGGTGGCCGCGCCGGGACCACTCACCCTGCTGTACCCGAAGTGGATTCCAGGCAACCACGGCCCCTCCGGTCCGATCATCGGCGTCGCCGGATTGAAGATCACGGCCGCTGCGCGGGCGCTGCCGTGGACGCGCGATCCGCTGGATGTGTACGCCTTCCACGTGGATGTACCGGTCGGCGTCAAGACCGTGGAAGTGCAGTTCGAGTTCCTCAGCCCAACCACGCCGCGCAGCGGTCGCGTGCTGATGTCGCCGGTTTTGCTGGATCTGCCCTGGAACACGGTGGTGCTGTACCCGGCCGGCTACGAGTCGCGCGCCATCACGCTGGCTCCCAGCGTGCAATTGCCGGCGGGTTGGCGTTATGCCAGCGCGCTTGATCTCGCCGCGCGCGAGGGCGACACGCTGCGCTTCGCGCCAACCCCGCTCGACACCCTGCTGGATTCACCGCTCGTCGCCGGCAAGCATTTCGAGCGCATCGATCTCGCCCCCGGCGCCAGGGTGCCGGTGCATCTGGATGTGGTGGCCGATCACGCCCGCGAGCTGAAGGTACCGCCGGCGCTGCTGCAGGCGCACCGTGAACTGGTCACGCAGGCCCTGCGCCTGTTCGGGTCGCAGCACTACACGCATTACGACTTCCTGCTGTGGATCTCCAAACAGATCGGCGGCCAGGGCCTGGAGCACCACCAGTCCAGCGAGAACGGCGTGGGCCCGGGCTACTTCACTGATCCGGCCACCTGGTACGACCGCGACCTGCTGCCGCACGAGTACACGCATTCGTGGAACGGCAAGTTCCGCCGCCCCGCCGACCTGTGGACGCCCAACTTCAACGTGCCCATGCAGGACACGCTGCTGTGGGTGTACGAGGGCCAGACGCAGTACTGGGGCTACGTGCTGGCCACGCGCTCGGGCCTGTGGAGCAAGGCGCAGGCGCGCGATGTCCTCGCCGCCGATGCCGCCAGCATGGCGCTGCGCACCGGCCGGCAGTGGCGCAGCGTCGAGGACACCACGTCGCAGCCGATCATCGACAAGAACCGCATCCTCAGCCCCGACTGGGCCAACTGGCAGCGCGGCGAGGACTACTACATCGAAGGCGCGCTGCTGTGGCTGGACGTCGATGCGCGCATCCGTCAGCTCACCGACGGCCGCAAGTCACTCGACGATTTCGCGCGCGCATTTTTCGGCGTGGACAATGGTCGCGTCGCCGCGCTGACCTACGACTTCGCGGACGTCGTCAAGGCGCTGGACGCGGTCGCGCCCTACGACTGGCGGCGGTTTCTCGAACGACGCATCGATGACGTGGACGCGACACCGCCGCTGGGCGGTCTTGCGCGCGCCGGCTGGAAACTGGTGTACACCGACCAGCCCAACGCCTACCTCAAGACCGTGGAGGCGCGGCGCGACTACACCAGCTACGCCGCCTCGATCGGCTTCGTGGTGGACAAGGATGGGCGTCTGCGCGATGTGCAGTGGGATGGCCCGGCATTCCAGGCGGGGCTGGCACCGGGCATGAAACTGATCGCGGTGGATGATCAGGTTTACAGCCCGGAGACGCTCGACGCGGCCATCGCCGCGGCCAGTGGCGGCGCCACGCAGATCACCCTGACGGTGCAAAACCAGGGCCACGTGGTGCCGCTGCAGGTGAACTACCACGGTGGCCTGCGCTACCCGCACCTCGAGCGCATCAAGGGCACAGCGGATACCCTCGACCGGATCCTCAGCCCGCTGCGTTGACGCCGGGGCATGGCATCGCGTGCGGCGTGATGGGAGCATGTGTCTCGACCCGCCGCGGTGCGCGCGCCATACTCGCGCGCCCCGGATGCATCGGCCACGCCGCATGACGCTCGTCACATTCATCGCCTGGCTGTCCGTGATGGTGTTCGACACCGGCGGCCAGCTCGCCTTCAAGGCTGCCGCCAATCGCGGCGGCGGCGATGGCATGGCGCACTGGCGCGCGATGGCAGGCAAGCCGTGGCTGTGGCTGGGCCTGCTCGCGTTCGTCGCCGAGTTCGTGGCGTGGCTGGCGTTTCTGTCGCTGGTGCCGCTGGCCGAAGGTGTACTGCTGGCCACGCTCAACATGGTCACCATCATGCTCGGCGGGCGCTGGCTGTTTGCTGAAAAACTGACCCCGCGGCGACTGCTGGGCGTGGGTCTGATCGCCGCCGGCGTGATCCTGGTAGGTGTCGGATGAAACCGCGCTGGCGTTTCTATCTGATCGGGTTTCTGGTGCTGATGGGCTTCGACACGCTCTCGCAACTGTGCTTCAAACTGGCTGCCCTGCATGCCGAGCCCTTCGCCGCGGATCCCGCCTGGCTGCTGCGCGTGGCCGGCTCGCCGTGGGTGTACGGCGCCATCGCCGGTTATCTCGGCGCCTTCGTCACCTACATGAGCCTGCTCAAGCACGCGCCGGTGGGGCCGGCGTTCGCCGCGTCGCATCTGAACGTGGTCAGTGTATTGATTCTCTCGGCGTGGTTGCTGCACGAGCGCCTGAGCCTGCCGGAACTGGGCGGTGCCGTGTTGATCGTGCTGGGCATCCTGGTGCTGGCCAGCGCCGAACAGCACGACGGGCATGCGCCGGGAGATGCGTAAGCGCCGCGCGCGAGGGCCGGATGGGTGGCGCGCGGCACCGGATGAAAGAATGCAGACAACGATGAGCCCGATCGACCCGCGCGCGCATGACGAGCTGCCGCCTACCGCCGGCTTGCCGGCGCGGCTGCGCGATTTCCTGCCGCCATGGCGCGCCGGTTTTGCCGCGCGCGCCGCGGACTGGCTCGAGACCGACTGGGCGCTGCTGACCTGCTCGGGCACCGCCGCGCTGTGGATCGCGCTGGACGCATTGAAGACGCTGGCGCCCGAACGCCACAGCGTGGTGATTCCCGCCTACACCTGCCCATTGGTGGCCGAGGCCGTGCTGCGCGCCGGACTGCGGCCGCGACTGTGCGATACCGCGCCCGGGCATTTCGATCTCGACACGCAGGCACTGGCCGGCTTGTGCGACGCGGACACGCTGGCCGTGCTGCCCACACATCTGGGCGGGCGCGTGGTGGATGTCGGCGCCGCGCAGACCATCGCCGCGCGCGTGGGCGCGTTCGTGATCGAGGACGCCGCGCAGGCTTTCGGCGCGCGTGCGCCCACGTCAACCGGGACACTCGCCAGCGTCGGGTTGCGCGGCGATATCGGCTTCTTCAGCTACTCGGTGGGCAAGGGGCTGACGCTCTACGAAGGCGGGCTGCTGATCGCGCGCGACACGCGCGTGCGCGCGGCGCTGGAGCTCAGCGAGCGCCGTCTGGTGCATGGCGGCGCGGGCTGGAATCTGCGCCGCGCGATCGAGCTGCTGGGCTACGCCCTGCTATACCGGCCACGCACGCTGGGACTGGTCTATGGCGCGCCGCTGCGCCGCGCGCTGGATCGCGGTGATGTGATCGCGGCAGTGGGTGACCGTCCGCGCCACGACATTCCGCTGCATCGCGTGGGTCGGCTGCGGCAAAGCGTCGGGCGACGCGAACTGGCGCGCTATCGCGCCCATCTGGCGGTGGGCCATGCCCATGCCGCTGCGCGGGCCGCGGCGCTGGCCGCGCTGCCTGGTGTGCGCGTGATGCGCGATATGCCCGGCGCGATCGGCGTATGGCCCTACCTGCTGCTGGAACTGCCCGATGTGGCCACGCGTGACGCCGCACTGCGCCTGCTGTGGCGACGCGGCCTGGGCGTGACGCGCCTGTTCGCGCATGCACTGCCGGATTACCCGCAACTGCGCGGCCGCATCGAATCAGCGGCGCTGCCCCACGCGCGTGCATTTGCCGCGCGCACCCTGACCCTGGGCAACAGCGCGTGGCTCGACGGCGCGCGTTTCGAGATCGTGCGCACGGCGCTGCAAGATGTGCTGGCGCAAACTGGATGCACGCAGCGCGACTGCCATGGTGCCGCCAGCGCGGGGCACGGAACCCCTGCAGCCAGCGCGAGTCCAAGCCAGGCAAGTGCCGAGTCAGACGGCGGCAGATAAACTAGGTTTATCGAATCTTGCGGTTTCGTAATGTTGCGACCCGGCTCCAGTCAGGATCGCGATGGCACAGTAGCTGCTGGATCTTCCCCACACTTTATCTTCGCGATGCCCAAACAAGTCGACTATTTGCTGCCCGGCGGACGCCATGGCGTGCTGCTGATCCACGGTCTCACCGGCACACCGGCGGAGATGCGTTTCGTGGCCAAGGGCCTCAACCGCCGCGGCTACACGGTGTACGCGATGCAACTGGACGGGCATTGCGGCAGTGTCGAGGATCTGCTTGCCACCGGCTGGCGCGACTGGGCCGCCAGCGTCAGCGCGGCGGCCGCCAAGCTGGGCGCGCAAGTGGACAAGCTGTTCGTCGGCGGATTGTCGATGGGCGCCTTGCTGGCGCTGAACTACGCGTTGGAGCAGCCCGATTCGGTGCATGGCCTGGCACTGTACGGCACCACGTTCCGCTATGACGGCTGGGCGGTGCCGGCCATCGCCAAGCTCTCGTTCCTGCTGCCCTGGGTGGTGCCGCTGGGCATCGGCCGCAAGCGCAGCTTCACCGAGGTTTTCCCCTACGGCCTGCGTGACGAACGCATGCGCAACCGCATCGTCGGCGCCATGTTCGGCGGGGATTCCAGCGCTGCCGGCCTGCCCGGCAACCCGTGGCCTTCGCTGGCGGAGTTGTATCGTCTGGCGCGGCATGTGCGCGCGCGCCTGCCGCAGATCCACACCCCGGCGCTGGTGGTGCACGCCACCGAGGACGACGTGGCCAGCCTGCGCAACGCGCGCGTGGTGATGGATCGTCTTGCCGGTCCCAGCGAGTTGCTGGAACTGCCCGAGAGTTATCACATGGTCACCCTGGACGGCGAGCGCGAGCGCGTCATCGAGGGTTCGGCGGGTTTCTTCCAGCGTCTGCTGCACGGCGAGTCCGCACAGCACGCCGAGACGCCATTGCAGCACCTGCGCGCGGTCGGCGCCGACTGAGAAGCCGTGCGCTCCGGTATGCTTCAGGGCAGCGCCGGCAGCCCGCCGCGCACCTGGTCAGGAGTATCCGTCTCATGAGCGACAACGTCGCCGACACCATCTTCGACATCATCGCCAAGGAAGCGAACATCGAGCGCGGCAAGATCACGCTGGAATCGACGCTGAAGGATCTCGAAATCCAGTCGCTCGACGCGGTGCAGATCCTGTTCGAGATCGAAGACCACTTCAAGATCACCATGCCGGATCGCGACCCCAACTTCGACACCGAGTCGGTCAAGGGCCTGGTCGACACGGTGCACAAGCTGCTCGCCGCACAAGCCGCCGCGACACCGCCCGGCAACGGCTGAGGCGACCATGCGCCGCGTCGTCATCACCGGCCAGGGTGCGGTCACACCGCTCGGCGCGGATGCTGCGGCCACATGGCAGGCGCTCGCCGCCGGTCGCTGCGCGATCGCGCCGCTGCAATCGGTGCCGCGCGAAGGTCTGCGCGCCGGCAATGCCGCCGAGGTGCGCGATTTCGATCCGCTGCGGCACTTCGACGAAAAGCGCCTGGTCCTGCTCGATCGCGTCAGCCAGTTCGCGCTGGTGGCCGCGCGCGAGGCCATTGCCCAGGCCGGCCTCGAATTCCGCGCCAGTGGCTTGGGCGCACGCGCGGGCTGCATCATCGGCACCGGCGCCGGCGGCGAACTGACGCATGACGCAGCCTCGCGGCGCCTGTATGCCGAGGGCAACCCGCGTCTGCATCCGCTGACCATCGTGCGCGCGATGTACAACGCACCGGCCAGCCAGATCAGCATGGAATTCGGACTCACCGGGCCGGCGTTCGCGGTATCCAGCGCCTGCGCCTCCAGCAACCATGCGCTGGCGCAGGCGCTGGGTGCGATCCGCTCCGGTCAGGCCGACATCATGCTCAGCGGCGGCACCGAGGCCTGCCTGTCGCAAGGCACCCTGCGCGCATGGGAAGCCATGCGCGTGCTTTCCGACGACACCTGCCGGCCATTCTGCAAACAGCGCCGCGGGCTGGTGCTGGGCGAAGGCGCGGCAGTGTTCGTGCTGGAGGAATACGCGCATGCGCGCGCACGCGGCGCGCCGATCCTGGCCGAATTCGCCGGCGCCGGCATGAGCAGCGATGCCGGCGACATCGTGTTCCCCAAGGTCGAAGGCGCCGCCAGCGCCATGCGCAATGCACTGGCCGACGCCGGCCTCGCAGCGCAGGACATCGGCTACATCAATGCGCACGGCACCGGCACCCCGGCCAACGACCCCACCGAAACGCAGGCCATCCACGCCGTGTTCGGCGCGCACGCGCGCACGCTCATGGTGAGCTCGACCAAGTCCATGCACGGCCACGCGCTGGGTGCGGCCGGCGCGCTGGAGCTGGTGGCCACGATCGGCGCGCTGCGCGCGGGCGTGATCCCGCCCACGGTCAACTTTCTCGACGCCGACCCGGCCTGCGATCTCGACTACGTGCCCAACCAGGCGCGTACGCAGCGTATCGGTGCCGCGCTCAGCAACTCGTTCGCCTTCGGCGGCCTCAACGCGGTGCTGGCGCTGAAGCGCGCGGACTGAGTGCATTCGAAACGGCAAGACTTTTCGAGTGAATGGCCAGATCGACTGGGCTCGTCATCCCCGCGCAGGAACGTCATCCCCGAATGCTTGTGTCGGGGACGGGGATCCAGCAGCTTTCAGTGCACGACAAACCCACTGGATGACCCGCTTTGCTGTTGAGATGCGCTTCCTGCGCCTGCCTTCACCTGGGGCAGAATTGACGCGGGAATGACGGCCTGCTCAGTAGGCGAACTCGCGGAACACCGGGTCCACGCTGCCGCCCCAGGCGCCGTGAAACAACTCCAGCTTGCGCTCGGCCGGGGTCTGGTTGGCCAGCGCAAATTCGATCAGCGGCTCGATGAACTGCACCTCGTCGGCACCCTTGTCGTTGCGGCGCGCGCGGCGGCGCAGGCCGGCCTGCGCGATCTGCAATGCCTGCAATGCCAGTTCGCGCACGCTGGCCTTGCGGAAGGGCAGTTTCAACGCCTGCCGCGGCACGCCATCGCGCAGCGCGTGGCGCTCGGCCAGGCTGAAATCCTTGACCAGGTCCCAGGCCGCATCCAGCGCCGTGCTGTCGTACAGCAGCCCCACCCAGAACGCCGGCAGCGCGCACAGGCGATTCCATGGACCACCATCGGCGCCGCGCATCTCCAGATATTTCTTCAGCCGCACCTCGGGGAAGGCCGTGGTCAGGTGATCGGCGAAATCGCGCAAGGTCGGCAACGCGCCGGGCAGATCGGGCAGCTTGCCGGCGAGAAAATCGCGGAAACTCTGCCCGGCCAGATCGATGTAGCGCCCGTCGCGGTAACTGAAATACATCGGCACATCGAGCAGGTAATCGACATAGCGCTCGTAGCCGAAACCGTCGGCGAACACGAAGTCGAGCATGCCGGTGCGATCGGGGTCGGTGTCGGTCCACACCTGCGAGCGGAACGACTGGAAACCGTTGGGCTTGCCCTCGGTGAACGGTGAGTCGGCGAACAGCGCGGTGGCGATGGGTTGCAGCGCCAGTGCCACGCGGAACTTCTTCACCATGTCCGCCTCGGAGGCGAAATCCAGATTCACCTGCACGGTGCAGGTGCGCGTCATCATGTCCAGGCCCAGGTTGCCCTTGAGCGGCATGTAGCGGCGCATGATCGCGTAGCGGCCCTTGGGCATCCACGGCATCTCGTCGCGGCGCCACTTGGGCTGGAAGCCCATGCCGAGAAAACCCATGCCCATGGGTTCGGCGATGCCGCGCACTTCTTCCAGGTGCTCGTTGACCTCGCAGCAGGTCTCGTGGATGTCGCGCAGCGGCGCGCCGGAGAGTTCGAGCTGTCCCGCAGGTTCCAGCGTGATCGACGCGGCGTCGCGCAGCAGGGCCACCGGCAGATCGCCCTCGCGCACGATGTCCCAGCCGTGGCGCGCGGCGATGCCTTCGAGCAGCGCGCGGATGCCGCGCTCGCCGGCATACGGCGGCGGCCTGAGGCCATCGATATGGAACCCGAACTTCTCGTGCTCGGTGCCGATGCGCCAGTCGTCGCCGGGCTTCTCGCCGCTGGCGATGTAGTCCACGAGCATGCGCGGATCGGTGATGGGCGTGTCGGGCGCGATGCTGGGGATGGACATGCTGCGGCCTCGAACGGTCGGGCATGGAGATATGGGGCGCCGACGTCGCTTTGCAAGCGTTTCGCAAGCTTTCAGCGCGGCACGGCGTAGACGCGCGCGTCGCTGCGCCAGTCGGGCGTGGCGTGGATCGCCGGCAGCACGTCCGCGGGCGTCGGCACACGCTGCCACATCGCCGCGTGCTCGGGGTTCATGAAGCGCGCATCGATGAGCCGCTCGAGATACGCGGTCAGCGGCGCGAACAGGCCCTCGGTATCCAGCAGCACGATGGGTTTGAAGTACAGGCCGAGGCGCTTGAGCGTGATCGCCTCGAACAATTCCTCCAGCGTGCCGCAGCCGCCGGGCAGCGCGACCACGGCATCGGACTCGGACAACAGACGGTGCTTGCGCTCGCGCATGTCCTCGACGTACTGCATGTTGAAGGTGCCGTTGCCGCCTGCCGGCGTGCCCGGACCCGCGCGCCAGCCGGCGCTGCCCTGCTCCATGCGCAGACCCTGCGCGTCCAGCGGCGTGGCGTGCACCTTGCCCGGCCAGCCCCATTCCAGATCGGCCATGAAGCGCGGCAGCACGCCGACGACCTCGCCGCCGCGACTCAGCGCGCCCGTCGCCAGGGCGCCCATCGAGCCGGACGAACCGCCGCCATACACCACCGTGCAGCCACCCTCGGCGAGCAATTCGCCCAGACGCTGCGCCGCCACGCGAAAACTTGCCGGCGCCGCGTCGCTGGAGGCGCAATAGACACACACACGCATGGACGACTCCGTGCTCGGGACGGCGCAGATTGGCGCGTGCCATGCGACGACGCAAGCATGCCGCAGCAAGATCTGGACGCTACGC
>DZBX01000176.1 GCA_022730075.1 Rhodanobacter sp. | reverse complement strand
GCAGCGGGCAATGCCCACTGCGCCCCTGTGCCGGAGCGGTTTTGCAAACCGCTCTAGCCTGAAAACGAAACGCCGGCACAAGGCCGGCGTTTCAGGGTGTTCCACGATTCGCCAGAACGAATCGATTACTTGAAGTTACTTGATCAGCATGTCCACATCTTTCTTGCCAGCGGCCAGCGCGTCGTGGAACCAACGCGGGCGTTTGCCACGGCCACTCCAGGTCTGCTGGGCATTGGCGGGATTGCGAAACTTGGGCGCCACGCTGCCGGTGCTCTTGCGCGCACGCCGCGCGCGGCCACCTAAAACGTCCTCCACAGTGTAGCCTTCCTGCTTGATGATGTTTTCGATGCGCTCGCGCAAAGCGCCCAGCTTTTCCTTGGCCAGTTCCGCCTGACGTACCTTGGCGTGCTCGATCAGCTCGTTGAGCTGGTTGTGATTGAAGGTTTTCAGATCAATGGCCATGCCTCGTCTCCTGAATGGAAGTGGATTATGTGGATCAGTCGCTGATCCGTTGCAGCAAGTGGATTTTGCATGCTTGCCCGCAATTACACAATATTCCGTCACGGGTCACCGCAATGAAACGGCGTCGGGCCTGAATTTGCCGAGCTTTGGTTAATCGGCAAAATCAGCGCGCAGGCGGTTCAAGAGTTGTTCTTCATTCAGCATTTCGCTTTCTGCGGCATCGCGCCGACGGTATTCGAACTGGCCGCTGGCCAGGCCGCGCTCGCTGACGACAACACGCATAGGTATACCGATCAATTCGATATCGGCGAACATCGCACCCGGGCGCAAGCCACGGTCATCCAGCACCACGTCAATGCCATGTGTCTGCAAATCGGCATGCAGCTTGCCCGCGGCCAGATCGACCGCCTCGACGCTTTTGGGATTGATGACGCAAATCGCCACCTGCCATGGCGCCATGGCACGCGGCCAAACGATGCCCGCGCGATCGTGATTCTGCTCGATCGCGGCCGCCACGATGCGGCTCACGCCAATGCCGTAGCAGCCCATGAACGGCGTTTGCGCCTTGCCCTGCGCATCGAGCACCTGCGCGCCCATGGCCGCGGCGTATTTCTGGCCCAGTTGGAACACATGCCCGACCTCGATGCCGCGCGCGATTTGCAGCGCGCCGCTGCCATCCGCGGCGGCATCGCCGGCTTGCACGTTGCGAATATCGGCGACGTGATCCGGCTCGGGCAAATCGCGGCCCCAGTTGACGCCCCGCAGGTGATAACCAGCGGCATTGGCGCCAATGACGAAATCGGCCATGACCGCCACGCTGCGATCAGCCACGACGGTAATGGCCTTGCGCGGCTGGCACGGCCCGATGGATCCAGGCTCGCCACCCAGGTATTCGGCGATTTCTGCCTCGCTGGCCAGACGAAATTCAGCCAGCCCCGGCAGCTTGGCCAACTTGATTTCGTTGAGCATGTGGTCGCCACGCAGCAGCGCCAGCACAAAACCCGATTCGCCGGTCAGGGCAATGGATTTCACCGTGCGCGCCGGCTCGATACCCAGTAACGCGGCCACCTCGGCGCAGGTTTTCTGCGTTGGCGTGGCCACGCGCTGCAGCGCTTCGGCCGGCGCTGCGCGTGCGCCCGGCGCCAGTGCTTCGGCCATTTCCACATTGGCGGCGTAACCGGAAGCGCTGGAAAAAGCGATGGCATCCTCGCCGGAATCGGCCAGCACGCTGAACTCATGGCTGGCGCTGCCACCGATGGCGCCGGTGTCGGCCTGCACCGCACGAAAGCGTAAACCGAGCCGGTTGAAAATGCGCGTGTAGGCGTCGTACATGTTCTGATACTCACGCGCCAGGCATTCCGGTGTGAGGTGAAACGAATACGCATCCTTCATCAGGAATTCGCGCGCGCGCATCACCCCGAAGCGCGGGCGGATCTCGTCGCGGAACTTGGTCTGGATCTGGAAGAAATTAATCGGCAACTGGCGGTAGCTTTTCAGCTCGTGGCGCGCGAAGTCGGTGATGACCTCCTCGTGCGTGGGGCCGTAGCAATACTCCTGGTCCTTGCGGTCCCTGATCTTCAGCAACTGCCCGCCGAACTTCTGCCAGCGCCCTGTTTCATCCCACAATTCACGCGGCTGGATCGAGGGCATCAGCAATTCGATGGCGCCGGCGCGGTTCATTTCTTCGCGCACGATGGCTTCGACCTTGCGCAGCACGCGCAGACCCAGCGGCGTCCACGTGTAGATGCCCGCGGCCAGTTTGCGCAGCATGCCGGCGCGCAGCATGAGCTGATGACTGACGATCTCGGCGTCGGCCGGCACTTCCTTGACGGTGTTGAGATGGAACTGGCTGAGGCGCATCTTCGAAGTCCGCGTAAAGGGTGCAGAGTGTAACGATGCCGCCGGGATTCAGGCGCGCAGCCGTGCCAGCGCCTGGCGATAGCGCCGTGCGATGGCTTCGCCGTGCACGTGCCGCCCGGCGCGCACCAAGTGCTGCCCGGCGACGCAGACATCGCGCACGAGCGCTGCGTTGCCGGCGAAGATCCAGCTGTCCAGCACTTCCTCGGGGCGACGCTCCGCCAGCAGCACATGCGCACCATCCAGATGCAGCAATGCCGCATCGATCGGCGTGTCGTCGAGACCGGCCGCCTGGCGCCCGCCCGCCAGCGCCAGCGCAACCAGGCGCGTGCCGGCATGCGGCTGTTGCGCGCTGGCGGCGAGATTGCGCGCGCGTCGGGCCAGGCGCTGGCCGTACTCCAGCCAGCGCAACTCCTCCACCGGCGAGATTGAAATGTTGCTGTCCGAACCGATGGCGATGCGCCCACCCGCGTCCAGGTAGGGGACGAGCGGAAACAGTCCGTCGCCGAGATTGGCCTCGGTGCTCGGGCACAACGCCACCACCGCACCGCTGCGCGCAAGGCGCGTGGTTTCAGCGGAATCCATGTGCGTGGCATGCACCAGGCACCAGCGCGCGTCGAGCGGCGCATGGTCGAGCAGCCAGGCCACCGGGCGCTGGCCCGTGGCGGCCAGGCAATCGTCCACCTCGGCGGTCTGCTCGGCGATGTGGATGTGCAGCGGACCCTGCGCCGCCAGGCCCGATTGCAGCAGCTCATGCAAGGCCTCGGCCGGCACCGCGCGCAGCGAATGCAAGGCGATGCCGACGTTCAGCCCCGGCGCTTGCTGCGCGCGCAATTCGGCCAGCAAATCGAGGAACGCATCGAGCGTGTGCGCGAAGCGCCGCTGGCGCTGGGCCAGCGGCCGCTGATCAAAACCTCCGGTCATGTACAGCGTCGGCAGCAAGGTCAGCCCGATGCCGGTTTCGCGCGCGGCGGCGATCAGGGCCGCGCTCATCGCGCTGGCCGGGGCATAGGGTTTGCCGTCGGGCGCATGGTGCACGTAGTGAAACTCGCACACCTGCGTGTAGCCGGCTTCGAGCATCTCCGCATAGACCTGCGCTGCGACCGCATGCAGGGTTTCCGGGCGCAGACGCGCAGCGAAGGCGTACATGGTCTCGCGCCAGCTCCAGAAGCTGTCCTGTGTATCGCCGGCATGCGTGCTGCGCTGTTCGGCCAGTCCCGCCATGGCGCGCTGGAATGCATGCGAATGTGCGTTGACCAGGCCCGGAATCACCCAGCCGTGCCAGCTCGTCTC
>DZBX01000175.1 GCA_022730075.1 Rhodanobacter sp. | reverse complement strand
CAGCCCGGCCATGGATGGCCGGACGCGAAGCGGCCACGCAAGTGGCTGCTTCGCGGCGGCGCGTACGCACCTGTGCCAGACGCACCGATGTAAAATTCCGCACGACGCGGAATTTTTCACAGGCGCTGAGCAGAGCCGACAAACGCTTGCCGACCCGCCCGAGTCGTGAAAGCCGCCTCGAGTCTCTTACCGAAGAAACACTGTTCACCGCCCGCGCACGCTGGCGTGGCCATAATGCACGCGGTTTCGGCGACTGGATCCGTGATGCGCGTGTCGATACTGCGCGGCCTGCTGTTGCTTGGTTGCGTGCTGGCGCCGCTGGCGCAAGCCGCCGAGTACCGTTTCGACCCGGTGCACAGCGCCGTGGTGTTTTTCGTCGATCACGACGGTTACAGCGACTCGGTGGGACGCCTGAAAATCGCGCGCGGCTGGTTCCGCTTCGACCCGAAAGACTGGGCCGATTCCAGGGTGGTGGCCGATATCGCGCTGGGCTCGGTGGACATGGGTGACAAGGACTGGGATCGCGTGGTGGCCGGATCCGATTTCCTCGACGCCAGGGCGCACCCCTACGCGCATTTCGTCAGCACCTCGGTGCAGAAAACCGGGCCGGACACCGGCATCCTGTACGGCCAGCTCAGCCTGCGCGGCCACACCGAGGGCATCGCATTCCCGTTCCGCCTCAACAAGCGCGCGTTCACCATTTTCGGCCTGCACACGGTGGCCGGCTTCACCGGCATCGCCACGCTGGACCGCAAACTGTGGGGCATGCGCGCGTTCGACAGCGTCATCGGGGTGCGGGTGAAGGTGCTGCTGGAGATCGAAGGCATCGCTGATTCCAGCGCCGAACGCGACTACCAGCGCGCCGTCGCGGCAGCGCAACCGGCCGCTGCGCGATGAACTGGCGCAGCACCGCGCACCGCTGGGGCGTCATCGCCAAGGCCTTCCACTGGCTGGTGGCGCTGGGCATTTTCGCGCTGGCCGGCATCGGCCTGTACATGGTCGACATGCCGCTGGGCATGGCCCAGCTCAGGCTGTTCCTGCTGCACAAGGCGCTGGGCGTGACCGTGCTGGCGCTGGTCGTGCTGCGCCTGCTGTGGCGCCTCATCGACCGCCACCCGCGCTATCCGGCGGACATGCCGCGCTGGCAGGTGGGTGTGGCGCACGCCAGCCACGCGCTGCTGTACCTGCTGTTGCTGCTGATCCCGATCTCCGGCTGGGTGTACAACTCGGCCTCGGGTTTTCCGCTGCCCTGGTTCGGGCTGCTGCAACTGCCGGCGCTGGCGCCGGTGTCCAAGCCGCTGGCGCGCGTGGCGCTGGACGTGCACGAGATCGCGTTCTGGGTGCTGGCGGCGGTGCTGCTGCTGCACGTCGCGGCGGCGCTGGACCACCACTTCCGCCACCGCGACACGGTGCTGCTGCGCATGCTGCCGTGGCGCAGCCGCGCGCGCACCACCGACACCCCCGGAGACACACCATGAAACCGCTCTTGATCCGCTCTTCCACCACGGCGCTGGCCGTGCTGCTGGCCGCGCTGCTGGTGCCCGTCGCCCAGGCACAAACCTGGACGCTGCAAGCGGGCAGCACGCTGGGTTTCAGCAGTACCTTCGAGGGCGCGGCGTTCAGCGGCCGCTTCAAGCAGTTCAGCGCGACGATCGCATTCGACCCGGCCAAGCCGCAGGCCTGCACGCTGCAGGCGAGCATCACGCTGGCCAGCGCCGATACCGACAACCCCGACCGCGACAAGCTGCTGCCGACGACGGATTTCTTCGACGTGGCGCGGTTTCCGCAGGCTCACTACCAGGGCGGCGATTGCCAGCCCGACGGCCCCGGACGCTACCGCGCGCAGGGCACGCTGACGCTGCGCGGGGTGAGCAAGCCGGTGCCGCTGCTGCTGCGCTTCAGCGGCCACGGCGCCAATGCCTTGCTGACGCTGGATGCCACGGTGTCGCGTCTGGCCTTCGCCGTGGGCGGCGGGCAATGGGCCAGCGCCAGCGCGATCGGGCTGGACGTGGCCGTGCACGGCGTGTTGAAGCTGGCGCCGGCGCGATAAGCGCGTCGCTCAACGCGCGTCCAAGCACAGCAAGCGCGTACCGCTGAGGCGATCGTGCAGCGTGCGCCGCATGCGATCGAACGGCATGGCCGCGTAGTCGATCAGCCACAGCGCGCTGACCGCGAGCAAGACCGTGCGCGGCGCCAGCCACTGGCCCAGCAGCAGCGCCAGCAACGGCAACGCCGCGCACAGCGCGCGCAGCAGCGCGCGCGCCAGCGACACGGCAGCGCCCTGCGCGTCGGCCACGCGCAGGCGCCAGGCGCGCGCGCCGATGGTCTGTCCGCCCAGGGTCCACGACAGCACGAAGTACGCGCACACCACGCCCATCTGCAGCAGTTGGTACAGCAGCGGCACCTGCGCATGGCCGGCGTGCAGTGCGATGAGCTGCGCACGCGTGGCCAGCTGCGCCAGCAGCGCCACCACCAGCAGCAGCGCCAGCGCGATCAGCAAGTCGTACAGCAGCGCGGCAAGGCGGCGCGGCATCGTGGCGGGCTGCGGGGCGTGACTCGACATGCCGTGACCGGCTTGCGGCGCGCGCGCGCCGGGGCCAGCATCCTGCCATGGAATACCACGCACCTCGACCACGGAAATCGCGCGGCCGGCCCGCGGCCGCCGCGCTGGCAGCGGCCGATCACGCCAGCATCGAGCGTTTTCTCGAACAACTGTGGGCCGAGGACGGGCTGGCCGACCGCACCCTGGCTGCCTATCGCAACGATCTGGGCGGCTTCGCGCGCTGGCTGGCGCCGCAGCGCATCGCGCTGGACGCGGCCGGACGCGAGGCGATCCTGCGCTACCTCGGCGCGCGCGGCGGTGCCGGCATCAAGGCGCGCAGCAACGCGCGCCTGATCACCACGCTGCGCCGCTTCCACGCCGCGCGCCTGCAGGCCAACGGCGGCGGCGAGGATCCCACCGCGCTGCTGGATTCGCCCAAGCTGCCGCGCGGCCTGCCCAAGGCGCTGGGCGAACGCGAAATCGAGGCGTTGCTGGCCGCGCCGGATGTATCCACGCCGCTGGGCCTGCGCGACCGCACCCTGCTCGAGCTGATGTACGCCTGCGGGCTGCGCGTCAGCGAACTCGTCGAACTGCCGCTGGCCGCGCTCAACCTGCGCCAGGGCGTGCTGCGCATCCGCGGCAAGGGCGGGCGCGAGCGCCTGGTGCCGATCGGCGAGGTGGCGCTGGACTGGCTGGAGCGCTACCTGCGCGAGGCGCGCCCGCTGCTGGCCGGCGCGCGCCAGCCCGAGGCGCTGCTGCTCACGCGCCGCGCCAGCGGCATGACCCGGCAGATGGCGTGGACGCTGATCAAGCGCCACGCGCGCAGCGCCGGCATTCCCGCGCAGCGCATCTCGCCGCACGTGCTGCGCCATGCCTTCGCCACGCACCTGCTCAACCACGGCGCCGACCTGCGCGTGGTGCAGATGCTGCTTGGCCACGCCAGCCTGTCGACCACGCAGATCTACACCCTGGTCGCGCGCGAGGGACTCAAGCGCCTGCACGCACGGCATCATCCGCGCGGCTAGCAGCCTGTCGGGCTTTGATGGTCGAGGCGAGAGTTCGGCTGCGCGAGGACAGATTTTCGACGATTCGCCGCCCCATAGTGGTTCTATGGGGCAAGAA
>DZBX01000174.1:1187-3677 GCA_022730075.1 Rhodanobacter sp. | reverse complement strand
GCGAGGACAGATTTTCGACGATTCGCCGCCCCATAGTGGTTCTATGGGGCAAGAATTGGCGGAAATATGGGCCGCACAGCCGAATTCGCAGACCGGCCAATCAAAGTCCGACAGGCTGCTAGCCCCTTGCGCGCGCGCCGCGCCGCCCCCATGCCTGCTTGCGCGCCGCACGCCGCATCTGCAGGGCCGCGGGGTGCATGGCATACTTCCCCGCTTCAGTGAACGCCGGCATGCCGGCCCCGACCGAGACCGACCATGGATTTCCTGATTCCTTCAGCCCACGCCGCGGGCGCGGCCCCCGCGGCGGCCCCTGGTGGCGGCGGCATGCAGTTCATCATCATGATGGTGGTGCTGTTCGGCCTGATGTACTTCATGATGATCCGCCCGCAAATGAAGCGGCAGAAGGAACTCAAGAAGATGATCTCCGAGCTGGCCAAGGGCGACGAGGTGATCACCACCGGCGGCATGATCGGACGCATCGAGGTCATGGACGAGAGCTTCATCAGCCTCGAGGTGGCACCCAACGTCAGCGTGCGCGTGCAGCGCCAGGCCATCTCCGCGGTGTTGCCCAAGGGCACGCTGAAGTCCTCTTGATCTCGCGTCGCGCCGCGCGCCGCCGCGGCCCAGGTGAACCCCGCCCATGAACGACTTTCCCCGCTGGAAATACTGGCTGGTGCTGGTGGTGCTGCTGTTCGGCATCCTGTATGCGCTGCCCAACGCATTCCGTCCGCAGGCCGCGGTGCAGATCCAGGGCAGCAGCAGCAACCCGATCACGCCCGCGCTGCAGCAGCAGATCGCGCAGGACCTGCAAAAGTCCGGCGTGCCCAGCCCCACCCCCGACCTGAAGGACGAGCGCCTGCTGCTGCGTTTCCCCAACACCAGCGTGCAGCTCAAGGCCTACACCGTGCTGCGCGATGCACTGGGCGACAAGTACGTGGTGGCGGTGAACCTGGCCAGTTCGGTGCCGGCCTGGCTGCGCGTCATCGGCGCCAACGCCATGCCGCTGGGCCTGGACCTGCAAGGCGGCGTGCACTTTCTGATGCAGGTGGACGCCAACAGCGTGCTCGACCAGCAGATGCACCGTTATCTGGAAGACGTGCGCGACAGCCTGCGCGCCAAGAAGATCGACTATCGCAGCGTCGAGCGCCGCGGCAGCACCATCACCGTCGTGCTGAAAACCGCCGCCGCGCGTGACGCCACGCGCAGCATGATCGGCACCAACGACACCGCGCTGACCGTGGCCAATGGCGCCTCCGGCGCCGGCGACTACGTGCTGACCGCGGTGCTCAGCCCGGCCGAGCTGGACAAGATCGAAGGCTCGATCATCCACCAGAACCTGGCCACCCTGCGCAACCGCGTCAACGCGCTGGGCGTGTCCGAACCGGTCATCCAGCAGCAGGGCGCCACGCGCATCGTGGTCGAACTGCCCGGCGTGCAGGACACCGCCGAGGCCAAGAAGATCCTCGGCGCCACCGCCACCATCGAATACCACGCCGTCGCCCAGAACGTGGACCTGGCGCAGGCGGTGAAATCCGGCATCGTGCCGCCCGAGGACCGCCTGTACTACATGCGCGACGGCCAGCCGATCGTGCTCAAGAAACAGGTGATCGCCTCCGGTGACCAGATGCTCAACGCCAGCGCCGGCTTCGACTCGCAGTCCGGCCAGCCCACGGTCAACGTCGAGCTGGATTCGGCCGCCGCCACGCGCATGTTCGACTTCACCACCAAGAACGTCGGCAAGCCGATGGCGGTGGTGTACATCGAGCGCATCCCCGAGGTGAAAACCGTCGACGGCAAGGAAGTGCACACCTCCAAGACCAAGGAAATGGTCATCAGCAGCGCCACCGTGCAGGGCGTGTTCGGCAAGAACTTCCAGACCACCGGCCTGACCCAGTCCGAGGCCACCAGCCTGGCGCTGCTGCTCAAGTCCGGCTCGCTGGCCGCGCCCATGAACATCGTCGAGGAGCGCGTGATCGGCCCCAGCCTGGGCCAGCTAAACATCGAGAAGGGCCTGCTCTCGGTGCTGCTCGGCCTGGGCCTGGTGCTGATCGCGGCGGCGATCTACTACAAGCTGTTCGGCCTGGTCGCCGACATCGCGCTGGTGTTCAACCTGATCCTGCTGGTCGCGGTGCTCAGCTTGTTCCAGGCCACGCTGACCATGCCCGGCATCGCCGGCATCGTGCTCACCCTGGGCATGGCGATCGACGCCAACGTGCTGATCTGCGAGCGCATCCGCGAGGAACTGCGCAACGGCTCGACGCCGCTGGCCTCGATCCGCGCCGGCTACGAGAAAGCCTGGGCGACCATCCTCGACGCCAACGTCACCCACCTGCTGGCGGCCACCGGCCTGATGATCTTCGCCTCCGGCTCGATCCGCGGCTTCGCCATCACCCTCGGCGTCGGCATCCTCACCTCGATGTTCACCTCGGTGACCGTCACCCACGCCGTCACCGCGCTGATCCACGGCGGCCGCAAGCTCAAGACGCTGTC
>DZBX01000174.1:0-1087 GCA_022730075.1 Rhodanobacter sp. | reverse complement strand
TAAGGACCCAGCCATGGAAATCTTCAACCCGCACAGCAACATCCATTTTCTCAACCTGCGCAAATACAGCATCGCCATCGCGCTGGTGTTGTTCCTGGGTTCGGTCGCACTGATCGCCACGCGCGGGCTCAACTACGGGCTGGATTTCACCGGCGGCGTGCTGGTCGAGGTCAGCTACGCCAAACCGATCGACGCCGGCGCGGTGCGCGACACCCTGGCCAAGGCCGGCTACGAGCACGCGCTGGTGCAAAGCCTGGGCGGCACGCGCGAGCTGTCCATCCGCCTGCAGCCGCACAACGCCACCGACAAGAACCTCAGCCAGCAGCAGGGCACCGCCGACCAGTTGGCCGCCACGGTGATGAAGATCCTGCAGGCCGCGCGTCCCGACGCCACGCTCAAGCGCACCGATTTCGTCGGCCCGCAGGTCGGCTCCGAGCTGCGCAACGACGGCATCGTGGCGGTGATCTTCGTCATCTTCGGCATCATGATCTACCTGTGGGCGCGCTTCGAGAAACGCTTCGCCGTGGCCGCGCTGATCACCGAGGTGCACGACACCGTGGTCACGCTGGGTTTCTACGCGCTCACCCAGCGCGATTTCGACCTCACCGTGCTGGCCTCGGTGCTGGCCGTGGTGGGTTATTCGATCAACGACAAGGTCGTCGTGTTCGATCGCGTGCGCGAGCTGTTCCGCACCGCGCGCCGCGCCGAGCCCGAGGAAGTGCTCAACCGCGCCATCAACAACACCCTGTCGCGCACCATCATCACCTCGTTGTTCACCGGCATCGCCATGGCCGCGCTGTACTTCTTCGGCGGCCCCGCCGTGCACGGCTTCGCCATCACCATGCTGTTCGGCATCCTCATCGGCACGCTGTCGTCGATCTTCATCTCCAGCCCGCTGCTGCTGTGGATGGGCGTGTCCAAGAAAGACCTGATGCCGGTGACCAAGGACAACCCGGAACTCGCACGCCGGCCCTGAGCGGCTGTGAATTTTTCAGCCTCTCGGCCCGGCCATGGATGGCGGGGCGCGAAGCGGTCACGCCAGTGGCTGCTTCGCGCAGGCGCGTACGCACCTGTGCCGGACGCGCCG
>DZBX01000005.1 GCA_022730075.1 Rhodanobacter sp. | reverse complement strand
CGCGCCCGTTTGTTTGCAAACCGCGGCAGGATGCCCGGTTTTGCAAACTGATCAAGTCGTGATCGCGCGCGGCGGTCCGCCCAGCAGTCGCGTCAGCACGGCACGCGCGGCTTCCACGCCGGTACCCGCCGTGGCCGAGAACGCCTGCGCCGAGAGCACGCCATGCAGTTGCGCCAGTTCGCGTTGCACCGCCAGCAGCGTTTGCGCGGTCTGGCCGCGGCCGAGCTTGTCGGCCTTGGTCAGCAGCACGTGGCAGGGCAGGTCGTGCGCGGCGCAGAACGCCAGCATCTGCTCGTCGAACGGAGTCAGCGGATGGCGGATGTCCATCACCAGCGCCAGCGCGCGCAGGCTGCGGCGCCGCATCAGGTAGCCTTCCAGTGCATCGCGCCACTGCGCGCGCACGGCCTCCGGCACCTTGGCGTAGCCATAACCGGGCAGATCCACCAGACGGCGACCGTCGGGCAACACGAATGCCACCAGATGCTGGGTGCGGCCGGGTGTGCGTGAGGTGCGCGCCAGGCCGTGCACGCCCACCAGTACGTTGAGCGCGCTCGACTTGCCGGCGTTGGAGCGCCCGGCAAAAGCGATCTCGGCGCCACTGTCGGCGGGCAGGCGCAGCGGGTCGGGCGTGGACAGCACGAAGCTGGCGCCGTGCAGGGGATTGCTGGGCATCGGTTTACCGCGGGTGCGGAGCGTTTGACCGTCTCCGGGGGCACAAGGATAATCCAGCGCTGGTACGCGACGCCCCGTCTTGCCGCCGGCAAGCGGCGTGGCGTGACGGCGGCGGCACCCGATCGGCCTCTGCGGAGAAGGCACATGAAGCTGGGCAGCATGATGGTTCTGGGCGCGATCCTCATCGCCGCCGGTGCGCATGCCGAGGGCGCCATGCCTGCGGGCACGGTCGCGGCGGGCAAGGCCAAGTCGGCGATCTGCGCCGCCTGCCACGGCATGGATGGCAACTCGACCGATCCGCAATACCCCAAACTGGCCGGACAGCAGGCCAGTTACATCTACCGCCAACTGGTGCTGTTCAAGACCGGCGTGCGCCAGAACCCGATCATGCTGGGCATGGCCATGCCGCTGAGCAATCAGGACATGGCCGATCTCGCCATGTATTTCTCGGCGCAGAAGATCATCACCGGCGTGGCGGATCCCAAGGCCGTGGCCGTCGGCCAGGCGGTGTATCGCGGCGGCGATCGCGCCAGTGACGTGCCGGCCTGCATGGCCTGCCATGGTCCGGACGGGCGCGGCAATCCCGGCGCGGTCTACCCGCACTTGGCCGGACAGCACGCGACCTATCTGCGCACGGTGCTGACCGCGTGGCACGACGGCACGACCTGGGGCAAGACCACCCACGCCGGGATCATGCCAACCATCGCCAGGCGCCTGACCGCCGCGCAGATCGCCGACGTGGCCAGTTACATCGCCGGCTTGCACACGGCGACACCGATCGTGCCCACGCAGCCGACGGTGAACAACGCCGCCTTCGCCACGAACCCGGCCCAGCAGTAATCGCCGCTCGCGCCGCATCACGAGGATTACCCGATGTTGAAGTCCCTGATCCCGGCCGCAGCGCTGGTCCTGTTGCTGGCGGGCTGCTCGTCCTCGCAGCCGCCGGCCAGCTCTCCGGTGTCGACGGCGTCGGCTGCCAGCACGGCGCCCGCGGCACCCGCCAGCGCGGTGCCTGCGGCAGCGGCCAGCGTGGCGCCCGCCGTGCCCGCCAGCACCGGGCCGGCAGCCAACGCGCCCGCGACTGCCGCAGTGGCCAGCGGCGGCACGCCGGTGCCCGCGCCCGCGGATACCGGCAAGTGGGTCGAGGGCAAGAACTATTTCCGCATCGAACCCGCGGTGCCCACCGACCATGCCGATCATGTGGTGGTGACCGAGGTGTTCTCGTGGGGCTGCCCGGCCTGCAACCAGTTCCAGCCCATGGCCGATGCCATCCGCAAGAGCATGCCGGCCTACGTGCACTGGCAGTACCTGCCGGCCGCGTTCATTCCGCCGGAGGATTGGCCGACTTTCCAGCGTGCCTACTACACCGCGCAGGCGCTGGGCCTGGACAACCCGGCCACGCACGACGCCATGTTCAAGGCGATCTGGACGCCCGGCGGCCCGCTCAATACCTACGATGGTCTGGGTACCTCGCAGCCGCACGTCAAGCAGAATCTGCCCAGCATCGCCGACATCGCCAGGTTTTATGCCAGGCATGGTGCCGATGCCGCCACCTTCGAGGCCACCGCGGATTCATTCGCGATCCGCGCAAAAATGAAACGCGCCGATCAGTTGATCAAGGCCTACGGCGTGGACAGCACGCCGACCATCGTGGTCAACGGAACCTACCGGCTCGATGTGGCTTCGGCCGGCGGCTTGGCGCAAACCCAGGAACTGGTGCATTACCTGGCGCAAAAAGAAGCCGCCGCGATGCACTTGCAACAGTGAGGATGCCGCGATGAAGCGTGTCCGCACCCGCCCCATCTTCCAGCGCCTGCTGCTGGCGGCCTGCGTGCTGCTGGCCGGTGTGACGCAAGCGGCGCTGGCGCAGCTTGGCGGCCCGTCGATGGTGATGTACCAGCCTGGCGTGGCCTACAAGACCATCACCCCGGCGCGACCGCTGAACCCCGCGGCCAGGCGCATCCAGGTGATCGAGGTGTTTTCCTACGCCTGTCCGCACTGTTTCGAGTTTCAGCCCTATGCCGAGCAGATCCGCAAGTCGCTGCCGGCCGATGCCGAGTTCGTGCGCCTGCCGGCGGTGTTCTGGCCCGAGTGGGAGCCGTTCGCGCGCGCGTTCTTCGCGGCGCAGAAGTTCGGCGTGCAGGAGAAAAGCAACCAGGCGTTATTCGATGCGATCTGGGTCAAGCACCAGCCGCTGCGCTCGCTCGAGCAATTGGCTGATTTCTATGCGCGTTACGGCATCAAGCCGGCGGAGTTCCTGAAAGTGGCGCGTTCGGCCGCGGTCAGCGCGCAAATGCAGCACGCCATGCGCCTGGAGCAGGCCTGGGGCGTCAACGGCACGCCGGCCATTGTCGTCGATGGCGCGCTGCGCAGCGGCGAGGTGCAGAGCTACCAGCAGCTGGTGGATGTCGCGCGCTTCATGGTGCAGCAAGCGCAAGCCGCGCGCGCCGGCAAGCGCGCGCCCTGAGCGATTGCCCGTGGCCGCGCGGCGGCAAGCTGACGGCACGGACGCGACGCGCGCGGTGGTGGCGCCCGCCACGCTCAGGCTGCTGAGCTGCAACATCCTCGCCGGTGCCAGCATTGCGCGCTATCGCCAGTACTTCACGCGCGGCCTGACCCAGGTGCTGCCCGGTCCGGGCAAGCAGGCCAACCTCGATCGCCTTGCGGATCTGGTGGCGCAGTTCGATCTGGTCGGCCTGCAGGAGGCCGATGCCGGCAGCCTGCGCTCGGGTTTCCTCAACCAGACGCAATACCTGGCGCAGGCCGCGGGCATGCCGTACTGGAGCGACCAGCCCAACCGCCGCGTGGCGCAACTGGCGCGCTCGGCCAATGGCCTGCTCAGCCGCATGGCGCCGCGCGAGGTGCTGGATTATCCGCTGCCCGGGCGCATTCCCGGTCGCGGTGCGCTGCTGGCGCGCTATGGCGCGGAGGCTGCCGGGCTGACGGTGCTGGTCGCGCATCTGTCGCTGGGACCGAAGGCGCGCGCGCGCCAGCTCGACTTCATCGCCGAACTACTGCAAGGTCGCGGCGCGACGGTGCTGATGGGTGATCTGAACTGCGCCTGGCCTGGCCCCGAACTGCAGCGCGTGTTCGCGCGCACCCAACTGCAGCCGCCGGACGACGCGCTGCCGACCTACCCGAGCTGGCGACCGCGCCGCGCCATCGACCACATCCTGGTCAGTGATGGCATCGAGGTGCTGCGCCGCTGGACGCCACCGCAGGCGTTTTCCGACCACCTGCCGCTGGCCATCGAGATGCGCCTGCCACGCCTGCCACCGCGCGCCTGAACCGGTGGCCGTGAATCCCGGGCCCGGTCAACGCCGGCGCGCGGCGCGCGTTTTCCAGGGACAGGCGCCGCACTCCGCGACGCGCCGGAGGAGCGTTCCATGCAAGGCATCATCCGACTCGGGCTGGGCAGCGCCATGCTGCTCGCCGGCATCGCATCGGCCCCGCTGGTATTGGCGCAGCAGGCGCCTGCGCCAGCGCCTGAAGCCACCCACGTCGATCATTTCACCGATCGCAACGTGGCGCAGCAGCGGCGCATCGAGCAAGGCCTCAAGAGCGGCCAGTTGACCACGCGCGAGGCCGCGCACCTGGAGCAGGGCACGGCGCGCATCGACCGCATGCAAAGCCGCGCCACCAATCCGCACGGTGCCGGCGGTGCCGGCGTCACCGCGACCGAGGCGGCGCGCATCCAGCGCGCGCAGAATGTCGAGAGCCACGCCGTCTATCGCCAGCGCCACGACGCGCGGACCGGCAATCCCGACAGCCTGTCCTCGCGGCGCATGCAGGGCGACGTGCAGCGCAATCTCGACCAGCAGGGTCGCATCGCCGCCGGCGTGGATCACGGCGGGCTGACCAACCGCGAGGTTTCGCGCCTTTCCGCGCAACAGGCGCGCAGCAGCCACGCGGTCGCGGCGGCGGGGCGCAATGGCTTCGTCAACGGCCGTGAGCAGCGGCGCATCCAGCGCGGCGATAACGTGCGCAGCCGGCATATCTACAGCGCCCGCCACAATGGCGCGCGTCGTCACGGCGGCTGAGCGAGCGAGCGCATGAACCAAAGGGCCACCCTTGCGGGTGGCCCTGTGCGTGGTCAGCCTGGATTGCGCAGGCGCATCAGAACTTCAACGTGGCCTGCACGTAGCTGAAGCGGCCGGGCAGGTCGTAATTGCTGGCGTCGTAGCCGTTGAGCGAGCACGACAGGCATACCGGCGGATCCTTGGCCAGCAGGTTGTTGATGCCCGCGTTGATGACCAGATCCAGCGCCAGCGGTACGCGCCAGCTCACGCGCACGTCGTGGTAGGTGACGGCGCCGAGATAATGCGTGTTGCCGGGGCCGTTGCAGATCGGAAAACCGGTGGCAGCTGCACAGTTTTCGGTCAGCCCGCTCATGTAGCGCATGCGCCAGTCGGCGCTCCACGTGCCGCGGCTCCACATCAGGTCGTTGACCGCACGCCAGCGCGGAATGCCGCTGTCGTTGACTTCCACGCCGGGCTTGCGCGGGCCGTACACGCCGGGCGAGGTCTGCTCGCTGAAGCCATTGATGTAGGTCGTGCCGAAGGTGTTGGTGAGGCGGCCGAAGGAGAACTGCGGCAACGTCCACTTGACAGTGAGGTCGGCGCCGCTGGTGTCGATGCGGCCGATGTTGCGCAGCGTGTTGTTGAAACCGTCGATGTTGCCGGTGCTGTTGCGCTGGATGCCCTGGCAGAAGCTCGAGGCGGCATTGCCGCTGGCCACGCAGTCATCCAGTTGTGTCTGCGCATCCAGTGCCTGGATGGCGTTGCGCACGGTGATGCGGTAGTAGTCGGCGGTGATGTCCAGACGCTGCGCCCAGCCGGTGTCGATCGCCCAGTCCGGACTGTAGATGCCGCCCCAGGTCAGCGTGCGCGCCTTCTCCGGCTGCAGGAACTTGTTGCCGCCGGTGGTCACCGAGATCTGCGGGTTGGGCTGCGTGTAGGTGGCTGGAACACCCAGCGCCGCGCAGTTGGCCGCGGTTTGCGCGTTGGTGATCGGCGCCGAGCAGGGATCCTGCAGGGTGGCATCGAAACGCGCCGGCGAACCGTACAGCTCGCCGATGGCCGGGGCGCGGAAGCCCTGGCCCCAGGTGCCGCGCAAGGTGAGCTGCTTGTCCACCTGCCAGCGCAGGCCGGCCTGGCTGTTGGTGGTGCCGCCGAAGGTCGAGTAGTTCGAGTAGCGCGAGGCGAGGTCGATGTTCAGCGCCTCGACAAAGGGCTTGTCGGCCAGCAGCGGCGCGTTGGCCTCGAGGTAATACTCGTTGACGTTGTAGGCGCCCGAGGTTGGCAGCGAGGGCACGCCGTTGGACTCGCCCGCCACCACCACGGCATCCGGCTGGTAGTAGCCCGAGTAACGCCGCGATTCCACGCCGGTGGCGAACTTCACCTCGCCGGCCGGCAGGGTGAACAGCGCGCCGTTCAAGTTGGCGCTGTACAGGTCGATGTCGTTGGCGCTGCTGTCGTGCTCGATATAGCCGATGTAGGCCAGCATCGCCGGGGTGATGGTGCCGGGGCCGCCGAACAGGTTCAGCGGTACGCAGTTGCCCGTGCACTGGCTGAGTGGACCCAGCGCGCGCTGGATGTGGGCGATGTTGTAGGTGCCCTGCACGGTCTGCGTGGCGCTGTTGCTGCCGTGCGAGAAGTTCACGTCCCAGTAGTAGTCATGGTCGTTCCAGCTGAAGCTGCCGGTGAGGCCGGTGGCGAATTCCCAGGTGTTGACGGTCTGGCTGAAAATGCGCGGCCCGCCCTCGATCGGACGCCGGCCGATGAGGATCAGATTGCCGCCGGTCGCGGTTTGCGGCACCAGCGAATAGCCGAACGGGTTGTACGGATTGCTCACGTCCACGCCGACCGTGTCGGCCAGACCGCCGGTGCCGGCGCCGGGGCCCAGGAAGATCGGCTCGGGCGCGGCCTGGTTGGTCGAGTGGCGCTGCACGTACAGGCCGCGCATATACCAGGTGATGTCATCCGTGAGCTGGTAGCGCGTGCTGGCGAACACCGAGTCGCGCTTGTTGGGTGTCAGCAACAGGTTGTAGGGCGCGAAGTTGAAGCGGTCGGCGGTGCTGAAGTTGTGGAAGTCGCCGGGATACACCGCGCCGTTGGGGAACGCGCCATTGAGGGTCACGTCCTGGGTGACGTTTTGCGGATCGACGAAGATGAAGCGTCCGGTCGGCGTGGCCGAGGAGCAGTTGGCCAGCCCGGTGCCCGGCACGCAGGCGCTGCCGGATTGCGCCCACGCGCTGGAGCTGATCGCGTTCTGCTTGACGTGCTCGAAGTCGATGAAGAACTCGCCGCGCTTGAACTTGCCGCCCAGCGACGCGGTGCCGGTGCTGGTCATGCCGCCGCTGAGCGCATCGTAGCCGCCCACGTAATAGCTCACCGCGGCGCCGTCCTGGCTACGCTTGGTGATGATGTTGACCACGCCGCCGATGGCATCCGAGCCGTACAACGCCGAGGCGCCGTCGGGCAGGATCTCGATGCGCTCGATGATGCTCACCGGGATGGTGTTGAGGTCCACCGCCGCGGATACGCCCGAGGCCGAGGACTCGTTCACCCAGCGCAGCCCGTCGACCAGGATCAGCGTGCGCTTGGCGCCCAGATTGCGCAGGCTCAGCGTGGCCGAGCCCGAGCCCACGCCTGAACCATCCGGCGGAAAGCCGAAGTTGCCGGCCGAGTTGAACTTGGTGTTCAGCGCCGAGCCCGAGGTGGTCAGCTGCTGCAGGATGTCGCCGAGGCTGGTCAGGCCGGTCTGCGCGAGCTGCTGTGCGGTAATCACCGTGGTGGGCGTCTGCGTGGCGAGCTCCGCGCCGCGGATGCGCGAGCCCAGCACCTCGACCGCTTCCAGCTGTTTGACGTTTTTCTTGTCGACGGGCGGCGTGGCATCCTGCGCATGCGCGAGCATCGGCAATGCGAAAGCCGCGGCGATGGCCACGGCCAGTGTGCGTTGGCGTAAGGTGTGCGACATGATTTTCTCCAGGGTCCGAGATGGTGCCGTGACCTGCATGTGATACGGCAGGCCGAATCTAACGAATGTTTGACGTTTAGGCTACAAAATCATGTCGCTTGTTACTCGCATTCGTCATGTCATGGCGCGTCAGGCGCAGGTGCCAGGGGGTGGACGCGCGCGTCTGGCTGCCGCGCTGGTGGCGACACTGGCGGCGACACTGGCGGTATGGGCGCGCCGTGATCTGGTTGAATCGCACGCCATGGCGCAGGCCTGCCTGGCCGGGCAGGGTGGTGCCGTATGTGGTGTGCGCGCTGCCCTGGTGCAGGCGTTCAACAGCGGTCTGCTGGGTGCACTGGTGTTGGCCGCGGCCCTGCTGGCGCTGCTCTGCAGGCGCGCATGGACGGCGGCGCTGTGTCTGACGCTGGGCGCCACGGGCCTGGTGCTGTACAGCTTTCCGGCCGGCGCACTGGCGTTGCTGATCGGCGCGTTGCTGCTGTTGCCGGCGGCGCGTCAGGATTGAATGCGCGTGGCCTTGCGAGTGCCCAGTGCCGTCCAGGCCAGCAGTGCATTCAGCGCCAGCCAGTACCATGCATACGGATTCAGCAGCGCTTCCTGCAGCACGCCCACCGTGCCCAGCAGCAGTGCCGCCAGTGCCAGCGCGCGTGCGCGTGGGCCATGCAGCAGCGGTGCGCCGTGCAACTGGCGCAGTAGCGCTACACCCAGCGCGATGGGGATGAACGCCGGCAGCGGCCAGTCGCGATAGCGGCCAGCGAACACCAGCAGCAGGTCCAGGTACACCACGACAAACAGCGCGGCGAAGGCCACCTGTGCCACGCGCCCGGGATGCGCGATGCGAGCACCGCGCAGTTGTGCGCACAGCGCATCCAGCAGCAGCCAGGCACCCAGCAGCGACCCGGCGCCCAGCGCCCCCCAGTAAGTCCATTGCGCGACATTCGAGGCTGCGGCCTGCGCCATGCGCCAGAGCGCCCACAGCGCCAGCCCGGTGCCGGCACCCGCCAAGGCGCCGCAGATGCGCGCGCTACGGCCGTCGCGCCATGCGCCGACAGCCGCGGCCAGCAGCAGCGGCAACAGCGCCCACCCGGCGCGCGGATCCTCGGTCACGGGACCGCGCCACGCGAACTTGGGCTGGGCCCGTGAATCATAGATACCCCACCAGCCGCCGACGGTGCCTTCCAGCGCGCGCTTCCACGGCTGGTCGTAGGCTTCGATCAGGTTGTAGTGCTGGCCGTGCGCCTGCGCCCAGGTGACGAACCCGCGCAGATAGCGCGCCTCGTTGACCAGGCTGGGCACGGCATCACGGCGCGCGCGACCGGCGCTGGGCCAGCCGGTTTCGCCGATAAAAACAGGCTTGCCGGGAAATGCCGCCTGCACACGCGCGGTCAGCTGTGCGACGTGCGCCACCGCGGCGTGCGCGGACACCGGCGTGTCGTCCCAATACGGCAGCATGTGCACGCTGATGAAGTCCACCGCCGGCGCGAGATCGGGATGGCGCAGCCAGAAATCCCAGACGTCGGCATAAGTCACCGGCAGCCCGGTGGCCGCGTGCACGGCGCGCAGGTCGTGACGCAGCACCGACGCGGGTTGATCGCCACGCAGCAACACCTCGTTGCCGACCACGATGGCACGGATGCTGCCCGGTGGCGCGGCACGCGCGGTGGCGATGCCCAGCGCGATTTCACGCGCGTTGGCGCGCGCGTCCGCGCCGATCCAGATGCCCAGCAGCACCTGCATGCCATGGCGCGCGGCCAGCGCCGGTACCTGCTGCAGACCCTGGTTCACGGAATACGTGCGCACGCAACCGAAGCGTTGCGCCAAGCGCGCCAGGTCGGCGTCGATGCGCGCCGGAGTGATATGCGCGGCGGGGTCCAGCGGGCTCTGGCCCGGCAGCCGGAAGGGTGCATAGGACACGCACTGCAGACGCCGCTGCGCGACACCCGGCAACGTCACTGGCCACAACAGGGCACCCAGCCAGAGCAAACCTCCGAGCAACGCCGCACCGAGCACGGCATGAGCGATGGCCGCTGCGTGGCGCTGCGCGTAGCCTGCGCGCCGAGGGTTCATCCGCCGCTGGCGATCAGCACGCCGACCACCAGCAGGAACAGCGCGAACACGCGCTTGAGCATCGGCCCCGACAAGCGGTGCGCCAGACGCACGCCCAGCGGCGCGGTGGCCATCGAGGCAACGGCCGTGGCCGCGGCGGCCGGCAGAAACACGTAGCCCAGCGCGCCGCGCGGCAGCGGCAGGGCCGGCGCATGCAGGGCCAGCATGTAGCTGAGCGAGCTGGCCAGCGCGATCACCAGTCCGGCGGCGGCGCTGGTGGCCACCGCGCGCACCGGTTGCGCGCCCAGGCCCACCAGCAAGGGCACGGTGAGCGAGCCGCCACCGATACCGACGATGGCCGATACCGCACCGATGCCGAGGCCCGCGGGCAACAGCCAGGATGAGCGCGGCGCGTGCTCGGCATGCGCTTCGCGTTGCTGGCCGAAGGCCATGCGCCATGCCATGAACAGGCAGAAACCGGCGATCACCCAGCGCAGTACCGGCCCACTCATCAACTGCGCCAGATGCGCGCCGATGAAACCGCCCAGGACCAGCCCGGGCGCCAGCCGCCACAGCGTCGGCAGCATCACTGCGTGACGCCGCAGTTGCGCGGTGGTGGACGAGGCCGCGGTAAGCACGATGCCGGCCAGCGAGGTCGCCACCGATACGTGCATCACCTCGCTCGGCGGCACGCCCAGCGAGGGCAGGGTGAAACTGAGCGCGGCCACGATCAGCAGACCGCCGCCGATGCCCAGCAGGCCGCCCAGGAAACCGGCCGCGGCGCCGGCCAGCAGGTACAGCACAAGATCGAACATCATGGGTGGTCGTGCCTTGAGTGGATGACGCGCCGAGGTGCCGCTGGCCGCGGCGGCGTTGCGCAACGCGCGCGGCGCACGCGTCTGCGGTGCGCCTTGCAGGCGCGCCCTGCAGGCGTGCCTTGTAGAATCGCGTCTTGCGGAGGACATGCAGTATGCCAAGGCTACACGCGCGCCGGCAGTGGCGCATCGGACGGGTGCCGGGGTGGCTGGCTCTCGGCGCGCTGCTTGCCACGGGTGCCGCGCAGGCCGCGTCCAGCGCTCAGTTGCAACGCCAGCGCGAGCAGTTCGTGCAAGCCTATGCGCTGGCGCAGCAGGGCGATCCGGCCTGGAAACGCGATGTCGCGGCGCTGCGCAATTATCCGCTGTATCCGTATCTCGAATCCGCCTACCTGCGACACGACCTGGACCGCGCGCGCGGCGCGCAAGTGCGGAGCTATCTCGCGCGCTACAGCGTCTTGATCCCCGGCCGCGAACTGCGTCGCGCCTGGCTGGATCGCCTTGCCCGCAAACAGGACTGGCGGCAATACCTTGCGTTCTATGCGCCCGATCTCGGCGCGGCCTACGATTGCCGGGAACTGCAAGCGCAGACCGCGCAGGGCCGGAAGCTGACTTATCACGGCGCCTTCGCGGCCTTGTGGGCCGCGCCGCAGTTGCCGGATGCGTGCGATGCGGTGCTGGCGCAGGCCAACGCGCAGGGCCTGCTCACGCCTGAACGGCTGTGGGATCGCATCCAGCGCGCGCTGCGCGCGCGCGCGGCGGGTACGCTGACGCAGACTCTGGCCTGGTTGCCCGTGGCACAACAGCCGGGTGCGCAGCGTCTGGCGCTGGCGCTGTCGGATCCGGCGGGCGCACTGGCACAAGCGGGCTCATGGCCCGATACCGAGCATGCGCGCGAGGCCATGACGCTGGCGCTGACGCGCCGCGCGCGCGACGATGATGATGCCGCGCGCGCGGCCTGGCAGGCACTGCGCGGACGCTTCGAGTTGGATGCGGTGCAGGTCGATCGCATCGAAGCCGCGCTGGCGCTGTATCAGGCCGTCAGTCTCGAGCCAGGCTCGCTGCGCGCGCTGGCGGCCTTGCCGGCCACCGCGCAGACACCGCTGACGCGCGAGTGGCGCGCGCGCGTGGCATTGGCGCAGGGCGATTGGCCGGCCGTGCTGGCGGCGATCCGCGCCATGCCCGCGGCGCAACGCGAGGCCAAGGAGTGGCGCTATTTCGAGGCGCGCGCGCTGGCCGCCACCGGCGCCAGGACGCAGGCCGATGCGCTCTGGCGCGCGCTGGCGCGCGATCCGACGTATTACGGCTTTCTGGCCGCCGATCGCGTGCGGCGCCCGTACGCGCTGTGCCCACGTGATCCGCCGGCGCAGACCGCGGCCACCGCCGCGGTCGCAGCGGACCCGGGCATGCAGCGCGCGTTCGAGTGGTACGCGTTGCACCGGCTCACGCACGCGCGGCGCGAATGGGACGCGGCGCTGCCCGGCCTCGATCATGCGCAGCGCTATGCCGCCGTGGTGCTGGCGCACCGCCGCGGCTGGGTGGACCGCGCGATCTTCCTGCTGAATCACGGCGACTATCTGCGTGATTACAAGCTGCGTTTTCCGCTGGCCGAGCGCACGCGTGTGGTGCGTGATGCGCACCGCGCCGGTATCGATCCGGCCTGGGCCTTCGCCATCATCCGCACGGAAAGCGCGTGGATCAGCGATGCCCGCTCCGGCGCCGATGCGCGCGGGTTGATGCAGTTGTTGCCGGGTACCGCGGCGCAGCTGGCGCGACGCAACGGCTTGCCCTGGGAAGGCGCGGCCAGCCTCGATGATCCATCGGTCAACATCGCACTGGGCACGCATTATCTGCAGCATCTGGCCGATCGCTTCGGTGCGCAGTGGCTGGCCAGCGCCGCCTACAACGCCGGCCCGGCCGCGCTGCAGGACTGGATGGCCAAGCGCGCCACGCTGCCGGCGGACGTGTTCGTGGCCACCATCCCGTATCCCGAGACGCGCGGTTACGTGGAGAGCACCCTGGCCTTCAGCGTGATCTATGACTGGCGCCTGCACCAGAACCCGGTCCGTCTGAGCGCGCGCATGCAGCCTTTCGGCAGCGCCTACGCGGTGCCTGACGCGCAGGCGCCGCGTGCCGCGGTGGTGTGCAGCGTCGAGGATCTGGCTGCGCAGGGCGACGCGCCGCCGCCAGCCGCAGCCAGCACGCAGCCCGCGCCTTCCGCCAGCGTGCATGCGGCGGCCGCGGGCGCTACGCCATGAGCGCAGCCCTGATGATGCGGGTGATCGAGATCAGCATGCCGGGCGGCCCGGAGGTTTTGCAGGTGGCGCAGCGTCCGCGCCCGTTGCCGTGCGCCGCTGAAATCCTGATCGAGGTTCACGCCGCGGGCGTCAACCGGCCCGATCTGGCGCAGCGTGCCGGCGTGTATCCACCGCCGCCTGGCGCATCCGATCTGCCCGGGCTGGAGGTGGCCGGGCGCATCGCCGCGCAGGGCGCGGAGGTCAGCGGCTGGCGCGTCGGTGACGCCGTGTGCGCGTTGTGCAACGGCGGCGGTTACGCCGAATACGTGACGGTGCCGGCGGGTCAGTGCCTGCCGTTGCCGCGCGGCTTCGGCATGGCCGAGGCCGCGGCGCTGCCGGAAACGTTTTTCACGGTGTGGAGCAACGTGTTCATGCGCGCTCGCCTCGCCGCTGGCGAGGTGCTGCTGGTGCATGGTGGCGCCAGCGGCATCGGCACCAGCGCCATCCAGTTGGCGCACGCGCTGGGTGCCACGGTGTACGCGACGGCCGGCAATGCCGCGAAATGCGCGGCCTGCGAGCGATTGGGCGCGCGCCGCTGCTTCAATTATCGCGCAGAGGATTTCGTCGCCGGCGTGCTGGATGCGACCGCGCGGCATGGCGCCGACGTGATTCTGGACATGGTCGGCGGCGATTACCTGGCGCGCAATCTGTCCGCGCTGGCGCTGGATGGACGCATCGTGCAGATCGCCACGCAGCGCGGCCGCGAGGCGCCGCTGGATCTGGCCTTGCTGATGCGCAAGCGCGCCACGCTCACCGGCTCCACCTTGCGTCCGCAAAGCGCCGCCGCCAAGGCCGCCATCGCCGCCGAGTTGCGCGCACGTGCCTGGCCGCTGCTGGATGCAGGGCGCGTGCGCCCGCTGCTGTACCGTGTGCTGCCTTTCGCGCAGGCCGCCGATGCGCATCGCCTGCTGGAGCAGGGCGAGCACGTCGGCAAGATCGTGCTCGCGCTCTCCACTTCCGCCACGGAGTCGATCAATCCATGAACACCCCGCGCCTCACGCCGCCGCGCCCGCAACACCTGGTCATGCTCGGCGGTACCGGTTTCGTCGGCTCGCACCTGCTGCCGCGTCTGGTCGCGCAGGGGCACCGCATCACGCTGCTCTCGCGCAACCGCGAACAGCACCGCGCCCTGGCCGTGCTGCCCGGCGTCAGCGTGCACAGCGCCGATGTCTACGAGCGTGGCACGCTGCTGTCCTACCTGCGCGGCGCCGACGCGGCGATCAACCTGGTCGGCATCCTCAACGAGACCGGCGGCGCGCGTTTTCGCAAGGCGCACGTGGACCTCACCTCGACGCTGGTGGCCGCCTGCCGCGAGGCCGGCGTGCGCCGCCTGCATCAGATGAGTTCGCTACGCGCGGGCGAGGGCAAGTCGATGTACCTGATCACGCGCGGCGAAGCCGAGCGCGTGGTGCGTGCCTCCGGCCTGCAGTGGACGATTTACCAGCCCTCGGTGATTTTCGGTCGTGGCGACGGGCTGGTGACGCGCTTCGCCGCGCTGCTCAAGCTACTGCCGGTCCTGCCGCTGGCACGCGCGCGCAGCAGGCTGGCGCCGGTGGCGGTGGAAGACGTGTGCGCGGCGATCGCGCAGTGCGTGCAGGACCCCGCCAGTATCGCGCAACGCTATGAGCTCTATGGCCCGGAACAACTCGAGCTGATCCGCATCGTGCGCATGGTCGCGGCGGCGGCGGGCCTGCGCCGGCTGATCATTCCATTGCCCGACGCACTGGGTTATCTGCAGGCGCGCATCGGCGAGCTGCTGCCGGGCAAGCCGATCAGCGTGGACAACTTCAAGTCGCTGGCGCTGGATTCGATCGGCAGCGTCGATGGCCTGGCCGCGCTGGGCATCACGCCGCAGCGCTTCAGCGCGCGCCTGCCCGAGCTGTTGCATCCGCGCCACGGCCACGCCGTGCTGCTGGATACCGCGCGCCACGTCAGCGGACTGGCGCCGGCCGATCGCGCGCGCATCGCGCGCTGAAGCACGACGCCGCTGAAGCGCGACGGTATAGGCGCTGCCGGGCCGGCCGCCTGGCGCGCAGCGGTGGGCGTATCAGTGCGCGGCGGGCCTGGCTGGCCGTCGCGCAGAAGCGACCGGCGTCGGCATGACGCTGGCCGGCAGCGGCGGCAGCAGGCTGTGCAGTGCGGCGCGGTACTGCGGCGCCCAGTTGCGCGGCACGCCAAAGCCGTGGCCGACATGCGGGAGCAGCCATGCCTTGGCCGCGCGCACACCGGCGACATACTCGGTGGCGAATCGTGGCGCGACGTCCTCGTCGATCTCGCCCTGCAGGATCTGCCACGGTGCGCTCAGGTGCGTGTTCGGCAGCATGCTGGGCAGGTGCGGCGGGCGTGGCGAGCGCTGCTCGGCGAGACCGCCGACCCCGGGGCAGAAGGCATGCCGGGCCTCGATGTCCGGACCGAAACCCAGGCTCAATCCACCCTGGAATGTGCCTTGCGCGGCCTGTACCAGCGCGGCATAGACCGTGGTGGCGCCCGAGGAATAGCCGATCAGCAGCACCGGCAGATCGGCCGGCAAATCGAGCTTCTGTTTCAGATCGACGGCCAGCGTGGCGAGCGTGCCCGCGGCATCGATGCACGTGCCCGCCGGCTGTGCATCCAGCGCATGCAGATAGCGGGGCGTGCTGAAGCCGGCGACCCAGAAGCCGAGATTCGCGGCGTCGCGTGCCATGCCCCGCACCCCAAGATTCCAGCCACCGTCCCCGGACAGGAACAGGGCCAGGCCGCGCACCGGCGCATTGGCTGGCGGTGCGTACAGCGTGACCGGTCCGACCAGCGGTGCCTGGATCACTCCCGCCAGCCAGGGCACGGGATGCATGGCCGCAGCGTCTGGCATTTGCGCGCCGCGCGTGTTGCGCGCGGGTGCAGGCGCGGACTGCGATGGCGCGGGTTGCGTCGGCGTGAAGCGTGCCGGCACGGGCAGCGTTGCTGCCTTGGCAGCGCCGGGTGCAGGCGTGGCGAGCGCAAGACTGCAGCCGAGCAGTGCGGTCATGGGTAGCAGGCGCCATATGCGCGACAAGCGACGGGGTGGGATCACGGATGGTCTCGATGAAGGTGAAGGGGGCGGGCGCAGGCATGCCGTCGGCATGCCCATCGTCGTGGGCAGCGGACGCGCTTGCCAAGTGCAAGCAAGGCTAGACCGCGCCACGCGCGCGAGGTTCCCGCAGCCGGACTTGATCCAGATCAAGCGGCGCGGCAGGCAGAGCGTGTCTAATGCGGTCCGTTGTACATAAAAAGTAAACTCTATGCGCGAATGTCATGGACAGCAGTGTGCGCCACCGCTCCGGCACAGGGGCGCAGCGGGCGATGGTCCGTTGCGCGCAGGAACCAGGGCTGGCAGCGGCTGGGTTTTGGCAATGGCGCAGGACGTGCCGTCGCCGAAGTGCCGCCGCGAGAAGCACGCAATGCCGGTTGCGATCAAGGCGCGCCTCTGCTGCGCTCGCTTGCATGGGGTTGCTTTGAATCAGGCGGCAGGGCGCCCGGTTGTGCAAACCGAACGTCGGTGCGTGGGTGTAAATTGTTTCGCGATGGCCCGCGACAAGCTGTCATGCAGGAGCAGACACGACATGGACATTAAAATATCACTTTGCAAACCTGCGGTTGGCGGCCATGGATGCCGTGGCCGTAGTGACTCCGTTGCGCCACCCGCGTGCGAAGCGCGTGGCGCGTGACCTTCGATGATCAAGAGTAGCCGCCATGATTGATGGAACCGTTGTCGATCTCTCCCGCATACAGTTCGCGTCCACCGTGCTGTATCACTTCCTGTTCGTGCCGCTGACCCTGGGCCTCAGCTTTCTGCTGGCGGCGATGGAGACGGTGTATGTCACCACCGGCAAGCCGATCTACAAGGAGATGGCGCAGTTCTGGGGCAAGTTGTTCATGATCAACTTCGCCCTGGGCGTGGCCACCGGCCTGACCATGGAGTTCCAGTTCGGCACCAACTGGTCGTTTTATTCCAGTTTCGTCGGCGACATTTTCGGTGCGCCGCTGGCCATCGAGGGTCTGATGGCGTTCTTCATGGAGTCGACCTTCGTCGGCCTGATGATCTTCGGCTGGGAGCGTCTGTCCAAGGGGCAGCATCTGGCGGTGACCTGGCTGGTGGCGCTGGCCTCCAACCTCTCGGCGCTGTGGATCCTGGTGGCCAACAGCTTCATGCAGGATCCCAAGGGCGCGGTCTTCGACCCGACCACCCTGCGCATGCAGCTGAGCAGCTTCCAGCAGTTGATCTTCAGTCCCGATGCGCAATCCAAGTTCGTGCATACCAGCATTGCCGGCTATGTGACCGCGGCGGTCTTCGTGGCGGGCATCAGTGCGTTCTACATGTTGAAGAAGCGCCACATGGAGCTGGCCAAGCGCTCGTTTCGCATGGCCGCGCTGTATGGCGTGATGGCCACGATCGGCGTGATCACCCTGGGCGATGCGCTGGGCTTTGTCGCCGCGCAGGCGCAGCCGACCAAATTGGCGGCGATGGAGGGCCTGTGGAAGAGCGAGCCCGCGCCGATGTCGTTCAACCTCATTGCGTTTCCCGACCAGGCCAAGCAGGAGAACGCGGGCGCGGTGCGCATCCCCTATCTGTTATCCCTGCTGGTGACCCACTCGATCGATGGCACGGTCGCGGGCGTGAACACCCTGGAGCAAGAGGCCACGCGCAAGATCGAAAACGGCATCCCCGCGGTGCAGGCGCTGCGGACGCTTTCGAAGGACCCCAAGGACGCGGCGGCGCTGGCGCAATTCAACGCGCACGAAAAAGATCTCGGCTATGGCTTTCTGGTACAGCGCTACGCGCCTGACCTGAACAACGTCACCCCGGCGCAGGTGCAACAGGCGGCACGTGACACCATTCCGCCCGTCGCGTGGGTGTTTTGGTCATTCCGTGCGATGGTCGGCTTCGGCCTGCTGATGCTGGCGTTCTTCGTGCTGGCGGTGTTGTACACCCTGCGCAACAAGGTGCAGGACAAGCGCTGGTTCCTGATCGCGGCGGTGTGGATGATCCCGGTGCCGTTCCTGGCCAACGAGTGTGGCTGGCTGGTGGCCGAGCTGGGTCGGCAGCCGTGGACGGTGTTCGGTGTGCTGCCGACCTGGATGAGCGCTTCCACGCACAGCGTGGGCTACATGGTGTTCTCGCTGATCGGTTTTGTCGGCTTGTATTCGATCTTCATCGCGGTCGAGATGGTTCTGATGGTGCGCGCGATCCGCCAAGGGCCCGAGGCGCATCACGGTGGTGGCGATGCGCGTCCGCGGCCACGTCCCGCGCTAGCGCCACGGCCGGTCCCGGCCGCCGCGCACGACACGAATCTGGAGGGCTGAGTCATGGAAATCTATGCGATCCTGCAGGTGATCTGGTGGCTGTTGCTGGGCGTTTTGCTGATCGGCCTGGCGGTGATGGTGGGCATGGACATGGGCGTGGGCGCGATCCTGCGCTATGTCGGGCGCACGGACCTGGAACGGCGCGTGGCGCTGAACATCATCGGCCCGCACTGGGACGGCAACCAGGTGTGGTTCATCCTCGGCGGCGGTGCGATTTTCGCGGCATTCCCACTGATCTACGCCACTGCCTTCTCGGGCTTTTACGTGGTCATGCTGCTGTTGCTGTGGACCATGATCATGCGTCCACTGGGCTTCGAGTACCGCAGCAAGATCGCCAACCCGGTCTGGCGCAACGTGTGGGACTGGGTGTTCCTGGTCAGCGGCGCGGTGCCGATGATCGTGTTCGGCGCGGCCTTCGGCAATCTGTTCCACGGCGTGCCATTCCATTTCGAGTGGAACCTGACCTCGTTCTATACCGGCAGTTTCCTGGGTCTGCTCAATCCCTTCGCGATCATGAGCGGCGTGCTGGCGCTGGCGCTGGCGGCGATGATGGGCGCGCTGACGGTGATGAATGGCGCCGAGGGCGCGATGTACCAGCGTGCGCGTGGTCTGGTGCAAGTCGCCGCGATTGTCGCGATCGTGCTGTTCGCCGTTGGTGGTGCGTGGGTGCACATGTTGCCGGGCTACCACATCGTCAGCGGTCCCGGCGCCGGCGTGCCGCAAACCCCGCTGCAACAAGTCGTCGCGATGGTGCCGGGTGCATGGCAGGCCAACTTCGCCGCGCGGCCGATCCTGTGGCTGGTGCCGTTGCTGGGTTTCGCCGGCATGCTCGGTGCGCTGCTGGCCGCGCGCGCGCGACGCTCGCATCTGGGCTGGTGGCTGGGCGCATTGGCGTGGATCGGCGTGATCGGCACGGCGGGCGTCTCGCTATTCCCCTTCATGCTGCCCTCGAGCAGCGATCCATCGGTCAGCCTGACCGTGTGGAACTCCAGTTCCAGTGAGCTGACGCTGCTGTGGATGCTGGGTTTCGCGCTGGTATTCGTGCCGCTGATCCTCTGGTACACGAGCTGGGCTTTCTGGGTGATGCGCGGCAAGGTCAGTGCCGAGAAAATCGCCGAAGACGAACACGCATACTGAGGAACCCGCGATGAAGACTTTTCTGTATTTCCTGCTGTTCATGTTCCTGGCCGTCGTGGTCATTCTTCTGGCCGTGCTGCTGGGTGATCAGGGTGCGTGGTATTTCGCCTGGCTGGTGGGAACGGCCATGATCGTGCTGATCTCGGCCGCCAGTGCGGCGCTGCTGGACACGCAGGAGGAACACGCCGCCGGGCAGGTTGCCGGTGGCGCACGCAAGCCGCTTTGATCGGGCATCATCACGCGTGACCGACGGGGCCGTTTTCGGCCCCGTCACATTTTGCGGGCGCGCGGCAGGCTGCGCCTGGCAAACCCATCGATGGAATCAGGCATGCAGGCCGCAAGCTGGCTGCGCCGCGAGGCACGGCAGATTCGCAAACCACAGTGGCGCGCAGCGCTGGCCACGGCGCTGCAGGCTCTGGCCTTGGTGGCGCAGGCGTGGCTGCTGGCCGACATCCTCAACGCGGCGCTGTTCGCGCATGCGCCCTTGGCGCGGCTGTGGCCACAGTGGATCGGGCTGCTGCTGCTGGCGCCGCTGCGCCTGCTGCTGAATTTTTACGCGCGCCGCACCTCGTTTTCAGCGGCGCTGGATTTGACTGCGCAACTGCGCACGCGCCTGCTTGCGCGCGCGCAGGCGCTGGGCCCGATCGGGCTGCGCGCGCAAACCAGCGGCGACCTGATCACGCGTCTGGTCGATGGCGTCGACGCGGTGTTGCCGTATTTCGCGCGTTATCTGCCACAGGTGAGCACGGCGGCGCTGGTGCCGCTGCTGCTGGCGCTGTTCGTGTTTCCTGCCGACTGGGTCTCGGGTCTGATCCTGCTGCTGACCGCGCCGCTGATTCCGTTTTTCATGGTGCTGGTGGGCAGTGCCGCCGAACGCGCCAGCCAGCAGCGCTACGCGCAGCTCACGCGTCTGGGCGCGGCTTTCATGGACGCGTTGGGCGGCCTCGCCACGCTGCGCCAACTGGGCGCTGCCGAGCGCGTGGCGCAGCGCCTGGATGCCGATGGCGAGGACTACCGCAAGCTCACCATGCAGGTGCTGCGCGTGGCGTTCCTCTCGGCGCTGGTGCTGGAGTTTTTCGCCACGGTCAGCATCGCCGTGGTCGCGGTGCTGATCGGCTTTCGTCTGCTCTGGGGCGAGTTGCCGTTCCGCGATGGCTTGTTCGTGTTGCTGCTGGCGCCGGAGTTCTATCTGCCGCTGCGCGCGCTGGGCAGCTTGCGCCACGCGCGCATGGATGCGCTGGCCGCGGCGCAGCATCTGGCCGCGCTGGAGGAAACGCCGCCGCCGGCCAGCGCGCCACTGACTGGCGGCGCGCTGGCGCCGGCCCGCGCGGCACCAGGCTTGCGCGTCGATGCCGTGCATTACAGCCATGCCGGGCGCGCAGCGGCGTTGCGCGGGTGCAGCTTCGACATCCCGCCGCGGCGCGTCACCGCACTGATCGGTGCAACCGGTTCGGGCAAGAGCACGCTGCTGAATCTGCTGCTGGGCTTCATGCCGGCCGCGTCCGGTCGCATCCTCGTCGAGGGTGTCGATCTGAGCGAACTGGATATGACGCAGTGGCGTGCACGCGTGGCCTGGGTGCCACAGCAGACGCATGTCTTCGAGGGCAGCGTGCGCGACAACCTGCTGCTGGCCGCGCCCGGTGCGGATACCCTGGCGCTGCAGCGCGCGGCTGCCGCCAGCGGGCTCGACGTCGTGTTGGCGCGTTTGCCGCGCGGCTGGGAAACCCCGCTGGGCGAACGCGGGCTGGGCTTGTCGGGGGGCGAGTTGCAGCGCCTGGCGCTGGCGCGCGCCTTGTTGCGTGAGCGCGCCGATGTCTGGCTGCTGGACGAGCCCACCGCACACCTCGATGCGGAAAGTGCGCATGCGGTGGAGCAGGTCATCCGCGCCGCCGCGGCGACGCGCACGGTGCTGCTGGTGGCGCATCGCCTGGCGGCGGCGCGGGCAGCGGATTGGCTGGTGGTATTGCGCGATGGCGCGGTGATCGAACAGGGCACGCCGCAGCAACTGGCGCACGCGCAGGGGGCCTATGCAGCGCTTGTGCAGGCGGAAGCGCAATGACGCGCCTGCTGCCGCCCGCGCTGCGCCGCCTGCTGGCGGTGCTGCGTCCGTATCGCGGCTGGATGTTCGGCGGCGCGGCACTGGCGCTGCTGACCGCGCTCGCAGTGCTGGGCCTGATGGCGGTGTCGGGCTGGTTCATCGCCGCCATGGCGCTGGCCGGATTCACCGGCGCGGCGATCAATTATTTCAGCCCGGCCGCGGCGATCCGCGCCTTCGCCATCCTGCGCAGTGGCGGCCGCTACGGTGATCGCCTGGTCACCCACGAGGCCACCTTGCGCAGCCTGGCCGGGTTGCGCGCATGGCTGTTCCGGCGCCTGATTCCGCTGGCTCCAGCGCGGCTGTCGGCGTTGCGCAGTGGCGAATTGTTCGCACGTCTGCGCGCCGACATCGATGCGCTGGAGCATTTCTATCTGGCCGTGCTGGTGCCGGCGGCGGTGGCCTTGCTGAGCCTCGTGCTGGTACTGGTTCTGGCTTTCTTCGTGTTGCCTGGCGCGGCGCTGGTGCTGCTGATCGGCGCGCTGCTGGCGGGGGTGGTATTGCCCGCATGGGCGCGACGGCGCGCAGCACGCGATGCGGCGCAGGCGGTGCGCGATGCCGCCGCGCTGCGTGGATTGCTGCTGGATGCCTTGCACGGTCACGCCGAGCTGCTTGCCTGGGGCGGTGTCGAAGCGCAGGCCGCGCGCATCGATGCGCTGAGTACGCGACTCGCGGCGCGGCGCGCGCGCATCGAGATGCTGCAGGCATGGGGAGGCGGCATGGTCGGCCTGCTGGCGCAATTCGTCGTGCTCGGCCTGTTGGTGTTCGGTCTGGCGGCGGTACATGACGGCGGGCTGGCGCCGCCACTGCTGGTGATGCTGACGCTGCTGGCATTGGCCATGTTCGAGGTGATCGCGCCGCTGCCCGAGGCACTGGCGCAATGGCAGGCCACGATCACCGCCGCCGCGCGCGTGTTCGACCTGGCCGACACGCCACCCGCATTCATCGAGCCGGAGATCTGCGCATCGCTGCCAGCGGCGGTGGTGATCGCATTCGAGAACGTGCATCTGCGCTATGCCGATGACGCGCCGTGGGCGCTGGCCGGCGTCGATCTGCAACTGCAGGCCGGTGCGCGCATGGCCGTGGTCGGCGCCTCGGGCGCGGGCAAGAGCTCGCTGCTGGGCGCGCTGCTGAAGTTCTATCCGTTGCAGCAGGGACGCATCATGTTGGGCGGGCAGCCGCTGGATGCGCTGCAGGGCGACGTGTTGCGTCGGCACATCGCGGTGATCAGCCAGCAGACCACCTTGTTCAACCTGTCGCTGCTGGACAACCTGCTGCTGGCCGCACCCGATGCCACGGCGGCGCAGATCGAGCGCGCCGTGAACCAGGCGCAGATGGATGCGTTCGTGGCGGCCCTGCCGCGGGGTTACGACACGATGCTGGGCGAGGCGGGCGCACTGGTCTCCGGCGGCGAAGCGCGGCGCATCGCCATCGCGCGCGCACTGCTGCAGGATGCGCCGGTACTGGTGCTGGACGAGCCCACCGAGGGTCTCGATGCGCGCACCGCGCGTGACCTGTATGCCGCGCTGGATATCGCCGCGCGCGGGCGCACGCTGCTGCTGATCACGCACCGCCTCGGCGGCCTCGCGCACCTGGTCGATGAAGTCGCGGTGATGGCTGCCGGGCGCATCCGCGAGCGCGTACCGGTGGCGCAGTACCTGCAACGCACGGCGCGCTGAGCAGAGCCGTGCGCAGCGGTTGCTTACGCCAGCGCGGCGAAGGCTTCGCGGGTGAGGTTGCGCGGATCATCCGCGGTGCACAGCACGTCGTCCTCGATGCGGATGCCGCCGCAGGGCAGAAAGGTCTCGACACGCGCCCAGTCCACATCGCCGCCGGCCGGCGTGGCGCGCAACGCATCCAGCAGCATCGGGATGAAATACAGGCCGGGCTCGATGGTGACCACCATGCCGGGCTCCAGCGTGCGCGTCAGGCGCAGGTAGGGATGCTCGGCTGGCGGTGGCGTGCGTCCGCCTTCGGGCGTGCTTTGATGGCCGCCGATGTCATGCACCTGCAGGCCGAGCAGGTGGCCGAGCCCGTGCGGCAGGAAAGTACGTGTGATGCCTTGCGCGAACGCGGCCTCGGCCGAGCAGCACACCAGGCCGTGCGCGGCGAGCACACCGCCCAGCAGGCGATGCGCCTCGATGTGCAACTCGGGATATGGCTGGCCGGCGCGCACGTCCAGGCACAGGATCTGCTGCATTTCTTCAAGCGTGGCGACCAGCGCGGCGAAGTCGCCATGTGGCTCGGCCGCGTAAGTGCGGGTGATGTCGCTGGCGTAGCCTGCATATTGGCCGCCAGCATCGATCAGCAGGCTGCGTCGCGCATCCGGTCGCGCGCGCTCGAAGCGCGTGTAGTGCAGCACGGAACCGTGCGTGTTCAGACCGATGATGTTGGCGTAGGGCAGTTCGGCTTCGATCTGTCCGCTGGCGGCGAGGTAGGCGAGGTGGATCTCGAACTCGCTGGCGCCGGCGGCGAACGCGCGCGCCGCGGCCAGGTGTCCGCGCGCGCCGATGCGGCTGGCCGCGCGCATCAGGGTGATCTCATAGGCGGTCTTGCAGGCGCGTGTCCAATGCAGCCGCGCCAGCAGCGCGGGTGGATTGTTGGGTGCGATGTCGCTGCCCGCCGCGCCATCCTCGCCGAGCACGGCGCTGCGCTCGCCGAGGCTGCGTTCGAGCTCCAGACGCGCGGCGTTTTCATCGGCCACGGTGACGATGTCGAAGTGCTCGACCCAGTAGCCCTGCGGTGTGTCGGGGACCACGTGCCAGTAATCGCGCGGCTGCAGAAAAACCAGACGCGGTTTGCTGCCGGGCACGTGCACGATCCACGAACCCGGCGCATCGGTCAGCGGCAGCCAGTGCAGGAAATGCGGGCTGGCCACGAACGGCGGCGCCTGATCGTCGAGAAAGCGCAGTCGCGGCGTGCCGGCGGCGATCAGCAGGTTGTCGTGGCCACTGGCGGCCAGCGCGGCATCGCTGTCGCGGATCACCTGGGCCAGGTGTTGGGCATAGAGCGAGGCGAGGGCGGCACTCATGGCGGGACTCGATGGCGACGAATCCGCGCAGTGTTGCCGCTTGCCGCGCGCCGGGCAAGCCGCGCAGCATCAATTCAGTGCAGCGCGTAGTCCGGCTGCTGCAGCCAGTCGTCCAGCACCTTCTGGTCTGCGTCGCTGATGTCGATGATGCGCAGGCCGATCCAGAATTGCCCGGGGGTCACCGCCGTGGACGTCCATTGCTCATGCACGCCGATCTCCATTGCGTGCGCATGGCCGTCACTGCCGGGCAGGGTGAAGCCGATCTGGAACAGCGCATTCTCGCGCAGTCGCCTGGGTGCGATCAGCATCAGCCCGGTGTTGGACAGGTTGCCGACGCGGCCCAGCGCGGCCCCGTTGAGGCCGTTCTCGACCAGCACCACGCCGCTGATCGGTTTGCGCAGTGCGCGCCGCTTGTCGTTCACGCGGGTGCTCCGGCGGCGGTCGGCGCGGGGCCGAGTCCGGTGAATTTCTTCAGCGTCTCCACGATGCTGCTCCAGGCGCGATCGACCAGGCTGGTCTGCGTTTCGGTGACCAGGCGGATCTGCCCGCGCACCATGTCGCGTGCCAGCCGCGCCAGTGTGCGTTCTTCGGCGCGCTGACCGCGCTGATTGACGAACAGGCAGCGTCCGGTGACGGGCGAGAACCAGGCCAGCTTGCGGCGCACGGTGTCGCCCTGCTGGTTGCGCTGGAACTCGAACCAGCTGCCGAAAGGGATGCTCTTGAGGCGCTCCAGCATGCGTTGCTCCTCGGCATTCAGCGGCGCATCCACCGGCTTACTGGCGGCCTCGTCCGCGTCGTTGCCCAGACGCTGGCGTTGCTTGAGTTTGAGCGCCAGCTCGGTTTGCGACACCGGCTCGCCGCTGAAGTCGACCACCGGCTGATCCAGCACCTTGCGCGCGATCGCCTCGGCATCGGGTGTGTGCAGACCGACTTGTTGCAGCCCGTGCTGGACTTCGGCCTGCAATTTGCCGGTGTCGTCGCCGGGATTGCGCTGCAGCAGCGCCTCGACCGTGGCGATGCGTTCGCGGAACACGTCGCTGTCCTCGCCGTGGCGCAGGATCGCCAGTGCCAGCGCGTCGGTCCATGCCTGCTCGAGCAGGGTGCGCACCAGGCTGGACGGGCGCGTGCCGACCAGGCGCTGGGCGATGATTTCCTCGGCGCGCGCACGCGCCGCGTCCAGGCGATCGCGGCCCTGCGCAGCCTCGACGTGGCGGCGCTCGCTCATCTCGGCGCGGCGCGCCAGGGTTTGCATGTGGCGCTCGAGATCGGCGAGCAGGTGCACATACAGGCCCGAGTCGCCGTCGTAGTCATGCAGCAGGCGCTCGGTCACCGTTTGCATCTTCTGCACCAGCGACGGGTCGGCCTCGCCATCGGCGCTGTCCACCCAGTAGGCGGCGGTTTCGGTGACCGTGTTCAGCAGTTTGCGCGCCGGGTGGTTGCGCTGCGAGAAGAACGCGGGATCGTCCAGCGCGGTGCGCAGCAGCGGTACTTGCAGCTTGCCGAGGAAACGCTGCGCAGCGCCGCCCATGCGCACTTCGCGCTGCAGGTTGTCGAACAGCATCGAGACCAGGTCGACGGTATCGCGCTGCACGGGCGCCAATTGCGGGGTCTTGCCGTCCTTGCTGTAGCGGCGCAACTGGCCCTGCAAATCCTGGCGCAGGCGTTGCGTGCTGGCGCCGGGCTTGCCGCCCGTGGCGGGCGGACGCGCCTGCAGTGCCTGCAATGCCGCTTGTACTTGTTCGCGGCTGGCGTCGGGGCCGTCACCGCTTTCTTCGACCTGCCCGGTCATGCTTCGCCGCTGCGCCAACAGTTCGCGCAAGGTGTCGAACAGGGGCATCTCGTCACTGCCCGCGGCTTCGGCGGGCAGGCTGTGCTGGCCAACGGCGCCACCCAGTCCGCCATGGCCGGCGAGACCGCCGTGCTCCGCTGCCGGGCCGGCGGCAGCGTAGCCGTAGCCGCCGCCTTGCATGGGCTCACCTTGCGCCGCCCCGCCGCCTGCGCGCACTGCATGTCCAATGGCACCACTTGCTGCCCCAGCCGGTGCTGGCGGTGCTGAGGTCGGTACCGCGGGTGCGTCGGCCGAGGCACTCGCGCCGGCTTCGCTGGCGCCGCGGCTGTGGCGATAGACGATCAGGTTGGGCAGGATGCGGCGCGCGATCAGCAGATCATTGATCTCGGCGTAAAACGGTGCGGCTTCTCCCAGCGCGCGTTTTTCGAACAGGCGCCAGCCCAGCACGCGATGCGCGGTGGGCAGATCCAGCTCGGCCACCGCGCCGCGCAATGCCTGCAGCACACGCTGCGGGCCAGCTGGTACGCGTTCGGACTCGAATACGGGCAGTGCGGCCAGTACCGCGAAACGGTGGCCGAGTTCGTACAGTTGCTCACTGGCGCGCACCTCGGCGCGGCCGGCGATTTCGCGCAGCGCAAGGTCTTCCTCGAACACGTGTTCCTGCATCAGTTCCAGCTTGGGGCCGACGCTGCTGGCGGGGACGGGCTCCGGCTCGCGGTCGAAGCTGGCGAGGTCGGATTCGATGGCCGCGGCGAAGCGCGGGCCGATGTCAGCGCGGCCGCGCTTGACCTCGCGCAGGCTGGCGTAGGCCAGTTCCTGCTCGGCGTTGTTGCGCGCCTGCTCGGCCAGCTTGAACAACTGCTGCTCCAGATCATTCAAGGCACCACGCAGGGCCGGCTCGAAGCGTGCATTGAGTGCATTGCTGAGCTCCTCGAGCACGCCGCGCACGCGCGCGGAGATGTCCGCGCGTTCGGCGATGCGCGCCACTCCCGCACGCTTGCGCGTCTGCCGGCGCCTGTCTACGGGCAACGCCATCGAGTACCCCTCGTGATCCGTCGCGCCTTTATAGCGCGAGCCGCGGCGCGCAGCCAGCGAAAAGCCGGCTGCGCGCCGCGTGGTCACGCTTGTTTACATCGCCACGCCGGGGCAGCGGATGCAGGTCGATCCACCGCGCTTGCGCGGGCCGTCGCGCATGCCCGGCGTCGTGCGGCGGCTAGCCGTTCCAGCTCAGAGTCAGCCAGCCTGAACGCCCCGGCGTGTTGTAACCGTAGGCGAGGCTGTAGTCGCGATCGGCCAGGTTCTGCAGGAACACGTGCACGGCCAGGCCGTGATCGAGTTTCCAGTCGAAGTGCGCGTTGATCAGGCTGTAGCCGCCGAGGGTGACATTGCCGTAGTCGATGCTGTTGCTGGCGGCGAACAGTTCCACGCCGGCGCTGAAACGCTTGCCAAAGCGGCGGTCGAGGCTCAGATCGGCCTTGCGCAGCGGACGCCGCAGCAGGCGCGCGCCGGTGCTGGCATCGCGCGCGTCGTCGAAGCTGCCGGAGAAGCGCGTGGTCCACGGGCCGGCCGTCCAGGTGCTGGTCAACTCGAGGCCGTCCATCTTGGCGCGGTCGATGTTGATCGCCTGGTTATTGACGCCGGCGAAGCTGATCAGATCGCTCACGCGCGTGCGATAGGCGGCGAGCTTGACGTGCAGGTCATCCAGCGGATGCAGCAGCAGGTCGACCTCGCTGCTGTGCGAGCGCTCCGGGCGCAAGTCGGGATTGCCGGCGTAGTAGCCGAAGTACGGCGGCGAGAATTGGTCGCTGAAGCTGGGGCTGTCGAAGCCCTGACCGAAGCTGGCCTCGACGCGCGCCCAGTCGTTGAGCGTGTAGCCGGCCGCGGCCGAGCCGGTGGTGACGCCGCCGAACAGGCTGTTGTGGTCGTGGCGCGCGGCCAGTTGCCAGTTCCAGCGTTGCGCCTGTCCGTACCAGCCGGCGTAGGCGCCGAGATTGTTGCGGCTCTGCGCGTAGGTATCGGTGTTGCTGCCGGTGTCGCGGCTGATGCCGCGCTCGTGCATCCAGTCGACGCCGCCCAGCAACTGCTGGCCGGGCAGGAAGGTCCACTCGAGTTGATAGCCGGCCTGCTGGCGGCGGCTGAGTGCGAGGCTTTGATAGGCCGGCGTGTCCAGATCCTCGCGGTCGTAACCGAGGCTGATGTGCTGGCGCAGCGTGGGTGTCAGCGCGCCGTCCAGGTTCACGCCGGCGGCCTGCTCGATCACCTGCGAGGCGCCCTGGTTGAAGTCGACATCGGCATCCGTGCGCAGCACGCTGCCGGACAGCGTCTGCGTGCCGACGCGCCAGGCGCCCTGCGCGGCGAGGTTCTGGTTGCTGTAGCCGTCCGGCTGCGGGTTGTAGGCATAGTTCTGCGGATTGGTGGCCGGAAATCCAAGCACATGGCGCGCGCCGACGATGACGCTGGCGCCGCCCTGGTCGCCCCACTGACCGTAACCCGCGCTGCCGCCGTAATCGCCGTAACTGCCGCCGCGCACGGCGAGATGTGGGCCATCGAGTTTGCGCGTGAAAATCTGGATGACGCCGCCGATGGCATCCGCGCCCCACTGCGCGGCGCGCGGGCCGCGCACGATCTCGATGCGCTGGATCGCGTCCAGCGGAAGCTGTTCCCAGGCGAAGCTGCCGGTGTTGGCCGAGGCCACGCGCACGCCGTCAACCAGCACCAGCACCTGGTTGGAGTTGGTGCCGCGCAAAAACACCGAGGTCTGCGATCCGGGTCCGCCGGTGCGCGCGATATCCATCCCGGCCTCGCGGCGCAGCAGATTGATGAGATCGGGCACTCCGCTGGCGCTGATCTCGGCGCGGGTGATCACGCTGACATCGGCGAGGCTGGCATCCACGGTCTGCGCCATGCGCGCGGCGGTGACGACGATCTCGGGCAGATGCGCGGTGCTGGCGGAATCCGCTGGCGCGGCGGCGCGCGCCACGCAGGGCGACAAAGCCAGCGCGAGGCTGGCGACGAGCAGGGACTTGCTGGACATGGGCAATCACTCCGGACGCTCACCCGCGGGTCAGGCGGGCAACGGCGGAAGCACGCGCACCGGGGCACGGCGCGCGGCCGCCGCCCGCCGCGACGCCTGGCTACGCGCCACGCGTGGATGATGTCCGCGCGGCGCGATCGAGGCCGGTCTCCGGGCTCGCAGGCGCGGATCGCTCCGCCGCCGGTCGCCTTCCCGCGCTCGCGCGCAGTGGCTGTGTGACCGGTGTTGACCTGCTTACCGTTGCGGGGGCAGCGCCGGCATCGAACCGGCTTCCCGTTTCACCCCGCGCGGCGTTTGCCGTCGCGCGGGGCACCTCGAAGCGGCGCAGTGTACGCGCCGGCGCGGGTGCTGTCAGGCAGGCGATGCGCGGCGGCGCTCAGGCGTCATCGTCGCGCTGCGCGGCGTAGCCGCCATCGCGTGCGTGCAGGTGGATCGGCCGGCAGCACACCGCGCAGTCGATCACCTGGTCCTCGTCGGGCCCGGCTTCGACGGCTGCTTCGAAACGCTCGCCGCAGTAGGGGCAATGCAGCATGATCCAGTCCGCGCTCACGGCAGGAAGCGCTGCAGCAGGTCGTTGAGAAAACGCAGGCCCAGCGGCGTGGCACGCAGCACGCGCGCGTCGTCCACCAGCAGACCGTCCGCACGCGCGCGCTGCAGCGGCGCGGCGATGCTCTCCAGCGTCAGCCCGGTGCGCGCGCTGAAACTGTCCGCCGCGACGCCATCGTTCAAGCGCAGCACGTTGAGCATGAATTCGAACGGCAACTCCGCGCGCGCGATCCCGCCGCTGGATTCGAGACGCGCGGCCGTGGCGGCATGCGCCATGTACAGCCCCGGATTCCTGCGCTTGGCGCGGCGCTCGATGCGGCCATCGGCAAAGCTGAGCTTGGCGTGCGCGCCGGCGCCGATGCCGAGGTAATCGCCGAAGGTCCAGTACAGCAAGTTGTGGCGCGCCTGCCGGCCGGGGCGCGCATAGGCCGAGACCTCGTACTGCGCGTAACCGGCGCTGGCGAGGTACGCCTGGCAGGCCTCCTGCATGGCCCAGGCGGTGTCGGCATCGGGCAGCCGCGGTGGCGGCGTGCGCGCGAAGGGCGTGCCGGGCTCCAGCGTGAGCTGGTAGTGCGAGATGTGTTCCGGCGCCAGCCGCAGTGCTGCGTCGAGATCGGCCAGCGCCGCCGGCACGTCCTGACCAGGCAGGGCGTACATCAGGTCGAGGTTGATGTTGTCGAAGCCGGCGGCACGCGCCTCGTCCATGGCGGCGGCGGTGTCTGCGCTGCGGTGGATGCGTCCCAGGGCGGCCAGCCGCGCGTCGTCGAAGGACTGCGCGCCCAGCGACAGGCGGTTGATGCCGGCGGCGCGGTAAGCGGCGAAGCGTCCGTGTTCGACGGTTCCCGGATTGGCCTCCAGTGTGATTTCGGCGGCGGCGGAGACGTCCAGGCGTGCGCGCAGCCCATCCATCAGGCGCGCGATGGCGACATCGGGAAACAGGCTGGGCGTGCCGCCGCCGAAGAAGATCGTCGCGACGCTGCGCGCATGCAGCGCCGCGCCGGCATCGCGCAGATCGGCATCGAGATCGGCCAGCAGCGCATCGACGTAAGCCTCGAACGGTGGCGTGCCGCGTGGCGCGTGGCTGTTGAAATCACAGTACGGGCACTTGCGCACGCACCACGGCAAGTGCACGTACAGGCCCAGCGGAATGGCGCGGTTCACGACGCGCGCGGTGGCCATTGCGCGCGCAGCGCGTCCAGGGCGCGCGCGCGATGGCTGATGCGGTTTTTCAGTGCCTCGTCCAGCTCGGCGGCGGAGCAGTCGAGCGCGCTGTCCAGGAACACGGGGTCGTAGCCGAAGCCATGCACACCGCGCGGCGCGTCAAGGATGCGACCGCTCCAGCGGCCTTCGCCCAGCAGCGGCAGTGGGTCGTCAGCGTGGCGGAGCAATGCCAGCACGCAGACGAATTGCGCGCCGCGGCCGGCAGCGGGCACGTCGCGCAGCGCATCGAGCAGGCGCGCGATGCTGGCCGCGCTGTCGCCGTGGCGTCCGCTGTAGCGCGCCGAATGGATGCCGGGCGCGCCGCCCAGCGCGTCGACGCATAGTCCCGAATCGTCGGCCAGCGCAGGCAGGCCGCTGGCGCGCGCCGCGTGGCGTGCCTTGAGCAGGGCGTTTTCGACGAAGCTGAGGCCGTTCTCCTCGGCGTCGTCGATGCCCAGTGACGACTGCGCGACCAGCATGATGCCGCTGCCGCGCAGCAGCGCGTCGAACTCGGCCAGCTTGCCCGGGTTGCTGCTGGCCAGCACGACTTTCACGTGCGCGGCTCGATCAGATCCCAGGCATTGCCGTACACATCCTCGAAGACGGCGACGGTGCCGTAGGGCTCGTGCCGGGGTGTTTCGCGGAAATGCACGCCGCGTGCGCTGAGCGCGCGGTAGTCACGCGTGAAATCGTCGGTGTGCAGGAACAAACCGACGCGGCCACCGGTCTGGTCGCCGATGCGCGCGCGCTGCGCGTCGGTACTGGCGCGCGCCAGCAGCAGGCAGGTGCCGGTGGAGCCCGGCGGTGCCACGCGCACCCAGCGCTTGCCCGGCTCGCGCGGCGTGTCCTCCAGCAGTTCGAATCCCATCACCGTGGTGTAGTAGGCGATGGCCTGGTCGTAATCGGCTACGAGCAGGGCGATGGCGGCCAGGCTCTGGGTCATGGGCCGGGCGCCGCCAGCGCGGCGCGCTGCGCGGCGATGATCTGCGCGATGCCGGTGTCGGCCAGCGCCAGCATGGCGTCGAGTTCGGCGCGACGGAAGGCGTGGCCCTCGGCGGTGCCCTGAATCTCGATGATGCCGCCGGCGTCGTTCATCACCACGTTCATGTCGGTATCGCAGGCGCTGTCCTCGGCGTAATCCAGGTCCAGCACCGGCAGACCGCGCCACAGGCCCACCGACACCGCCGCGACCGCGCCGTGCAGCGGATCGCGCTTGAGCGTGCCGCGCTTGCGCAGCGCGGTGATTGCATCGACCAGCGCCACCCAGGCGCCGCTGATCGCCGCGCAGCGTGTGCCGCCGTCGGCCTGCAGCACGTCGCAATCGAGCGTGATGACGCGCTCGCCCAGCGCCTGGCGATCGACGCAGGCGCGCAGGCTGCGTCCGATCAGGCGCTGGATTTCCTGCGTGCGCCCGCCCTGCTGGCCGCGCGCGGCCTCGCGCTGGGCGCGCTCGTGCGTGGCGCGCGGCAGCATGCCGTACTCGGCGGTGACCCAGCCTTCGCCCTTGCCGCGCAGCCACGCCGGGATGCGCTCCTCGACGCTGGCGGTGCACAGCACGCGCGTGTCGCCCATGCTCACCAGCACCGCGCCCTCGGCGTGGCGCGTGTAACCGCGTTCGAAGCGCAGCGTGCGCAGGGCGTCGGCATCGCGGCCGCTGGGTCGGGGCACTGGGCTCATGGGGCGCATTTGGGAATCCGGGGTCAACGAGCTTACCATTGACCCCTTTCGTCGCCGCTGGAACGCGCATGATCCGCAGCATGACCGCCTATGCCCAAGTCGAAGGCGAGACCCCGCTGGGACGCGTGGCTGTGGAACTGCGCGGTGTCAACCATCGTTATCTGGAACTTGGCCTGCGCCTGCCCGACGAGCTGCGCGCGCAGGAAGGCGCGCTGCGCGAGCGCGCCACCCAGCGCATCGCGCGCGGCAAGCTGGACTTGACCCTGCGCCTGCGTGGCGCGGCCCAGGCGACGCCCGATTTGCGCCTCAACGAGCCCTACCTGAAACAGCTCGCCGATTTGTCCATGCACATGTCGGCGCGTTTCCCCGACCTGCTGGTGGATTTCAGCGAACTGCTGCGCATGCCGGGCGTGATCGAAACGCGCGAGCCGGATCAGCTGGCGTTGACCCAGGCCGTGCTGGCGCTGCTGGATCAGGCGCTGGATGGTTTGCTTGATGCGCGTCAGCGCGAGGGCGCGCGTCTCGCGCTGACCATGCTGGAGCGGCTTGATGCCATCGCCGCGCAGGTCGCCGCGGTACGCGCGCTGATGCCCGACATCCGCACCCGCCAGCGCGCGCGCATCGACAGCCTGCTGGCCGAATTGCGCGACGCCAGCGAGCCGCAGCGCATCGAGAAGGAGTTGGTCGCGCAACTGCTGCGCATGGACGTGGACGAGGAGCTCGATCGCCTGGATGTGCATCTGGCCGAGGCGCGCCGCGTGCTGGCGCTGGACGAACCGGTCGGCCGGCGCCTGGATTTCCTGCTGCAGGAGTTCAATCGCGAGGCCAATACGCTGGGCTCGAAATCGGTGGATGTGCGTACCAGCAACGCCAGCATCGAGTTGAAGGTGCTGATCGAGCAGGTGCGCGAGCAGGTGCAGAACATTGAGTGAGTGCGCGCCAGCGCTGTCGCCGGGTTGCAGCGGGACGTCCGCATGAGCGGCGTGCTGCTGATCGTTGCGGCGCCTTCGGGCGCGGGCAAATCCACGCTGGTCAACGCGCTGCTGGCGCGCGAGACGGACATGCAGTTGTCGATCTCGCACACCACGCGCGCGCCGCGTCCGGGCGAGGGCGAGGGCCGGCACTATCACTTCGTCAGCCGCGCCGAGTTCGATGCCAGCGTCGGCGCCGATGCGTTTCTGGAACACGCCGAGGTCCACGGCAACGGTTATGGCACCGCGCGCGCACCGATCATGGCCACGCTCGATGCGGGACGCGGCGTGATCCTCGAGATCGACTGGCAGGGTGCGCGTCAGGTGCGCGCGCGCATGCCTGAAGCGGCCAGCGTGTTCATCCTGCCGCCTTCGCGTGCCGAGCTGGAACGCCGCCTGCGCGCGCGCGCCACCGACAGCGCCGACATCATCGCGCGGCGTCTGGCCGGCTCGCGCGAGGAAATGTTGCACGCCACCGAATTCGATTACCTGCTGGTCAATGACCGCTTCGAACAGGCGCTGGACGACCTGCGCGCGATCGTGCGCGCCGAACGGTTGCGCAGCCCGCGCGCGCGCCGGCTTCACGCTGACTTGCTGCACGACCTGCTGGAATCCGCATGAGTCCCGCATCGCCGCGCATCGCGCTGCGGCTCCTTCCCGGTTAAATTGCCCGACCGATGCCTGTCATGACCGACACTTCCTCCGACTCCGCCGCCGTGCCCCTGGTGCAGGTGCGCGGACTGACCACCGTGCTCGGCGGCAAAAAGGTCTTCGACGCGCTCGATCTGGACATCGCGCGCGGACGCGTCACCGCGATCATGGGCCCCAGCGGCACCGGCAAGACCACCTTGCTCAAGCACATCACCGGGCAGATGCACGGTGATGCGGGCCAGGTGCTGGTCGATGGCGAGGATGTCGCGCGCCTGCCACGCGAAAGCTTGTATGTATTACGCGAACGCATCGGCTATCTGTTCCAGAACTCGGCGCTGCTCAGCGATTACAACGTGTTCGAGAACGTGGCCTTTCCACTGCGTCAGCACACGCGCCTGCAGGAAGACCTGATCCGCAACGTGGTGCTCACCAAGCTGCAGGCGGTGGGTTTGCGCGGCGCCGCCCTGTTGATGCCCAGCGAACTGTCCGGCGGCATGGCGCGGCGCGTGGCGCTGGCGCGCGCGATCGTGTTCGACCCGATGCTGATTCTGTACGACGAGCCGTTCGTCGGACTCGACCCGATCGCCCTCAATCAAGTACTCAAGTTGATCCGCACGCTCAATCGCGAACTGGGCATCACCTCGGTGCTGGTGGCGCACGAGTTCGCCGCGGTGCGCGAGGTGGCCGACCACGTGCATCTGATCGCCAATGGCAAGCGCGTGGCCAGTGGCACACCCGCCGAGTTGGCGAAGGGCGATTCACCGTGGACCGCGCAGTTCTTCGGCGGCGCGCTGGAAGGCCCGGTGCCGTTCCAGTATCCGGCGCCGCCGCTGGCGTCCGCGTTTGGTTTTCCCGGAGTCGCCCCGTGAAGCAATTTGCCGCACGTTTGTTCGATCCCCTGGTGGATGGCCTGGCCGACATCGGCCGCACCGGCTGGTTCCTGCTGGGTCTGCTGGCGGCATTGCCGCGCGGGCTGACTTATCCGCGCGAACTGCTGCGACAGCTCTGGTTCGTCGGTGCCAAGAGCCTGATCATCATCATGATCAGCGGCCTGTTCGTGGGCATGGTGCTGTCGTTGCAGCTGTACTACACGCTGTCGATCTTCGGCGGCACCTCGGCGCTGGGCACGGTGATCGCCTTGTCGCTCTACCGCGAGTTGGGCCCGGTGGTGACCGCGCTGCTGTTCGCTGGCCGCGCCGGCACCGCGATCACCGCCGAGGTGGGGCTGATGCGCGCCACCGACCAGCTTTCGGCGATGGAGATGATGGCGGTCGATCCGCTGGCCTTTGTCGCCTCGCCGCGCTTTCTTGCCGGGGTGATCGCCATGCCCTTGCTGGTGGCGGTTTTCAATCTGATGGGCATCTTCGGCGGGCACCTGATCGGCGTGACCTGGCTGGGCATCGACAACGGCACGTTCTGGTCCAACATGACCTCCAATGTGAGCGTGTGGACCGATGTGATCAATGGCGAATGGAAGGCGCTGGCGTTTGGTGCGCTGATCAGCCTGATCGCCGTGTACCAGGGTTACACCGCGCCGCCGACCAGTGAAGGCGTGGCCAATGCCACCACGCGCACCGTGGTCACCAGCTCCATCGCCATCCTGGCGCTGGACTTCGTCATGACCGCCTTTCTGATGTGATCACCGAGACCTCGCCATGAATCCCCGTCGTTCCTACGCAGCCGGCACCGGTTTGTTCATCCTCCTCGGCTTTGCCGCGCTGGCCTATCTGGCCACGCAAACCACGTCCCTGGTCAATTTCGACAGCGGCCCCAGCTACGACGTCACCGCCGAGTTCACCAGCGTCGGCGGGCTCAAGGACCGGGCGCCGGTCAAGATGGCCGGCGTGCGCATCGGCACGGTCAAGTCGATCACGCTGGACCAGAAAAGCCTCGATGCCAAGGTGACGCTGGCGATCGCCGATCGCTACAACCAGATCCCCGCCGACTCCTACGCCAAGATCATGACCAGCGGCTTGCTGGGGGATCAGTTCATCTCGCTTTCGCCGGGTGGCTCGCCGGACAATCTCAAGAACGGCAGTGTCATTGCCAACACCCAATCGGCGCTGCAGCTCGAGGATCTGATCGGCAAGTTCCTCACCAGCGGCGGCAGCAAGTCCGCCTCCGGCAGCAGCAAGTGATGTCCCACTCCGCGCACGGAAACACACCCATGAACGCAATTCGCCCCGCCCGTAAGTTCACTGCCTTGGCGATCGCCGTGGCACTGGCCCTTGGTACCGCCGCACTGCCCATCGGCGCGCAGGCGCAGGGCGCGCCAGCTCCCGCAGCCGCCACGCCGGCCGCCGTGCAGACGCCGCAGCAGATCGTGCAGCAGATCGCCAACAAAATGGGCGCTGCGCTCAAGGGTCACCGGGCGGAGTACAAGAAAGACAAGTCCAAATTGGTCGCCCTGATCAATTCGGTGCTGTTGCCGCATTTCGATACCAGCTACGCCGCGATCCTGGTGCTGGGGCGTTATGCACGCACCGCCACGCCGGAGCAGATCAATCGCTTCCAGAAGGCGTTTTACGATGCGCTGATCGACCGCTATGCCGATGGCCTGATCGACTATCGCGAGGGTCGCGTCACCATCCTGCCCTCGCGCGGCACCAGCGACGACGGCCACCGCGCGCTGGTGCGCTCCGAGGTCACCCTCGACGACGGCAGGAAGATCGCGGTCAATTATGTCTTCCGCCGCGCCGCTGATGGCCAGTGGAAAGCGTTCGATGTGGTCATCGAGGGCATTTCCTACATCGCCAGCTATCGTGGCCAGGTCGGCGAGGAAATCCGTCACAGCAGCCTCGATGCGCTGATCACGCGCCTGCAGAGCCAGGGCGGCAAGGCCATCGACAGCATGAAGAAGCAAGGCGCGCAGGGATGAGCGTCGCCGGACTCGAAGTCAGCGTCGATGGCGATGCCTTGCGGCTTTCCGGGCGGCTCGATTTCGCCAATGCCGCTGCGGCATATCCAGCGATCAACGCGCGTCTGGGCGCCGGCATCACACGCATCGATCTCGGCGCTCTCGGTCAGGCCGACAGCGCCACGCTGGCCTGCCTGTTGGCATGGCGTGCACGCAGCGAGTGTGCCGGGCGCGCGCTGGCCTACTCCGCGGTACCGGAAAGTCTGCGTGCCCTGGCCCAGGTCAGCGGTGTTGCTGGCCTGCTGCGTGAAGCGTTACCCGCAGCGGCCTGAGGAGCTGTGAATTTTTCAGCCTCTCAGCCGCCCGCGCTGGTCGCCGGCGCCGGCGTGAGTATCAAGGACCCCTGCGCACGCGCGCTGCTGGCGGCGGGCGCCACGCTCGCGGCGTGCGCCGGCGCCACCGAGCCCGCAGGCACTGGCGCGATCAAAGCGGGGGCCGCGGGTCGAACCGGGGAAGCAGCAGGTGCCGACGCGCTGTGCGCAGGCTGTGCCGCGTGGGCTTGGTCATAGGCGCGCTGCCGCGCCAGCAGGGCCTCCATCTCCGATTCACCGCCGCCGTTGCTGCTGTCAGAGCCACCTTCATTGAGGTTCTCCAGCAAGCTGGTCGGCGGGTTGCCGTGATAGATCAGGTAATTGCGGCGCTGCAAGTAGGCATCGCGCAGCATCACGTACGGATCGTAGGCCGAGCTCAGGAACTGATCGGTATTGAGCAGGCTGGCACGCAGTTGCACCAGATACAGCGTGTACGGCAGGTACTCGGCGTAGTAGCGGTAGTTGTGGTCGCGCGTCCAGTAACTCAGCGGATTCAGGAAATACGTGTCGGCCAGGTATGCGGGGAAACCGCGTACGCTGCTCGGACCCAGAAACGGTATCACCAGATAGGGACCCTGTGGCACGCCCCAACGCGCCAGGGTCACGCCGAAATCGGTAAGGTCCGCGTGCAGGCCCAGTTTGCCGGCCGGATCGAACAATCCAGCCAGGCCGACCGTGCTGTTGACCAGGAAGCGCCCCGTGTTCCGCGCGGCGCCGATCGGGCGCACCTGCAGCACATCGTTGACGATGCTGATCGGCATCTGCAGGTTGTCGAAGAAATTGCTGACCATCAGGCGCACTTCGGCCGAGGTGACCTTGACATAGCCGCGAGCCACCGGCTTGGCGATCGCATTGTCGAACTTCTGATTGAAATTGAAGACCTTGCGATTCATGCCTTGCCAGGGGTCTTCATCGCGCGCGGGCTGGATCGCGCAGCCGGCAACGGCGACGAGCAAAGTAACGGTAGCGAGCAGGCGCAGGGTGCGGGGGAACGCAGGCATGATTGGGTGCGGAGCGATTGGTGAACGGCAGAGTTCAGGATTGTAACGTAAGCGCGACGTGCAGCATGCGTGATTGCCCGCCGCCGTGATGGCAGGCTACACTTACAGTCCGTTCAAATATTTGATAGGAAAGGTCTTTCATGGCTCGCATTACAGTCGAGGATTGCCTTGAGGTGGTCGACAACCGCTTCGAGTTGGTGCTGATGGCCACCAAACGCGCCCGCCAGATCGCCAAGGGTATCGAGGCGCGCGTCGATCCGCAGCATGACAAGCCCACTGTGATCGCATTGCGCGAGATCGCCGAGCGCCGCATCGACCAGCCCACGATCGACGAGATCGAGCGCATCGAGCGCGAACGTGCCGAGCGCGAGGCGCTGGAGTGGGCCGCAGCGGAAGTGGCCGCCGATGACGAACTGGGCAAGAGCGGGGACGATTGATGTCTCCCGACGGCTGTCCATGCCGGAGAGCCGCGTGAAGCGGCGCGCACCATGTCCGTGGTCGCGCCCGTCAAAGACACCCTGAGCGGCGAACTGCCCGAGTACGTGCTGGCGCTGGCGCGCCGGCTCAGCGACTACCTTCCGCCCGAGCAAATCGAGCGCGTCATCGCGGCTTTTCGCTGTGGCGCCGCGGCGCATGTCGGCCAGACCCGCGCCAGCGGCGAGCCCTATATCACCCATCCGGTGGCCGTGGCCGTGATATTGGCGGACTTGCGTCTGGACGCCGAAACCATGATCGCGGCGATCCTGCACGATGCGCTGGAAGACACGGCGTACACGCGCGCGTCCATGGTCGATGAATTCGGCGCGTCCGTCACCGAGCTGGTCGAGGGTGTCACCAAGCTCGACAAGGTGCACTTCGCCAACCAGCAGGAAGCGCAAGCGGAGAGTTTCCGCAAGATGCTGATGGCGATGGCGCGCGATTTGCGCGTGATCCTGATCAAGCTCGCCGATCGCCTGCACAACATGCGCACACTGCTGGCCAAGGACGTCGATTCGCGCCGCCGCATCGCGCGCGAGACGCTGGAAATCTATGCGCCCATCGCGCAACGCCTGGGCATGAGCCTGATCAAGTCCGAATTGCAGGATCTGTGTTTCCGCGCGCTGTATCCGGATCGTTATCGCGTCATCGCCGAGCGCATCCGCGCCAGCCACGGCAACCGGCTCGAGGCGATGGGGCGTATCGAGAACGCGTTGTCGCGGCGTCTCGCCGCAGAGGGCATCGACGCGCGCGTGGTCAGCCGCATCAAGACGCCGTGGAGCATCTATTCCAAGATGCGCGCCGAGCACAAGACGCTGGCCGAGATCATGGATGTGTACGGCTTTCGCGTGATCACCGCCAGCGTCGCGCACTGCTATCAGGCACTGGGCACCGCGCATGGCTTGTACAAACCGGTGGACGGGCGCTTCCGCGATTTCATCGCCATCCCCAAGGCCAATGGTTACCAGTCGCTGCACACGGTGCTGTTCGGGCCGTTCAATGCACCGATCGAGATCCAGATTCGCACCGAGGACATGGACGCGGTCGCCGTGCGCGGCGTGGCCGCGCACTGGGCTTACAAGACCGGCGCGGCGCCCAGCGGCGCGCAGGCGCGCGCGCACGAGTGGATCGCGGGGTTGGCCGATCGCGAGGCCGGCACGACCTCGTCGCTGGAGCTGCTGGAAAACGTCAAGGTCGACCTGTTTCCCGACGAGGTGTACCTGTTCACGCCGCGCGGCGCCATTTTGTCGCTGCCGCGCAATGCCACCGCGCTGGATTTCGCTTACGCGGTGCATACCGATGTCGGCGACCATGCGGTGACCGCGCGCGTGGACGGCCATTTCGCGCCGCTGCGCACGCGTCTCGCTTCGGGGCAGACGGTGGAGATCGTCACCGCACCATCGGCGCAGCCCAAGCCGCAATGGCTGGAATTCGTGGTCAGCGCGCGCGCGCGCACCGCGATCCGCAATTACCTCAAGCATCTGCAACACGAGGATGCGGTCGAGTTTGGACACCGCATGCTGGACCGCGAACTGGTGGCACGCTCGGTCAGTCTCGACACCATTCCCGCCGCGGCGCTGGAGGCGACGCTGGCCGAGATGCGCTACAAGCGGCTGGAAGAATTGCTCTCCGACATCGCGCTGGGCAATCGCATGGCCGGCGCGGTAGCCGAGCGCTTCAAGCTGATTGCTGGCGGACACGCGCGGACGCTGGCGGCACCGCACGAGCGTCTGGCCATTAGTGGCGCCGAACGCGGCGTGTTGAGCTTCGGCAATTGCTGCCATCCGGTACCCGGCGATGCCATCTTCGGGCATCTCTCGGCGGGCAAGGGCATCGTGGTGCATCGCGTCGAATGCCCCAACGCCACGGAACTGCGCAAACAGCCCGAGCGGTGTCTGGAGATCGAGTGGGCTCGCAAGGTGCAGGGCGATTACCGTGTCGAGTTGCGCATCGAAGTGCAGAACCGTCCCGGCGTGCTGGCCACAGTGGCGGCGGCCATCGCCGAGACCGGCACCAACATCGAGAACGTGGAATATTCCGAACGTGACCTGGCGACCGCGACCTTGTTGTTCGCACTGGAAGTGCGCGATCGCAAGCACCTGGCCGATGTCATGCGCCGCGTGCGTCGCGCCAGTGCGGTCAGCGGCGTGTACCGATATCCCGTCTGAGTGTCCTGCATGGCGTGATGACGAGGTGGCGCTGCGTCCAGCAGCGCGTGCGAGGATTGCCTGGACAAGTCCCTCCATCCGCGAGCAACGCCATGAAACGCAGCATCATCACCAGTGCCGACGCCCCCGCCGCCATCGGACCCTATTCGCAAGCGGTGCGTGTCGCCGATACCGTGTATCTCTCCGGGCAGATTCCGCTGGATCCACGCAGCGGGCAGATGGTCGAGGGTGATATCAGCGCGCAGGCGCGGCAAGTGTTTGCCAATCTCGCCGCGGTGGCGGATGCAGCCGGCGGCAGCCTGCAGCAAGCGGTGCGCATCGGCATCTTCCTCACCGACCTCAACGATTTCGCCGCGGTCAATCAAGTGATGGAAGCGATGCTGCAGCCGCCGTACCCGGCGCGCGCCACCGTCGCGGTGGCGGCGCTGCCGCGCGGCGCGCGGGTCGAGGCTGATGCCATCCTCGTCCTTGGTTGAGCACGATCACGGCGCGTTGCCGGCGGGTGCGCGTCCGCTTTCCAGTCTGGCTGGCGTCGGCCCGGCGCTGGCGGCGACGTTGGCACGGCGTGGTCTGGCGTGCCTGCAGGATCTGTGGTTCACACTGCCTTTGCGTTACGAGGACCTGACCCGCATCACGCCGGTCGCCGCGCTGCAATCCGGGCAGCGCGCCCAGGTCGAGGGTGTGGTCACCCAGGTCGAGACCGGTTTCCGTTTTCGTCCGTTGCTGCGGGTGGCGATCGAGGATGGCAGTGGCGCCGTGCTGCTGCTGCGCTTCATCCATTTCCGTCGCGCGCAGGCGCAGCAATTCGTGCCCGGCTTGCGCCTGCGCGCCTATGGCGAGGTGCGCGAAGGCCATCAGGGTCTGGAGATCGTGCATCCGCGCTATCGCGTGCTCGATGCGCAACCCGCGCAACTGGCCACGCACCTCAGCGCGGTGTATCCCTTGACCGAGGGCGTCACCCATGCGCGCATGGCGAGCCTGGTGACGCGCGCGCTTGCGCAGTTGCCAGACACCGCGCAATTGGAAATCCTGCCATCCGCTGACAGCGCCGCACTGGCCCTGCCTGATCTGCGCAGTGCGTTGCTGACCGTGCATCAGCCAGCGCCGGATGATGATCTGGCAGCCCTGCTGGCAGGCACGCATCCGGCGCAACGACGACTCGCATTCGAGGAACTGCTGGCCCAGCATCTGGTCTTGCGGCAATTGCGCCAGCGCGCGCGTAGCCATGCTGCGCCGGTATGCGCCGCGGGTCGTGCGCTCATGCACCGGCTGCGTGTGAATCTGCCTTATGCGCTGACCAGCGCGCAGCAACGCGTGCTTGATGAAATCCTCGCCGATCTGGCCACGCCGCAGCCGATGCTGCGCCTGGTGCAGGGCGACGTGGGCTCGGGGAAAACCATCATCGCGGCGCTGGCGGCGCTGGCGGTAGTGGCCAGCGGCCGCCAGGTGGCCTTGGCTGCGCCCACCGAATTGCTGGCCGAGCAGCATTACCGCAGCTTCGTGACGTGGTTGCAGCCCCTGGGCATCGAGGTGCTGTGGTTGGCTGGCAAGGTAAAAGGCCGCGCGCGCAACGCGGCACTGAAGCGCCTGAGCGAGGGCGCGGCCGTGTGCGTGGGCACACACGCGCTGATGCAGGAGGGCGTGCAATTTCGCAATCTGGGCCTTGCGATTGTCGACGAACAGCACCGCTTTGGCGTGCATCAGCGCCTGAGTCTGGTCGAAAAGGGCGGCACGGCGGATGAAGTGCCGCATCAGCTGGTGCTCACCGCGACACCGATTCCACGCACCTTGGCGATGACGGCCTATGCGGACCTGGACATTTCGGTGCTCGATGAATTGCCGCCGGGGCGTATCCCGGTGCAAACCACCCTTGTCGCCGCCAGTCGCCGCGCCGAGGTGATCGAGCGTATCCATCACGCCTGCGCCAATGGCCGGCAGGCCTATTGGGTATGCACTCTGGTGGAGGAGTCGGACGTGCTCGCCGCGCAGGCCGCCGCGGTCGCGCACATCGAGCTCAGCGCGGCATTGCCGATGCTGAGCATCGGGTTGGTGCACGGGCGCATGAAACCTGCTGCCAAGCAGGCGGTCATGGATGCATTCAAGCGCGGTGAGCTGGCATTGTTGGTGGCGACCACGGTGATCGAGGTGGGCGTTGATGTGTCCAACGCCAGTTTGATGGTGATCGAAAACGCCGAGCGCCTGGGTCTGGCGCAACTGCACCAGTTGCGCGGCCGCGTCGGGCGCGGCAGCACCGCGTCCCATTGTGTGCTGCTGTATCAGCCACCGCTATCGGCCAGCGCACGTGCGCGCCTGAGCCTGCTGCGTGAGAGCAACGATGGTTTTCGCATCGCTGAAATGGACCTGAAACTGCGCGGTGCCGGCGAAATGCTGGGCACGCGTCAGACCGGGCTGCTGGCGCTGCGCGTGGCCGACCTGGTGCGCGACGCGGATCTGTTGCCGATGGTGCGCGAGCTGGCCGATCGGCTCCTGCAAAGCGATCCCGGGCGCGCAGAGCTGATTTTGCAGCGCTGGTTTGGCAGCGCGCGGCGCTACGCACAGGCCTGAGCCAGTCCCATAAACTGCATGCTTTCCCGTGGCGGAGCCGGACATGCTGTTCATCGATACCGATCCCGGCGTGGACGATGCGTTGGCGATTCTGATGGCGCACGCACACGCATCTGGCATCGCTGGCCTGGGCATCGCCGCGGGCAATGTCGGGCTGCATCACACCACGGCCAACGCGCTCAAACTGGTTGAACTGCTGGATGCGCCCACGCCGGTGTTTCCCGGCGCGCCGCAGCCGCTGGTGCGCCGCGCTGCCGATGCCGCATTCGTGCATGGCGCCGATGGCTTTGGTGACACCGGCTACTTGCCCGCACGGCGCGTGGCGCACAACGAGCACGCGGCACTGGCGCTGTTGCGCCTTAGCCATGCACACGCTGGCGAACTGGTGGTGGTGGCGCTGGGGCCGCTGACCAATCTGGCACTTGCCCTGAGCCTGGACCCGCAATTGCCGCGGCGCGTGGCGCGGCTGGTGGTGATGGGCGGCGCGGTGACCGGGCATGGCAATACCAGCGCGGCGGCGGAGTTCAACATCGGCTTCGATGCGGAAGCCGCGCACATCGTGTTCTCACGCTGGCCACGGTTCGATCTGGTCGATTGGGAGCTGACGCTGCGTCATGCACTGGATTTCGAGCGCTTCGATCACTGGCTGGCCGGCGATGATGCACGCGCGGCATTTTTCTCCGCGATCTCACGCAAGGCGCGCGCTTTCAATCGTATGCAGCAGCGTCCGGGATTGCTTGCCGCCGATGCGCTGGCCATGGCGGTGGCGCTGCAGCCCGAGCTGATCACCCATGCCGTGGAGCGCGCGGTGAGGGTCGAACTGGACGGCGATCTGACGCGCGGCGCCACCGTGGTGGACTGGCAGCACCGCGACAACGCGGTGGCCAATGCGCGCATTGTTCTGGACATCGATCAGACCGCATTCGAGCATCTGGTGGCGGTGGCACTGGGTGCGCGGCACGGGTGATGAGGCGCCCAAGCCGAGGCCACAAATCAATGCCCTTGCCCATGGTTGCGACGGCGGGCTATCATTGCAATCTTTTCCTTGATCTTCCGAGCGCGAGCCCGCCATGAAGCCCGACATTCATCCCCAGTACCGCGAGGTCGTGTTCCAGGACGTGACCGCCAATTTCGCCATACTCACCCGCTCCACGATCAGCACCAAGGACACGATCAAGTGGGAGGACGGCAAGGAATATCCGCTGGTGAAGCTGGAAATTTCCTCGGCATCGCATCCGTTTTACACAGGCAAGCACAAGGTGCTTGACACGGGCGGTCGCGTCGACAAGTTCCGCAAACGCTACGCGGCGGGCAACAAGGCCTGATCGCGGCGCCATGCATCCGCCGGGTGCATCCGGGTTGGATGCGGCGGTGGACATCGCGTGGATGTCGATTGCAACGCCGGCGCGAAGCCGGCGTTGTCGTTTTGTGCGCTGCGCCGCCGCGCGCTGTGCGATAATTCGCAGCGGATTTGCGGGCTGCTTGCCCGCGTGACACCACCGCTGTGTGAATTGCGCGGTCTTGTCTGTCCATCCCCAATCCGGCGCCTGACCCCTGCGTAACTTTCGCTTGCGGCGTCCGCAACAGAAGGAGACCGTGCGTGTCCACTTACAAGCTCATCAACGAATCCACCGGCGGCAGTACCGAGTTGCCCGCCGTGACCGGCAGCATCGGCCCGGCGGCGCTCGATATCGGCAAGCTCTATCGCGATACCAGCTGCTTCACCTATGACCCCGGCTTCATGTCCACGGCCAGCTGCCGCAGCGCCATCACGTACATCGATGGCGATGCCGGCGTGCTGATGTACCGCGGCTATCCGATCGAGCAACTGGCCAAGCAGTCGAGCTATCTGGAAGTGGCTTACCTGCTCCTGCACGGCGAGTTGCCGAATCAGGCGCAGTTCGATGCCTTTGACAACGAGGTGACGCATCACTCGATGATGCACGAGTCGATTCGCCACTTTCTGCGCGGCTTTCACCACGATGCGCATCCCATGGCGATGGTGTGTGCTTCGATCGCTTCGTTGTCGGCGTTCTATCACGACAAGATCGATATCGAGAATCCCGAGCATCGGCGTCTTGCGGCGGTCCGCCTGATCGCCAAGATGCCGACCATTGCCGCGGCCTGCTATCGCTATTCGGTCGGCTGGCCGATGCGTTTTCCGCGCAACAACCTTGAATACTGCACACGCTTCCTGCACATGATGTTCGAGGTGCCGAGCGAGCCATTGGAGCTCAGTCCGACCGCAGCCAAGGCGCTGGATCTGCTGTTCATCCTGCATGCCGATCATGAGCAGAACGCATCCACGTCGACGGTGCGCCTGGTCGGCTCCACCGGTGCCAACCCCTATGCCAGTGTCGCCGCTGGCATCGCCGCGTTGTGGGGGCCGGCACACGGGGGCGCCAATGAGGCGGTGCTGAAGATGCTGGAGGAAATCGGCGATGCGAAACATGTTGATAGCGTCGTGGCCAAGGCCAAGGCCAAGAATTCCGGTTTCCGCCTGATGGGTTTCGGCCATCGCATCTACAAGAACTACGATCCGCGCGCGGCGATCATTCGCGAGATGACGCATAAGGTGCTGGCCGACCTGGGTGTGTCCGATCCGCTGCTGGACGTGGCGCTGGAACTCGAGCGCGTGGCGCTGAAGGATGATTATTTCATCGAGCGCAAGCTGTATCCGAACGTCGATTTCTACTCGGGTCTGATCTACAAGGCGCTGAACATCCCCAAGGAGATGTTCACGGTGATGTTCGCCATCGCGCGCACCTCAGGCTGGATCGCGCACTGGATCGAACAGCATGAGACCGCCGACACCAAGATCGGCCGTCCGCGGCAGGTTTATACCGGGGCGACCAAGCGCGACTACCGCCCGATCACCACGCGTTGAGGCATGCCGACATTCCGCGCCGATCGGCGCGGAATGTTCATGCGCGCTGGCCTCCGCCCACATCGACTGCTGCGGGATGGGTCCGCAGCAATGCTTCGAGGGCATCCGGCGAGGCGCGGCGCATGGTGCGCCTCGCGGCTGGATCAAAGGGTGCCTGACGCAAGGCAGCACATGGCAGCACGCTGAGATCGAACGCGATGCCGTCGGCGATGAGCAGCAGCACCTCGATGGTCAGCTCGCGCTCGCGATCCATGCTTATCCTGCGCGACCGCGGCTCGCAGCGGATGCGGTGTTCAGACAGGAACTGCTCGACTTCACCAAGCGTATCGCTGAACAGGTGCAGGCAGACGGCGGAGTGCTGGTCGGCGGTACCCTCCAGCACCGCGCCGACCAGGCGCGGCTCGAAACGCTGCAGAAACCGCATCGCTTCGCGCGCCGCCAGGCGCCGCGCATGCAGCGCCTCGATCTGGCTGCCGCCCACGAACAGGCGCTGATGCTCGCGCAAGGCCGACTCGATCTCGTCGTTGCGCGGCAGGGCCTGGTCATCATGGATGCCGAGATGTTCGGCCGCGCGCAATTTCGCGCGGTGGTAATCGCGCAAGCCATGCTCGCTGATCAGCCGGGCGGCCTCCAGCGCGATGCGGCGCCGCAACCGCTGTCGATTGCCTTGGATGCGCGCAAAGCGGTTGCCGTGGATGCGGGGCACCGACCGGCTCCGTCAGTAGACTGATCGGATCATCGCAATTCGTGCACCGGCATGCCACCCACCCGCAGGCATGCGCCCCAGCGATTTCAGAATACGTCGTAGGACTTGGCCTGGTCGTGCTTGGTACCCGGCGGTGCCTGTTGTTTGAGGCGCTCGTAGTCCTCGATGCGCATCACCTCGGGCATGGCCAAGGGGTTGCTGGGCAGTGCGGGCAGACCGGTATCGCGATTGATCAGCACGGTGACGATGCCCGGCGGCATAGGCTCTGGCGCTTCTGGGGTCCCGGCCAGCGCGACTTTCATGTAGCGGATCCAGACCGGCAGCGCCACATAAGCACCAAACTCGGGGTGGCCGTCGGCGTGACCCAGCGAGCTGTAATTGTCGAAGCCAGCCCACACCGTGGTCACCAGTTTGGCGTTGAATCCGCCAAACCAGGCATCGCGGTAATCGTTGGTCGAGCCGGTCTTGCCGGACAGGTCCGTGCGGTGCAGCGACAACGCAAATTGTCCGGTGCCGCTGCGGATCACCGATTGCATGATCGACGCGATCAAATAAGCATTGCGCGGCCCGATGACGCGCGGTGCGAGGCGTGGTGGCAGCGGCGCCCCGTTGACCGGCGCCGGAACCAGTACGGTCATGTCGCCGGGCATCGGTGGCAGGCCGTTGCTGCTTGCAGGTACGGGCGTCGAGGATGCGACCGATGCGGGTGAAACTGCGGTCTGCGGCGCCGTGCTGGTCAGCAGGCGCTGCGCGCAATCGCGGCAGGCGCGCGGCGGATCGGCGACGAACACGGCATGACCGTCACGGTTGTCGATGCGCTGGATGAAATACGGATCGATCAGGAAACCGCCGTTGGCGAAGGTGGCGTAGCCGCGTGCCATCTGCAGTGGGGAGACGGATGCCGTGCCCAGCGCCATCGTCAGGTTGTCGGGAATCTGATTCAGCGAAAACCCGAAACGCGTCACATACTGGCGCGCGTAGTTGACGCCGATCGCATTGATCAGACGCAGGGTGACCAGGTTTTTCGATTGTGCCAAAGCCACGCGCAGCCGGGTCGGCCCCTGGAAGGTGTTGGTGTCGTTGGCGGGTATCCATTCGCCGCCCGGTGTATGCGTGTCGGCGAAGATCAAGGGCGCATCGTTGACGACCGAAGCCGGGGTGAATCCGCGCTGGAATGCCGCCGAGTACACAAACGGCTTGAAGCTGGAGCCGGGCTGGCGCGCCATCTGCGTGACCCGGTTGAACTGACTGAGTGTGTAGCTCAGGCCACCGACGAGCGCGACGATGGCGCCATCGTCGGGGCGCAGCGAGACCAGCGCGGACTGCGCCTTGGGAATCTCGGCCAATTGCCAGTGGCCCTGGTCATCCAGGACCACGCGCACGATGTCGCCGGGCTTGAGCACCTGGTCCACGGCCGTGGGCGCAGGCCCGGTACGGTTCTCGTTGATGTAGCGTCGCGCCCAGGCCACGGCCTTGAGGTCGAGTACGACGGTTTGCCCGTTCTGCAGGTAGACGTGCGCCAGGGCGGCGCTGCTGTCGGTGACCAGGCCTGGCTGCAGTCCGGCCACTGGATACAGCGCCCCCAGCTCCTTCGACCACAGCGTCGGGTCTGGCGTGGCCGGCAGGGCGACATGGGCTTCCGGTCCAAACCAGCCATGGCGGCGGCTGTAGGACAGCATTTCGCTGCGAACCGCGGCATTGGCGGCATCCTGCAGGTGTCCGTTGATCGTGGTGTAGATCACGTAGCCATCTGTCAGTGCCTTGTTGCCCAGCTTCTGTACCGCGAGCAAACGCGCCATTTCGGCCACATAGGGGGCCTGGACTTGGATCGGCGGTTCGTGGGGGAACGCGTCGTCGGGCGTGGCCAGCGCTTTCTCATATTGGTCGCGCTTGATGAAACCCACGTCGTACATGCGCTTGAGCACGTAATCGCGGCGCACCATCGCGCGTTTGAGATCGGTTACCGGGTTGGCTGCCGAGGGCGCCTGCGGCAAGCCGCCCAGCATGGCGCATTGGGGCAGGGTCAGCTGATCGAGCGACTTGCCGTAGTAGTACTGCGCTGCCGCCGCCACGCCATAGGCGTGATGGCCAAGAAAAATCTTATTGAGATAGAGCTGCAGAATGTCGTTCTTGCTCAGCTCGTTCTCGATGCGGAAGGCCAGAAACCACTCCATGATCTTGCGCGTGTAGCTTTTTTCCGGGCTGAGGAAGAAGTTGCGCGCGACCTGCTGCGTGATCGTGCTGCCGCCTTGTACCTTCTGCCCGCCATGGATCAGCACCTCGAACGCAGCGCGCGCGGTGCCGACGAAATCGACGCCGGGGTGGTGATAGAAATCGGCATCCTCGGCGGCAAGGAAAGCGTCGCGCAACTGCACGGGGATCTGCGCGAAAGTGACCGGTATGCGCCGCGTTTCACCGATGCTGGCGATCAGCTTGCCGTCCGATGAAAGCACCGTGAGCGGCACCTGCATCTGCACATCCTTGAGCGATGAGACGGATGGCAGGCGTGGCGCCAATATCCAGTAGGCGATGCCCAGTGCGGCGCCACCGGCCAGAGCGCCGGCGAAGCAAAGAATCACGAACCATTTCAAGAGTCGCAGCAGCAAGCGCATCGGCAGACGGGATCGGCGACCGCCGAAGGGCGGGCTCTATGAAGCCGTGCAGTATAGGGGGCTTTGCTTGAAGGCTTTGGCACCGCAGGGAGACGCCGTGCGCGCGGTCATGTATGTTGCGCGCCGGCGCGCAGGCATGGAGGCGTTGAATTTGCGGCTTGCGAGGCTAGCCGTGCAAAGAATTGTGAAGCGGTTCGCAGCCAGGCAGTTCAGGGGGCGTTGCCAAAGAGTTAAGACTTGATCTAAGGTATCAGCACACATTTCGCTCGTAAGGGCGCGTGGGAAGGGGAATTCCGGTGGGTCTGTTTACTCCGAAGTCAGCGCCGCTGATTGGCGTGGATATCAGTTCGACCGCCGTCAAGGTGCTCCAGCTGAGTCAGGCTGGGACCCGTTTTCGCGTCGAGCATTACGCCGTCGAGCCGCTGCCGCCCAACGCGGTGGTGGAAAAGAACATTGCCGAAGTCGAGGCGGTGGGCGAGGCCGTTCGGCGTGCGGTCGCGCGCTCCGGCAGCAAGATCAAGCACGGTTCTGCGGCAGTCGCTGGCTCGGCCGTGATCACGCGCACCATCACCATGCCGGCCGAGCTGGGCGAAGACGATCTGGAAAGCCAGGTTCAGGCCGAAGCCAACCAATACATTCCGTATCCGATCGAGGAAGTCAGCCTCGACTTCGAGGTTCTGGGCCCGGTCAAGGACAATCCGGAAATGGTGCAGGTGTTGCTGGCGGCATCGCGTACCGAGAATGTCGACATGCGCGTGGCCGCTCTGGACATGGGCGGGCTCAGCGCCAAGGTCATCGACGTCGAGGCCTTTGCCATGGAGAACGCATTCAGTCTGATCGCCGATCAGCTTTCGGTCAGCCGCGATGGTGTGATCGCGCTGGTGGACATCGGCGCCACGATGACCACGCTCATCGTGCTGCGTCGCCAGCGCTCGATTTATTCACGCGAACAGGTATTCGGCGGCAAGCAGCTCACCGACGA
>DZBX01000047.1 GCA_022730075.1 Rhodanobacter sp. | reverse complement strand
CAATTGATTTTGGTGGGCGGTATAGGGATCGAACCTATGACTCCTGCCGTGTGAAGGCAGTGCTCTACCGCTGAGCTAACCGCCCGCGAGCGGGGCAGTGTATGGATGTCGCCCGAAGTGGTCAACGTTCGGCAGTTCCTGCTGCCCGTTCGCGCCGCGCTCGACGTGCCGCAGATCACGTCCCGGAGGCTTGTTCAGCCCATGCGCGGGTGCAAGAATGATGCAACGAACACGGCGATGGGACTCGCCGCAATGCGCCGCGTGGCGATGATGGTCCCTGCTCCAGATGGGCTTGAGCCGAGGCTTTCGGCTTGCAAACGCACCGGGACGCAGCGATGTTCGAGTACCTTGCCATCAACCTGCTGCAGCTGGCCTATGTGCTGCTGCTGGCGCCGCTTGCCAAGGGCGTGCTCAACCGCATGAAGGAGCGCCTGCAGGGCAAGGCCGGACCCAGCATCCTTCAGCCCTACTACGACCTACGCAAGCTGTTCGCCAAGGACGAAATCGTCTCCACGCACAGCAGTTGGATCTTCCGCGCCGCGCCTTATGTGGCCTTCGTCGCGCCGCTGCTGGTCACCCTGCTGATCCCGGTGCTCACCGACTATCCGCTGTTCATGGCGTTCATGGCCGACATGGTCGGCGCCGGGTTCATCCTCGCGCTGTCCGGGCTGTTCACGGCGCTGGCGGCGGTGGACACGGCCAACCCGTTCGGCGCGATGGGCGCCAGCCGCACGCGCATGGTGGGGTTCCTGGTCGAGCCGGTGTTCATGATGATTTTCTTCGCCGTGGCCTACACCGCGAACTCGACCATCCCCTACATCGTGCAGCAGCAGTGGGTCAGCACGCCCGCGGCGTTCTTCGAGCCGGCGCATCTGCTGCTGGTGGTGGCCATGCTGATGATCATCCTCGCCGAGACCGGCAAGATCCCGGTGGACAACCCCAGCGGCGATTTCGAGCTGGCGATGATCGACGAGGCCAAGAACCTCGAATATTCCGGCCGCGGCGCGGCGCTGATGCACTGGGCCGGGGCGATGAAGCTGGTGGTGCTGCTGACGGTGCTGCTGAATGTCCTGCTGGCGCCCTGGGGTCTCGCCAGCAAGGTGTCGATCGGCGCGGCGCTGCTGGCGGTGCCGCTGATCGCGCTGAAGATGCTGATCGCGCTGGCCGTGCTGGCGGTGATCGAAGTCAGTTTCGCCAAGCTGCGCCTGTTCCGCATTCCGGAGTTTCTCGGCGCGGCCTTCGCCGTGGCCGCCATCGCCATGATCGCGCGGGTGTTCCTGTCATGAGCGCGCCGGGCCGCTCCCAAGCGCTCATCCCGCAGCGCGCAGCGCGGAGGGCAATGCGATGAGCGCGCAGGTCCTGCTCAGCCTCAACACGCTGGTGGCGGTGCTGTTCCTGCTGACCGCCTTCATGCTGATCAGCGCGCGCCAGGCGCAGGCGGTGCTGTACCTCTACGTCGCCCAGGGCCTGCTGCTGGCCCTGTCCACGGTGCTGCTGGCCCTGCATTTCCACTCGCCCGAACTGTTCATCGTCGCCGCCATCACCATCGCCGCCAAACCCATTGCCATTCCCCTGTTGATCAACCGCCTGCTCAGCCCGGCGCTGCGGCGGCGACGCGAGCTGTCCACCGCCATCGGCATTCCCTCGGCGCTGACCCTCGCGCTGCTGCTGTCGGTGGTGGCCTATGCGGTGGCGCGGCCGCTGGTGGCGGGGCAGGACCCGGCGGCGACGACCAATCTCTCGATCGGTCTGGTGGTGAGCCTGCTCGGCGTGTTCCTGCTGGCGATCCGGCGCGAGGCCCTGCCGCAGTTGTTCGCGCTGATGACCATCGACAACGGCGTGTTCTTCGCCGGCATCGCCATCACCACCTCGTCGGCCCTGGTGGAGTTCGCCGCCGCGCTGGAGGGCGTGATGGTGGTGATGATCGTGGCACTGCTGGCGCGCACCATCGCGCTGACCCTGGGCAGCACCGATACCGGCGCGCTCGACGCGCTGCGCGAGCGCGAGGACAAACCATGACGCCCGCACTCGCCATGCCGCCTGCCGGGTTCAATCCGGTCTGGCTGATGCCGGTGCCGGCGCTGCTGGCCGCGCTGTGGTCGGGCTGGCTGCCGGCGGCGCGCTGGGTGACGATGCTCGCCGCCCTGCTCGGCCTGGCGCTGGCGCTGCTGGGTGCGCACGACATCCTCGCCGGCCACGATCTGCCGACGCTGCAGAGCTGGATCGGCCTGGACGCGCTGGGCGCGGTGTTCGCCCTGCTCACCGCGTTCCTCGGTGTCACCGCCAGCCTGTATTCGGGGCCGTACATCAGCCACCATCTCGCCCACAGTGACGACGCGCGCGCCGCGCTGCGCCGTTACTACGTGTACTTCAACCTGTTCCTGGCCTCGCTGCTGGCGGTGCCGCTGATGCAGCAGCCGGCGCTGGCCTGGGTGACGATCGAGCTGACCACGCTGTTCTCGATTTTCCTGGTCGGCTTCGACAGCAACCGCCCCGCGCTGGAGGCCGCCTGGAAGTACGCGGTGATCACCATCATGGGCGCCACGGTGGCGGCGCTCGGTTTCTTTCTGCTGCTATGGGGGCTGGACCGCGCCGGTGGCGGCCCGCAGACCTTCGCCGCGCTGGCGCAGGCCAGCGCGCACATGGACCCGCTGCTGCGCAAGGTGGCGTTCGCGCTGATCATCTTCGGCTTCGGCGCCAAGATCGGTCTGGTGCCGATCCACACCTGGCTGCCGGACGCGCATTCGCAGGCGCCGACGCCGGTGTGCGCACTGCTTTCCGGCATCGAGGTCAGCCTGATCCTGTACGTGGTCATGCGCCTGCTGCCGGTGTTCATCAGCCTGCCCGGCCTGCACCTGGAACACTGGCTCAGCGTGATCGGCCTGGTGTCGGTGGGCGTGGCGGCGTTCCTGCTGCTGCAGGTGCACGACTACAAGCGCCTGTTCGCCTACTCCACCGTCGAGCACATGGGCATCCTGATGACCGGCCTGGGACTGGGCAAGATCGCCGCCTATCCGGTGATGCTGCAGGTGATGACGCACGCACTGACCAAGTCGCTCGCCTTTTATGCCGCGGGCATCGTGCTGGTGATTACCGGCACGCGCGAGATCGCCAGCGTGCGCGGATTGCTGCGGCGGCGGCCGTGGACCGCGGCGCTGTTTCTGGCCGCGGCGCTGGCCATCGCCGGGGCGCCGCCGTTCGCCGTGTTCAGCAGCGAATTCGCCATCCTGCGCGCCGCGGCGGCGGGTGGCGACTATGCGAGTCTGATCCTGCTGGCGCTGTTCATCATCATCGCCTTCACCGGCATCCTGATCCAGGCCAACCGCATGGTGTTCGGCGAGCCCTCGCCGGCCGTGGCCGAAGCCGTGCACGGGCCGCGCGGACTGCAATGGGTCGCGGTGCTGGCGCTGCTGCCGGTGCTGCTGCTGGGGTTGTGGATGCCGCAGCCGCTGGCGCAACTGCTGCAGGCCGCGGCGCATCAACTGGCCGGAGGGCTGGCGCCATGACCCTGCCCGAACTGCTGCAGGCGCTCGAGTGCGACCCCGCGCTGGGCGCAGGCGCGACGGCGGGCAGCGTGTTGGCGCTGCCGCTGCCGGCCACGCGCCTGCCGCATGCCGCGCATGTGCTGGCGCGCGCACCGACGCGACTGGCCGGCATCGTCTGCGAGCAGCAGGATGGCCGTTTCGCGCTGCGTTATCCGTTCTGGTTGGGCGCGGGTTTGCCGTGGCTGGAGCTGGTGACCGAAGTCGGCGCCGGCGAAACCGTACCCAGCATCAGCCCGCGCCTGTTCGCCGCCGACTGGCACGAGCGCGAAATCGAGGATTTGTTCGGGCTGACCTTTTCCAACCATCCCTTCCTCGGCAACTTCGTGCTGCACGACGAGATCTGGCCCGAACAGGCCTACCCGATGCGCCACGACTTCCGCGCGCAGGATGCCGACGCCGCGCCCTCGCCCTACCAGCCGCGGGCGATGCTGCACGCCGAAGGCGCCTTCCTGATGCCGCTGGGGCCGGTGTACGGCGGCGTCAACGAGGCCGGACAGTTTCTGCTCGACACGCTGGGCGAGGACATCCAGCACTGCCAGACGCGTCTGTTCTACAAGTACCGCGGCATCGAGAAGCGCGCCGAAGGCATGGCCGCCGCCGATGCGCTGCTGCTGGTCGAGCGCATGAACGGCACCAACGCTTTTGCCCACGCCCTGGCCGCGGTGCAGGCGATGGAGCGCGCCGCCGCCTGCGAGGTGCCGCCGCGCGCGCAAGTGCTGCGCAGCTTCTGGGCCGAACTCGAACGCCTGCGCAGCCACGCCGCCACCATCGCCGGGCTGTGCAAGTCCACCGCGCTGGCCGTGCCCACCAGCCTGGCCTACCAGCGCGTCGAGGAACTGCTGCGCCTGTGCGGCGCGCACGCCGGGCATCGCTATCTGTTCGGGCTGCTCAGCCCCGGCGGACTGGCGCAGGATCTGCCCGACGCTGCCGCGCGCACGCTGGCGACCGCGGCGCAAGCGGTGGCGGCGCGCCTGGCCGATCTGGCCGAGGAACTGCTGTTCGACAACAGCTTCATCGACCGCCTCGAGGAAGTCGGCCTGATCGATGCGAAAACCGCGCGGCGCTACGGTCTGGTCGGCCCCGTGGGGCGTGCCGCCGGGCATGCCGGCGACCTGCGCATCGATCAGCCCTATGCCGCCTACGCGCAGTGCGCGCCGCGCCCGGCCGCCGCCGAGGAAGGCGACAACCTGGCGCGGCTGCGCGTGTTCCTGGCCGAAGCGGCGGAATCGGCGCGGCTGCTGCCGCTGCTCGCGGCGCAGTTGCCGGCCGGCACGGCACGTGGCGTGTTCACGCCGCGCGCCGCTGCCGCGCTGGGCTGGAGCGAGGCACCGGCCGGCGCCAGCGCCTGCTTCGTGCGGCTGCGCGCGGACGGACGCATCGCGCGACTGCGGCTGATGCCGCCGGCGTTCACCAACTGGCATGCGTTCCACCTCGCCGCCGAGCACTTCGCCTACCAGGACTTTCCCATCATCCTCGCCAGCTTCGGTCTGGCGATGGCCGAACAGGACCGCTGACATGACCACGCACAGCGACCGCGCGCGCCTGCGCCCACCAGAGGAGACGACATGAGACTGTGGGCTCTGCGCGGTCTGCGCAGTCGGCGCGACCTCACCGGCTTTCCGCGACGCATCGATCTGGCGCCGGGCATGACGCCGGGGCGCCCGTTGGACGGTCCCGCCGCAGCCGCCGCGGCCTGCCCCACAGGCGCGCTGCAGGTGGAGGGCAGCGCCAGCCGCGTCGCGCTGGATCGCTGCGTGCACTGCCAGCGCTGCCGCCACGGCGAACACGCCATGCGCTGGCGCGCGGACATCGCCTGGAGCCACGGCGACGGCACGCCGCTGCCGCGCGCTTTCCATCACTCGATCCACGTGCGCGTGCTCGATGCCGGCGATTGCGGCGCCTGCCTGGCCGAGTTGCAGCAGTTGCCGGCGCCGCAATACAGCCTGCATCGCCTGGGCATTTTCATCACCCCCAGCCCGCGCGACGCCGACGTGCTGCTGGTGGTCGGTCCGGTGACGCGCGCCATGCGCCAGCCGCTGCTCGACACCTATGCCGCGATGCCCGCGCCCAAGCGCGTGGTGGCGGTGGGCGCCTGCGCCGCCAGCGGTGGCGTGTTCGGGCCCAGCTTCGCCTGCGCCGGCGGCGTGGCCGAGGTGCTGCCGGTGGATCGCACCGTGCCCGGCTGTCCGCCGCCGCCGCTGGCGGTGCTGGAGGCGCTGCTGGCGGTGATGGGCCGCAGTCTGCCGCGCGACGGAGAGCCCGCGCCATGATCGCCTTCCTCGTCTTTCTCGCGCTGTGCGTGGGCGGCGGCGTGCTCACGCTGCTGGTGCGCGAGCGCCATGCCGCCGTGGTCGCCACGGGTTTCGGCATGCTCGCCGGCGTGGCGCTGATCGTCAGCGCCGCGCAGGGCCTGGCTGGTGCGGTGTGGCAGTTGCCGCTGTGGCAGCTGCCGGCGCTGGGACGGCTGACGCTGGGCGTCGATCGCCTGTCGGCCTGGTTCCTGCTCATCACCGGGCTGGTGGCGGTGCCGGTGTTCCTGTTCAGTGCGCGCTATCTGCGCCATTACGCGGCGCACTACCGCACCGCCGGCGCCGCCGGCATCGCACTGTTCCTGCTGGCCAGCATCGGCCTGACGCTGGCCACGCGCGACGTGTTCGGTTTCCTGTTCGCCTGGGAGATCATGTCCGCGCTGTGCTATCTGGCGGTGAATTTCGAGCACCTGCACGACGCCACGCCGAAAGCCGGGCTGATCATGCTGGTGGCCAGCGAGGCCGGCGCGCTGCTGCAGCTGGTGGCGCTGCTGCTGCTGGCGGCACACGCCGGCAGCACGCAGTTCGATGTCATCGCCGCCCACGCCGCGGGCATGGGTGCGGGCCTGGCCTGGGCCATTTTCGCGTTGAGCTTTTTCGGCTTCGGCGTCAAGGCGGGACTGTTTCCCAGCATGGGCTGGCTGCCGCGCGCGCATCCGGTGGCGCCGGCGCCCGCTTCGGCGCTGCTGTCGGGCGTGATCGTCAACCTCGGCATCTACGGCATCGTGCGCGTCAATGCCGATCTGCTGCCGGTGGTCATGCCGGCGGCCGGGGTCATCGTGCTGCTGGTGGGCGCGCTGGGCGCGATCATCGGCATCCTCTACGCCACCATCGAGACCGAGTTCAAGCGCCTGCTGGCGCACAGCACCATCGAGAACATGGGCCTGGTGGCCATGGGCATCGGCGCGGCGCTGATCTTCCGCGCGCTGCATCAGCCGGTGTTCGCGGCGATGGCGCTGATCGCCGCGCTGCTGCACCTGCTCAACCATTCCATCGCCAAGAGCCTGCTGTTCCTTTCGGCCGGCGCGGTGGACACCGCCACCGGCACGCGCGATCTCAATGCGCTGGGCGGGCTGATCCACCGCCTGCCATGGCTGGCGGCGGCCTGCCTGGCCGGCTGCATGATGCTGGCCGCGCTGCCGCCCACCGGCGGCTTCGCCAGCGAATGGCTGCTGATCCAGAGCCTGCTGCGCAGCGCCGAACTGGCATCGGTGCCGGTGCGGCTGGCCTTCGTCGTCGCCGGCGCGCTGATGGCCCTCACCGCGGGCCTGGCGCTGTCGGCGTTCACGCGCCTGTTCGCCATGGCGTTCCTGGGCATGCCGCGCAGCGCGGCGGCACAGCAGGCGCGGCCGCTGCCGGCCAGCATGCGCGGGGCATTGGTGCTGCTGGCGGCGGGCTGCATCGCGCTGGGGCTGTTGCCGACCTACATCGTCGCCGGCCTGGGCACGGTGGTCGGCACGCTCGGGCTGCACGGCGGCGGCGGCGCGCTGGTGCCGCCGTTCTACGCGCCGGGCAGCGCCCTGCCCGGCGATTTCGTCGCCAGCTTCCACGCTCTGGGCGCGCAGCTCGGCAGCAGCCTGCTGCCGCCGCCGGGTCTGGTGCTGATGCACCGCGGCGATGCGGCCAGCCCGGTGGCGTTTGCCGCCGCACCGGCGTTTCTGGACATCGCGCTGGTGCTGGGCCTGCTGGTGCTGTGGCTGGTGGTGCGCGCCTTCACGCGCACGCGGCGTCTGGCGCGCCAGCGCGCCTGGGACGGCGGCCTGCCCGAACTGCAGCCGCAGCTCACCTACACCGCCACCGGCTTCGGCAACCCGGCGCGGGTGATTTTCGCGGCGGTGGTCGCGCCCAACGCGGCGCAGGTGGAGGAGCAGACCGTCGCGCACCAGTTCCGCGCCGGCATCAAGCGCACCGAGCGCCAGCCCTACGCGCTGGATCGCTGGCTGTTCGGGCCGCTGCTGGGTGGCGCGCGACGCATCGCCGACGCCTTCGCCGCCATGCACCACGGCAAGCTCAACGGCTATGTCGCCTACGCGCTGGCCGCGCTGCTGCTGGCGCTGGGCGTGGCGTTCTGGATCTGAGCTTGCAATGCGCTTGGCGGCGCGCGCCATGCGCACCTATCATGGCCCGGCACGATCGCCGTGACGATCCTGGGGAGATGAACCATGCAGCGCTGGATCAAACTGCCGGATGGACGCCTGATCGATGCCGCGCGCGTGGCGCTGATCGGCAAGCCCGAGACTTACCAGCGCCTGGACGAGGAAGGCAACGACCTCGGCGCGGCGGTGACCCTCAACATCGGCCTGGATTTCCAGCGCGAGCACCAGCTCAGCGTCAACGGCACGCGCGAGGAAATGAACGCCCTGCTGAAGGCGCTGATGGGTTCCACCGGCAACGGCGGCGCGTGAACTTTTGCCGCACGCGCGGGTCCAATTTTCACTAGGGAGAAGGCATTCCTCCCGGCCGCGAGGCCGAACCACCCCACACCGGTTGATGATGCCTGCTGTACCGATCCGATCGGCGCGGCAGGTATTTTCGTGGGTGAATGAAACGGCCACTTTTCGAGGAGCACGATGAATCCGACTGCACTTGCCGGTATCGGTATCGGCGCCGCCCTGGGCGCGTGGTTGCGCTACGCCTTCGCGCTGATGCTGAATCCACTGTTTCCCACGCTGCCGCTGGGCACCGTGGCCGCCAATCTGCTGGGCGGTTTCCTGATGGGCATCGTGATCAGCAATTTCCCGCCGTACATGGGCCTGCCAGTGGAATTGCGCCTTGCGATCGCCACCGGGTTTCTCGGCGGCCTGACCACGTTTTCCACCTTCGACGCCGAATCGGTGACGCTGTGGATGCGCGGGCAATGGGACTGGGCCCTGCTGCATACGGCCATCCATCTTCTGGGCGGCATCGGTTTCTGCCTGGCCGGTCTCGGCTTGGGCCGGTTGTTGACGCGACACTGAGAGGAGAGTCGACATGGTCGGTTGCGCATTGCGTTTCTACATGCACGAAAACCAGAAGCACCGCGGCAAGCTGCTGTACGAGTGGCTGCTGGAAGAAGCCAAACGCGCGGGCATCCACGGCGGCTCGGCGTTCCGCGCCATCGCCGGCTTCGGGCGGCATGGGCGCCTGCACGAACAGGCGTTTTTCGAGATGGCCGCGGACCTCACCGTGCTGGTCGAGTTCGTGGTGAGCAAGGACGAGGCCGACACCCTGATCGCGCTGGCCGAGGAGGACAAGGCGCCGCTGTTCTGGAGCCGTGCGCAAGTCGAATTCGGCGCCACCGTGCCGCACCCCAAGAGCTGAAACTTCAACCATCGTGCGCGGCCGAGTCGTCGGCATCGGCGGCAGCGCGCACACGAGGAGAACCACGATGAGTCTCGAACTGTTGTTGATCCGTCACGGCGAAGTACCCGGCATCGATCCGCCGCGCTTTCGCGGGCGCATGGATCTGGCGCTCACCGATCTGGGCAAGGTGCAGGCGCACGCGATGGGCGAATGGGTGCGCGATCACTTCGCGGTCGGCGCGATCTACTCCAGCCCGCTGTCGCGCTGCCTCGACACCGCCAACGCCATCGCCACCCCGCTGGCGCTGCAGGTGCAGGCGAACCTGGATTTGACCGACTGCGATTACGGGCGCTGGACCGGGCTGACCCATCCCGAGGCCGCGGCACGCGATCCCGAACCATTCCGCGCCTGGAAACACGACCCTGGCATCAACCCGCCGCCGGACGGCGAAACCCTGCGTCAGGTCGAGGTGCGCGTGATGGGTGCGCTGCATGCCATCCAGCGCCACCACGCCGGTGGCTGCGTGGCGCTGGTCACCCACGATGCGGTGATCCGCGTGCTGATCCTGCACCTGCTGAATGCACCGATGTCCCACTATGCCAGCCTGCGCCAGGATCCGACCGCGGTGAATCGGGTCGAGGTGCGCGCCGATGGCGGCTACCGCATCGCCCTGCTCAACAGTACCGCGCATCTGGCGCGCGCCGCCTGAGCGCGACATGCCGGCTACGGTGCAGGCCAGTCAAATCACGCCCACGCCCAGCACGATGATCAACAGCACGCCGATCAGCGCCAGATACAGGTTCATGTCGCCCGACTGCAGCACGGCGATGCGGTCCGACAACCACCACACCATGCGCGTGAGCGGGCGGAACAGGCGCGACTCGAACAGCGGCGCGATGCGCTGCTCGAAGCTGAGCCGGCGCACGAAGTACTCGCGCTCGACGTGCTCGTGCTCCATGTCCAGGCGCGGCCGGTAGATGAAGCTGTAGAACACCTGCACCGCGTGCGAGTAGCTCAGCGCGGTGGTCGCCGCGCGCGGCGATGGCGGGTTGCCGCCGAACCAGACCGGGGCACGGCGCACGCCGTGGCGCCGCCTGGACCACAACGCCAGCGCGATCGGCAGCAGCGCCAGCAGCGGCATCACGATGACCAGCAACGTCGGCGAGATGAAGGCGAAGTGCGCGTTCAACGGCACCAGCAACAAGCCGCTGCGCAATTGCATCGCCGACTGCGCGAACCAGTGCTGCGCCACCGGATCCAGCGCATACAGCCACCACGGCAGACCCACCGCCAGCGCCAGCACCAGCACGCCGAGCAGGCCCACGGCCAGGGCATGCCCGCGCGGCACCGGCGCGGTGCTCGCGTCGGGCTCGCCCTGCGTGCCGAGACCGATGACCTTGATGAAGGTCGCGAAGGCCAGGGCCGCGGTCAGCGCCAGACCGACGCCGCCCAGCGACAGGGCCAGACGCCCGGCCAGATCCGGCACCTGGAAATTCTGGAACAGGGTCTGGAAAGCGAACCACTCGCTGACGAAGCCCGCCTGCGGCGGCATGCCGGCCAGGCTCATGCCGGCGAACACGATGCCCACCCCGAAAGTCCACAGGCTGGCGCGCAACAGACCCGACTGCTGCAGTCGATAGGTTCCGCGCACGCGGTAGGCGCCATCGGCACCCAGCAGCAGCGCGCCCTTGGACAGGCTGTGCGCGGCAAGGTGCAGCAGGCCCACCAGCCAGGCCAGCATGCTCAGCTCGGCCAGGCCGGCGCTGCGGAAAATCATCGCCGCGCCCAGCATCAGCGTGGCGATGGCGGCATTCTCGGCCGAGGACAGCCCCAGCAGCTGGCGCCAGTCGTCGGCCTGCAGCGCATACAGCACGGCGAGGATGGCGCTGAACGCAGCCACCGCCAGCGTGATGATGCCGAGCGTTTCATCCGGCGGCAGCCACACCAGCAGCGCGCGCGCCAGCGCGAACCACGCGGCGTTGAGCACGATGCCGGACAACAGGCTGGCGCTGGCACCGCTGCCGCTGGCGTAGGCGCCGGCGAACCATTCGTAGAATGGCAGCAGGCCGAGCTTGGCGCCGAATCCGATCAGCATCAGCAGGCCGAGACCGATCACGGCCGCGCCCGGGAGACCGATCAGCCCCGCCGCGAATCCATCCATGGCCATGCCGCCGCCGAGCAGCGCGAAACTCAGCCAGCCCGCGAGCAGCGCGACCGCACCGACTTCCAGCAGGCCCAGCATCAGCAGCGTGGCATGGCCGCCGTCCTCGCCGATGCCCAGACGCTCGGACAGCAGCATCAGCGCGCCGCCCAGGCTCATCAGCTCCCAGGCGATCAGAAACGCCACGCCACCGTGCACGCCCATCACGCCCAGCGCGCCGAGAATGGCCGCGATCGCGCCCACGTACCACACGCGCAAGCGGGCCGCCGGGCTGCCCAGCGCCAGCGCCAGCGTCGCCGGGATCGCGCCGAACAGACCCAGCCACAGACCAGCCCCATCGAGCGCGAAATGCGTCGCCGACACGCCGGCCAGACGCAGATGCTCGGCGCCGACCAGCGCACCCGCGCAGGCGATGATCAGGGCGATGCCGCCCAGCACCGCCAGCGCGCGGGTCAGGCCCGGCCATGGCAGCACGATGGCCACGACGACTGCCAGCAGCAGCGTCAGCACCGCCAGGGTGAACAATTCAGCCATCGTGGCGTCCTCCGTGCAGATGCTGCTCGCTGCGCCCGAGCAGCAGCAGCAACGCGTGCATGATCGCCGCCGGATTGGGCGCGCAGCCTGGCAGGTACACATCCACCGGAATCAGCCCCTGCAAGCCGCTGCCGCCGGCGTAGCCCTCGCGCGCCATGCCGCCGCTGATCGCGCAGGCGCCCATCGCCATCACCCACTTCGGCTCGGGCATCGCCTCCCAGGCGGCACGCAACGGCTCGCGCATGGGTTCGGTGACCGTGCCGGTGACCAGCAGCAGGTCGGCCGCGCGCGGCGAGGCGGTGAAGAAAATCCCCAGCCGGTGCAGGTTGTAGAACGGATTCATCAGCGCCTGCAGCTCCGACTCGCAACCGTTGCAGGAACCGGCATCGACATGGCGGATATGCAGGCTGTGCCGGAAGCGGCGCGCGATGGTGTTTTGCAGTTCCGCTGCCAGGGCGTCGTGCGCGGATGGCGCCTGTTGCGGATCAAACCGCAGATCGGCGCGCGTGCGCGTGGCCAGCGCCCATTCGTCACTGGCCTGCAGCGTGCCCGTGGGACACACCTCGACGCAGCGCTGGCAGGCGATGCAGCGGCCGTAGTCCAGCGCGATGCCCGGTTGCGGCGCGACGTCCGCGCCGTCGGGCACCTCGGCCAGACGCAGCGCGTCGGTGGGGCACGCCGCCACGCAGGCCGCGCAGGATTCGGCGCAGGCCTGCGCGGTGACGCGCGGCATGCCCTGCACGCCGTGCTGGCCGGCGGCCTGCGCATCGCCCTCGGGCCAGTCGCTGGTGGCGCGGCCGCGCGCCAGTCCGAAGAATGTCCATAGCGCCATGATCCGGTCCTCAGCGGTCGCAGCCGGCGATGGTGCTGCCGAAGCTGGCCTCATTGATGGCGTAATCCATCATGTTGCTGCCATGCACGGTGTACGGAAACACGCGCCAGTTCGAATACGAGGGCGACTTGATCTTCACCCGTGCCAGGCGCGCGTGCGCGTCCAGATGCACCACGTAGTACACCGAGCCGCGCGGCGACTCGGCCCAGCCCAGGCCGCTGCCATCGGCAGGCGCGGCGCAGGGCACATGCACCGCGCCCGCGGGCAGCTCGTCGAGCAGACGCCGCAGCAACGCGAACGCCGCGCGCAATTCGTCACAGCGCACGCGGTAGCGCGCGTAGGCATCGCCATCCCGGTGCAAGGCCACCTCCGGCGGATGCTCGGCATACGCCGCATAGGGATGATCGCGACGCAGATCGCGATCCAGTCCGGAGGCGCGCTCGACCGGTCCGGTGGCGCCTTGATCGAAGGCCAGCGTGTGCGGCAACGGCCCCGTGGTATGCAGACGATCGAGGAAGGTCGAGGTGCGTTCGAGCTGGTCGAGGTAGCGCAGGCTGGCCGCTTCGAGCTTGTCGAGGTGCGTGGTGAAGTCCGCCGGCAAGACCAGATCACGGCGCAGACCGCCGGGACGCAGCACGTTCATCAGCAGGCGCTGACCGCACGCGCGCGCCGCCAGTTGCTTGGCCTGTTCCTCGAGCAGGCGGCCCTCCGCCTGACCCACCTTGAGCGTGGTCGCATCCGCCAGCGCGCCGAGGTAATGCAGGTGGTTGTACACGCGCTCCATCTCGCCCAGCACGCTGCGCCAGGCGCGCGCGCGCGGTGGCGCCTGCACGCCGGCCGCATCCTCGATGGCCTGGCAGAAGGCCAGCGCATGCGCCAGCGCGCCGACGCCGGAAACACGCTCGGCGAAGACGACCGCGGCATCCGGCGCGAGGCCTTCGAAGCGCTTTTCCATGCCGCGATGCTTGAGAAACAAACGCGGCTGATAACGCAAGATGCGCTCGCCGATGTAGAAGAAGCGGAATTGCGCCGATTCGAACACGTCGGCGCGGATCGGACCGAAATCCAGTTCCTGCACGTCGTCGCCAGTGACCTCGGGCAGCACGTGCGGCGCCGCGAAGCGCGCGGCGCCGGGCGTCTGCGTGAATGGCGCCGGCGCGGCGCCGCGCTCGATCACCAGCGGAAACGGCTCGGGGTGGTTGACCACGCCGACACCGGACAGATCCTGCATCTCGCGCTCGTACCAGCCCAGCAGCGGCACGTGCGCGGCCATGCTCGGCAGCCCGCCGGGCGGCACCTCCACGCGCCACAGTTCGAAGGGCTTGCCGGCACCGGGCGCGGCGAGATAGCAGGCCTCCTCGCGGCCATCAATGTGTGTCGCATACACCATCTGCATGCGCCCACCCTGCGCCAGCAGATGCTCGATGCTGCCGGGAATGTCCCCGGCATGCAGATGCAACACCAGCATGGCGGCGCTCATGACACGGCCCCCAGCTGATGCGCGATCTGCCCGAACCACAGCGTGAACAGCGGCGGCCACCACAGACCCAGCAGCAGCAGCGCGGCCACCGCCAGCAGCATCGGGATCCAGGTCATCACCCCGGGCAGTGGACCCTCCGGCGCCGGCGCCTCGCTGGGCACGTACATCTGCCGGAAGTGGTTGAGAAACCCGATGAAGATCACGATCAGCAGCAGCAGGAACAGGACCGCCACCCAGCGCGTGCCGCCGTGCATCCAGCCTGCCATCAACACGCTCAGCTCGCTGCGGAACAAACCGAACGGCGGCGCGCCGGTGATGGCCACCGCGCCGGCCAGCCACAGCCAGGCGAGGCCCGGCATCGCCACTGGCAGGTTGCGCATCTGCTGCATGTCATGCGTGCCGTAACGATGCACCGCGCTGCCCGCGCCGATGAACATCAGCGTCTTGTTGATGCTGTGATTGAGCATGTGATACAGCGCGCCGAACACGCCCAGCAGGCCGCCGAAACCGAAACCCAGCGCGATCACGCCCATGTGCTCGACGCTGGAATACGCCAGCATGCGCTTGAGCCCGCGCTGGCGCATGATGAACAGCGCGCCGACGACCAGCGAGGCCACGCCCAGCGCGATCAGGATGCGATGCGGCCAGACACCATGTCCGGCGATGTCGGTGGCCGCGAGAAAGCGCACGATGCCGAGCATCGCGCAATTCAGCAGCGCCCCGGAGAGCATCGCCGACACCGGCGCCGGGCCTTCGCTGTGCGCATCCGGCAGCCAGGTGTGCATCGGCGCGAGACCGGCCTTGACGCCGTAACCGACCAGCGCCAGGAGAAAACCCAACTGCAGCAGCACCGCCGGCATCTTCGGCGCGATCGCGTCCAGCGTCGACCAGTCCAGCGTGTAGGTTGGCCCCAGCACGAAGGTGCCACCCCAGTACAGCAACACCGTGCCCAACAGCGCGATGCTGATGCCGCCGGAGACGATGATGATGTACTTCCATGCCGCTTCCATGCTTTCGGCGCGGCGCTCGTAGCCGACCAGGAACGTGCTCACCAGCGTGGTCATCTCGATGCCGATCCAGTACACGCCGATCATGTTGGCCATGGGCGCGGCGAACATGGTCCAGGCGAACAGCGCGAACAGCGCGTAGAAATTGGGCAGCCGCCTGGCATCCTCGCCGTGGCGCATGTAGTCCACGGCGAAGAACGAGGCCAGCAGGTAAACCACCGCCACGCACATCAGCACCCAGGCGCCGATGCGATCCACGTACAGCATCTGCTCGAAGTAGATGCGCGGCGCGGTCGCGCCGATCAGCAACAGGATGCTGACCGGAAAGCACACCAGCGCCGCCAGCAGGTTGACCCACTGCATCGCGCGCCGCACCAGCAGCGACCACAGCACCGACACCAGCGGCGCCGCCAGCAGCACGATGATCAGCGTGGAGGCGCTCATCTCAACCCACCAGCTTCTGCAGCGCCTGGCTGCCGGTGGCCCCGACCGAGGCCATCAGATACCTCACCAGCACCGCGAAACAGGTGACCGCCACCAGCAGGTCGAACAGCAGCACCAGCTCGATCATCAGCGGCATGCCCGGCACCAGGATCTGCGAGCCCAGGAAAATGCCGTTCTCCAGCATCAGGATGCCGAGGATCGAGCTCACCGCCTCGCGCCGGATCGCCAGCATCAGGAAACCGATCAGCTTGATCGACAACATCACCGTCAGCGCCAGCAGCACCACGCGCGTCTCGATGTCCAGCGCGTGGCCGATGCGGTACGCCACCACCACGCCGAAGATCACCAGCACCGCGCCGATCACCAGCGCCGTGGACGGCTGCACGATCTCGTGCAGCTCGCGGTTGACATGCAGGCGCTTGAGCACCCACAGCAACATCATCGGCAACACCAGGCCGCGGAACAGCGCGGTCAGCACGGCGACGAAATACAGCTCGGTATAACCGCCGGCCCAACCCATCAGCGCCGAGAGGATCGCGATCAGCCACGACTGCACGGCGAAGGCCAGCATGTAGTCCTTGAGCCAGCGCGAGCCCAGCATCACGAAGGACAACAGCAGCGCGCCGATGGCGATCAGGCTGAAGATCGAGGCCAGCAGCGGACTCAGGTGCAAGGCAACCATGGCATCACCGGATCTGGTTGGCGACCATCGCCAACACGGCAAACACGAAGGCCGCCGCCAGTGGCTCCTGGTAGCGGTAGAAACGCAGGCGCGACTGCACCGTCTCCACGCCGATCACCGCACAGGCGATGATCGCGAACTTGAGCGCGATGGCACCCAGCGTGCCCAGCACGCCGATCGCGCTGCCCTGCGCCGACAGCCCCCAGGGCAGGATGAACACGTTGGCGAAAATCGTGTAGAGGATGAACTGCTTCATCATCCCCGCCCACTTCAGCAGCGCCAGCAGCGGGCCGGAATACTCCAGCACGCGCGCTTCCTCGATCATGTACACCTCGATATGCGTGCTCGAGTGGATCGGCAGGCGGTCGGTCTCGGCCAGCAGCAGCACGAAGAACGCCGCGACCAGGAACAGGTGCGCCGGGCTCCAGTACACCTCCGCGTGCTGCACCAGCTCGTGGTTGACCACGAACGGCAGCATCGACCGCGCCATCAGCGTGATGCCGACGAACACCAGGATCAGGATGGGCTCGGCGAGGATGCCGATCAGCACCGTGCGCGCCGACCCCATGCCGCCGTAGCTGCTGCCCGAGTCCATGCCGGCCAGGTTGATGAAGAACGAACCCAGGGTGAGGATCAGGCCGCCGCCGAGGATGTCGCCCATGTCCGACAACGGCAGCGGATAGTTGGTGAGCACCGGGATCAGGATCGGCACGGTGAGCATCGCGGTGAACGCCACGAACGGCGCCGCCACGAACACCCAGCTGGCCGAATCCGGCAGCACCGTCTGCTTGCCGAACAACTTGCGCAGATCGCGCCAGGGCTGCAGCAGGCCGGGGCCATCGGCGCGCTGCACGCGCTCCTCGTAGCGCAGGATGAAACCCTGCAGCAACGGCGCCAGCAACAGCACCGTCAGCACCTGCCCGATCTGCAGCAGCACGTCACGCAT
>DZBX01000173.1 GCA_022730075.1 Rhodanobacter sp. | reverse complement strand
TTGCGAGCGGATGTGGATAGGTGTTGACCGCTTGATGAAATCACCGTTCATGCAAGCTATCCTCCGCTGTTTTCATCAGTGGGCTGAGGAAGTAGTCCGCCACGCTGCGCCGCCCGGTCTTGATGTCCACCGTCACCGCCATCCCCGGAGACAGATGGACCCAGTGGCCGTCCACCCACATGCGGTTGGCGTCGAGGTGGATGCGCACCGGGAACACCAGGGTCTGCTTCTTGGTGGTCTCGGCGTCGTTGGAGACCTGGCGCACCGCGCCATGCAAATAGCCATAGCGGGTGAAGGAGAAGGTCTCCAGCTTCACCGCCGCGCTTTGTCCTGGCTGCACGAAGCCGATGTCCTTGTTGGATACCTTGGCCTCCACCTCCAGGGTGTCGTCCGGCACGATCTCCATCAACGGTTTGGCCTGGGTGACCACACCACCCACGGTGAAGATGGAAAGCTGCTGCACCGTGCCGGCTACGGGCGCCCGCAGGACGAGGCGGCTGGTGCGCTGCTGGGCCTTGTCGAGGTCCTGCCGGGCCTGCTGTTCCTGCTCCTGTGATTTATTGAGCAGATCGAGTTGATCCTGGCGGAACTGCGCCGAGGTGGCGGCGATGTCGCGCTGCTGCTGCACGATGGCCGCCTGCAGTGCTTGGGCCGTGCTGCGCTGCACCGCGAGCTGGCCCTGCTGGTCGATGCTGTCCTGCTTCTTCTGCAGGTAGTCTTGCCGCGCGACATAGCTGTCCTTCACCAGCGACGCATAGGATTGCGCCACCTCGGCGGCCAAAGGTGCGGTTTGGGTCAGCTTGGCCACCTCGGCCTGGGTGGCGGCCCGTTGGTCCTGGCGGTGCAAGAGCTCGGCCTGCTGGCTGGCGAGTTTCTCCTGCAGGGCGTTGTACTGCGCATCGGCGAGTTGCTCGCAGGCGGATTGATCTTCCAGCGGGGCGCTGGCGACCTTCGCCACGGTGGGCGCATGGGCGCTGGCCTGTGCCTGCAGCAGCGCTTGGGCCCGCGCCGCATTGATCTCAGCTTCAGTCAGCGCCTCCTGAGCTTTGTCACGATCCGCGCTGGCCTGGGTGGCATCCAGCTCAATCAGCGGCTGACCAGCGCGGACCTGTTGACCATCGCGCACCAGGATGCTGCGCACCGTGCCGGTGTCCATGGACTGCACCACCTTCACCTGCCCCACGGGCACGAGTTTGCCCTGGGCGGTGGTGACGACATTGATCTTGCCGACCACGGCCCACAGCACCGTGAGCGCGGCGAACAGCACGATCAGGCGCGCGGTCCACTTCGGCGCGGGATGGACGGGCGTTTCGACCAGTTCCAGATGGGCAGGCAGGAAGGCCAGTTCATGCGCTTGACGCTGGGGTCCGCTGAGTTCGTGGCGAATTTGCCAGGAGGCACGAAACACCTGCGCGTAGCGGTGCCACAGGTTGGTGAAGGCGTGCCAGCGCGATGTCATGGTCAAGCCGCCTGCATCCTGACCATGCCGGCGTAGTAGCCGTCCTGGTCGACCAGGTCGCCATGCGATCCCATCTCGATGATCACCCCCTTGTCCATCGCCACGATGCGGTGGGCGATGCGCACGGCCGACAGCCGGTGGGCGATGATGATGACCGTGCGCCCCAGGCAGATGGCGCGCATGTTCTCCTGGATGATGCGCTCGGACTCATAGTCCAGCGCACTGGTGGCTTCGTCGAAGATCAGGATGCGCGGATTGCTCACCAGGGCGCGGGCGATGGCGATGCGTTGGCGTTGTCCGCCGGAGAGGTTGGCGCCATGTTCGCCCACGCGCGTGTCGTAGCCCTCGGGGAGTTCGCCGATGAAGTCGTGCGCACCGGCGAGCCTGGCGGCCTGGATCACCGCATCGAGACTGATGGCGGGCTGGGTCAGGGCGATGTTGTCGCGGATGCTGCGGTTGAACAGCAGGTTTTCCTGCAGCACCACGCCGACCTGGCGGCGCAGCCAGGCGGGGTCGGCCAGCCCCAGGTCGATGTCGTCGATGCGGATGCGTCCGGACTCGGCCAGATACAGGCGCTGCAGCAGCTTGGTCAGCGTGCTCTTGCCCGAACCCGAGCGCCCGACGATGCCGATGATCTCGCCAGGGGCGATCTCCAGATGGATGCCTTTGAGCACCAGCGGGCCGTCAGGCGTGTAGCGGAAGGTCACATTCTCGAAGGCGATCTTGCCGTGCACCTGTGGCAGGGCCTGGCGATTCTGCGTGACCTCGGTGCGGGTGTTGAGAATGTCGCCCAGGCGCTGCATGGAGATGCCCACCTGCTGGAAGTCTTGCCAAAGCTGGGCCAGGCGCAGGATGGGCGCCGACACCCGCCCGGCCAGCATATTGAAGGCGACCAGTTCCCCCACTGAAAGCCGATTGGAAATGACGAGCTGGGCGCCCCACCACAGGATGCCGACGTTGACCAGCTTGCCGATGAGTCCGATGAGTTGCTGGCCGAGATTGGCCAGGGTCGTGACGCGGAATCCGGCGCTGACATAGCTGGCGAGTTGCTTGTCCCAGTGGTGGGTGAACTGGGGCTCCACGGCCATGGACTTGATGGTCTCGATGCCCGACACCGTCTCGACCAGGAAGGACTGGTTGTCGGCGCCGCGGGCGAACTTCTCATTCAGCCGCGTACGCAGGAACGGCACCAGCAGGGCCGAGATGAACACGTACACCGGCAGGGACAACGCCACCAGTAGGGTGAGTTGCCAGCTATACAACAGCATGACGGCGAGGAACACGCCGGAGAACAGCACGTCGATCACCGAGGTGAGGGTCTGGCCGGTGAGGAAGTTGCGGATGCTCTCCAGTTCGCGCACCCGGGCCACGGTGTCGCCCACCCGGCGCGCGCCGAAGTAGGGCAAAGGCAGGTTCAGCAGGTGCCGAAACAGCCGGGCACCCAGTTCGACGTCGATGCGGTTGGTGGTGTGGGAGAAGACGTAGGTGCGCAGCCCGCTCAAGGCCACCTCGAAGACGGAGCTGGCGGCGAAGGCGATGCCGATGACCATCAGGGTGGACTGCGCGCCGTTGACCAGCACCTTGTCGACCACGACCTGGAAGAACAGCGGCGTGAGCAGGGCGAAGAGCTGCAGCACCAAGGAGAGCCCGAAGACTTCGAGCAGCAGGCGACGGTACTTGACCACCGCAGGAATGAACCAGGAGAAGTCAAAGCGCGCCAACTCGCCGGACAGCGAGGCGCGGGAAGCGAACAGCAGGGCCGCTCCGTCCCAGCGCGCATCAAGCTGCTGGCGCGTGAGGATCTGGTTCTGCCCGGTGGCGGGGTCGAAGATCAGCGCCTTGGCGTCGTCGACCCGGGCGAGGACGAAGTGATGCCCATCGCTATTGAGCGCCAGACACGGCAACGGCGTGTGCGCAAGACGCTCGGGACGCACACGGACCCCACGCACCTTGAGTCCAAGACCTTTGGCGGCGAGCTGGAGATCGGTGGGGCTCAACGATCCAGTGGGGCGCCCGAGCTGGTGACGAATGGACGCGGCGTCCGCCGGGATGTTGTGAAACTGCGCGATCAGGATCAGCGCGGCAAGACCGGGATCGCGTTCGATCCGGGTTTCGCCTGCAATGCCCTCGGACGGCGGCAACGCGTGGGCGGCAGGGCCGGGTGCCGTCATCAGCGGGGCCGGAACATTCGCCGCCGCTCCCGATGGGACGGCGCCCGGCCAAAACTGGCGTCGATCCTTCGCATACCCCTCCCTGCTGTCATTGGATTTTTGTTCAAGGCGTTCCTTGGAATAGGAATGAAATGTCAA
>DZBX01000172.1 GCA_022730075.1 Rhodanobacter sp. | reverse complement strand
CGGGGTACACGCCCTCATCCATCACCACCTGGCACGACTGCTCCGCCCACTGCGCGGGCGGATTGTCCAGCGGCGCGATCGGCGCCGGCAGCGCCACCGGGCCCTGCTTCTGCAGCAGCGCGGTGTAATCGGGCGCATCCATGTGGCGCGTGGACAGCAGACCCGAATCCCACACGCGATGCAGGTTGCTGCCCTGGCCCTCGAATTGCACCTGGTAATCGTTGGCGCCGCGGTCCTGCAAGTAGCCGGCATGCAGCGGCTGGTGCACGTCACCGACGAAGTGCACGACGAAGTTCAGCGCCTGCGCACGCTCGGCTGCCGGCAGGCCGCGGTTGCCCAGGATCGCGGCGTAATGGTTGATGGCGCCAACCACGCACTGGCCGTCGGGGCAGTCGAGCGCGGGTTTGTACTCGCAGGAGCCGTGCATGTTGACGTAGTGCAGCGGCGCGGTGGCCTTGCCCAGCGCGGCCTGCGCCGGATCGTCGCGCAGCGTGTCGGCCCAGTTGGCGATGTCGGCCAGGCTTTGCGCGTGCTCGCTGGCCAGCAGCGCATCGACCTGCGCGCGCGCTGCGGGCGTCAGCTGCGCACTGGCCAGATCGGCCACGATGCGGTGCCCCAGCGGACCCCAGGCGAAGGCCGGCGCGGTGGCCAGCAGACCGAAGCACAGCAGGGTGCCGCGATGGATCAAGCGCATGCGAAGTCTCCGGATCGATGCGTGCCAGTGTGGCATCGCGGCGCGCGGCGGCACATCGCCCGAAGGTCACGTTGCCGATAAGATCGCGTTTCCGCCATCCGCCCGAGGACGCTCGTCATGCCCATCAAGGTCGCCATCAACGGTTACGGCCGCATCGGCCGCAACATCCTGCGCGCGCTGTACGAGGCCAATCGCACCGACGCGATTCAGATCGTCGCGATCAACGATCTGGGCGACGCCGAAACCAACGCCCACCTCACCCAGTACGACACCGCGCACGGACGTTTTCCCGGCAGCGTGACCGTTGCAGGCGGCGACCTCGTGGTCAACGGCGACCACATCAAGGTCTGCGCCGAGCGCGATCCGGGCAAACTGCCCTGGGCCGCGCTGGGCGTGGACGTGGTGCTGGAATGCACCGGCCTGTTCACCTCCAAGGCCAAGGCCGGCGCGCATCTGGCCGCGGGTGCGAAGAAGGTGATCATCTCGGCGCCGGGCGACAAGGACGTGGACGGCACCTTCCTCATGGGCGTCAACCACGACCAGCTCAAGGCTGGCCACCAGGTGATCTCCAACGCCAGTTGCACCACCAACTGCCTGGCGCCGCTGGCCAAGGTGCTGCACGGCAAGGTCGGCATCGTGCACGGGCTGATGACCACGATCCATTCCTACACCAACGACCAGGTGCTGACCGACGTCTATCACAAGGACCTGCGCCGCGCGCGCAGCGCCACCATGAGCCAGATTCCGACCAAGACCGGCGCCGCCGCCGCGGTCGGGCTGGTGCTGCCGGAGCTCAACGGCAAGCTCGACGGCTTCGCCATGCGCGTGCCGACGATCAACGTGTCCGTGGTGGACCTGACCTTCGTCGCCGCGCGCACCACCAGCAAGGACGAGATCGACAGCGCCGTGCGCGAGGCCAGCACGGGCGCGCTCAAGGGCATCCTCGGCATCAATACCCAACCGCTGGTGTCGGTGGATTTCAACCACAACCCGCTGTCCAGCATCTACGACGCCACGCAGACGCGGGTGATGGGCGGCACCCTGGTCAAGGTGCTGAGCTGGTACGACAACGAGTGGGGTTTCTCCAACCGCATGCTGGACATGACGCTGGCGCTGATGGCGGCGCGCTGAGGACAAACCGCAGGCGCGTGCGCCGCGCATCCGACGCACCTGCGCCGCCCATGCCCGCGCAGAGCCTGCCCCCGCAAGGTGGGTCCAGCCATGGCATGGACCGGGCACTGGATCCCCGGCTCGCGCTGCACGCGCCCGGGGATGACGGGAACAGCAACTATCGCGCAACGCGGCGTCCCGTGTCCCGGGTTCCTGGCTATTGCAGTGCGATGCGCTGCTCGCTCTCGGCATCGAAAAAATGCAGCGCGGCCGGATCGAAGCTCAGCTCGAGGCTGTCGCCCACCGCGGGCAATACCGATGGCGGCAGGCGCGCGGTAAGCGCGCAGGCACCCCAGCGCATCTCCACGAACACCTCGCTGCCGACGGGTTCGACCACATCCACCTGCGCAGTGCAGCGTGGCCAGTCGCGCGGCGTGGCCGCATCGGCCAGGTGCAGTTGCTCCGGGCGCAGGCCCAGCACCATCTTGTGCCCATCGTACGCCGCCAGACGCGCCTGCGTCGCCGGCGCCAGGCCCAGTGCGATGCGCGTGTCGGCGGACAGCTCGATGCTGCCCGATCCGGCCGCGCGATAAATCCCGCGCAGCGTGTTCATCGCCGGACTGCCGAGGAACTCGGCCACGAACAGGTTGACCGGTTCGCGATACAGCCGCATCGGCGTGTCGATCTGCTGGATCACGCCGTCCTTCAGCACCACGATGCGCTGGCCCAGCGTCATCGCCTCGATCTGGTCGTGGGTGACATAGATCATCGTCGTGCCCAGACGCCGGTGCAGGCGCGCGATCTCCACGCGCATGCAGAGGCGCATCTTGGCATCGAGATTGGACAGCGGCTCATCGAGCAGAAAAACCTTGGGCTCACGCACCAGCGCGCGCCCCACCGCCACGCGCTGCTGCTGACCGCCGGAGAGCTGCCCCGGCTTCATTTTCAGCACCTGGTCAAGACCCAGCATGGTCGCCGCATCATTCACCTTGGTTTCGATCGCGGTGCGCGCCAGGCCGCGCAGCCTGAGGCCGAAGCCCATGTTCTCGGCCACGCTCATGTGCGGATACAGCGCATAGTTCTGGAACACCATGGCGATGTCGCGATCCTTGGGCGGCAGGTCGTTGACCACGCGCCCGGCGATGCTGAGCGTGCCGGAGCTGATTTCCTCCAGCCCGGCGATCATGCGCAGCAAGGTGGTTTTGCCGCAGCCCGAGGGGCCGACGAATACGATCAGTTCGCCCGGTTGCACCTCGAAGCTGGCGCCGGCGACCGCCGCGCGGCCGTTGGGATAGACCTTGCGCACATTTTCGAGCTTTACCCCGCCCATTCGACGCTCTCCGCAGACCGCGCGCTACCCAGCGGCAGCACGTTCAGTTATTCTGCAATGTAACCGTTTACATGCTCATCCGCCACGCTCCGGACGCCACTCCATGACCCCGCACGACACGACTTTCCCGGAGCATTTTCTCTGGGGCACCGCGACTTCGGCCTATCAGATCGAAGGCTCGCCGCTGGCCGACGGCGCCGGCCCCAGCATCTGGGAGCGTTTCGTGCATACCCCGGGACTGACCATCGGCGGCGACACCGGCGACGTGGCCTGCGATCACTATCGGCGCTGGCGCGAGGATGTGCGCATGATGGCGGACCTCGGCCTGCGCGCGTATCGCTTCAGCGTGGCCTGGGCGCGCGTGCTGCCCGAGGGGCGCGGCACGGTCAACGCCAAGGGCCTCGATTTCTATTCGCGCCTGGTCGATGAACTGCTGGCGCACGGCATCACCCCGCTGACCACGCTGTTCCACTGGGATCTGCCTGCCGCACTGGACGACCGTGGCGGCTGGCTCAACCCGGACATCGCGCACTGGTTCGCCGATTACGCCGAGGTGATGTTCAAGGCGCTGGACGGCCGCGTACGCCACTGGGCCACTCTCAACGAACCCTGGGTGGTCACCGACGGCGGCTACCTGCACGGCGCGCTGGCGCCCGG
>DZBX01000171.1 GCA_022730075.1 Rhodanobacter sp. | reverse complement strand
TCATTCATCGGTGTCGTCGGTGTTCGGGGATCAGCCGCAACACCTTGAGACGTCCGAAGGGTCCATCGCCACCACGCTGCCGGCCGGCACCTGCGCCAGCCACAGCGCAAACGCCTCACGCCCGAGATCCGGCCGCCGCTGCACGTGTCCGGCGGCATCCACCGCGCACACCGAAAACATGCTCTTCGCCAAATCCACGCCGATGGTCATAGTGCTCATGGAGACCGCAACGCGGTTGCGTCGCCGGTTACTTCAAGCGTTGGGTGTCACAGTTGCAGTGGTCATACTTGAGTAGTACTTTCCCGGCATGAAAGTCGCCATCTCTGTTCCAGACCCGATTTTCAATGCCGCCGAGCGCATGGCCAAGGAAAGGCGCGTGCCCCGCAGCCAGGTTTTTTCGGAGGCCCTCGCAGAGTACGTGGCCAAGCACAACAGCTCGGCTGTAACCGCCAAGCTCAATGCCGTCTATGACGGGCCGGGGTCTCAAGTCGATCCGGCGCTGGCCTCCGCACAATACGCGTCGTTGAGTCATGAAGCGTGGTGAGGTGTGGTGGGCATCGCTGCCCGAGCCTACGGGCTCGGGGCCGGGCTATCGCCGTCCGGTACTCATCATCCAGTCCAATCCGTTCAACCAGAGTCGCATCAGTACCGTCGTTGTTGCGGTGGTCACATCCAATGTGGCGTTGGCCGAGGCACCCGGCAACGTGCGTCTCACCAAGTCCGACGCGGGGCTTCCAAGCGCATCGGTTGTCAACGTGTCACAAGTTCTTACCATCAATCGCACGCTGCTCACGTTACGCGTCAAGTCCTTGTCAGAGCGCGTCATGCACCGCATAGACGAGGGGCTGCGGTTGGTGCTGGGGCTGTGACACCCAACAACTCAGTCAACTGGACGCTTACCCGCTACGCGAGGCTCGCGCCGGACACCTCGGGCGTTTTAGGCCCACGATTGGGTGGTTGCCCACATGCAGCCATCAAACCGGGCCGGCGCGGGTGCGGGTGCGGTCGCACGGGCCGACACTCGACGCTCCGTGCACGGATCCGAAGCTATGATGCAAAAACTCAAGATCTCACTCACTCGGAGTATGCCGCCATGAACAAACGCTGGATCGGTACTTTGATGGCTGCCGCGATGGTCGCATGGGTTGCGTTTCCGGCGCTGGCGGCCCCAATGCCCAAGACGATGCTGGAACCAGGCGTCACGGCTCCTGATTTCACGCTGCCCGCCACGCTTGCGGGACACGATTACACCTTCGCGCTGAAGCAGGCGCTCGCCAAGGGTCCGGTCGTGCTTTACTTCTTCCCGGCTGCCTATACCAGCGGCTGCGACCTGGAAGCGCACACCTTCTCGACGCACGCAGCCCAGTTCGCCAAGGCCGGGGCGAGCATCCTCGGTGTATCGGAAAATTCGATCGCGATGCTCAACAAGTTCGAAGTCGATCCGAACTTCTGCGCCGGCAAGTTCCCGATCGCCTCCGACCCCAGCGGCAGCGTCGGTGCCCTGTACGGGGTCAAGCTGTATCCGCCGCAGAAAGGGGCCAAGACCATCCACGGCCTAACCATCACGCACGGCTTTTTCGCGCGCACGACCTTCGTGATCGCACCCGACGGCAAGGTCGTGGCGTCGATGTCCAGCGCAAAGGACGGCATCTCGCCGATCCAGCACGTGACGCGTTCCCTGGCGATCGTGCAGCGCCTGCACGAGCACAAGACGCCTTGATCGGCGGCGCCTGGGCGCAATAGCAACAGACAATAGCGACAGAATCGGGGTCACCATTTCGCCGACCTGGTCAACAGGTACGCTGCGCGCGATCCGGCGCGCGGCACCACGGTTAGTCTGAATGCTTCAGGGGACACGCGCATGACTCGCAGCATTCCTGCCACCGCCGCCGCGCCCTCGACGCGCGAGTTGACCGTCCGCGGGATCCTCCTCGGCATCGTGATCACGCTGGTGTTCACCGCGGCCAATGTGTATTTCGGACTCAAGGCGGGACTGACCTTCGCCACCTCGATCCCGGCGGCGGTGATCTCGATGGCGCTGCTCAAGGGCCTGGGCGGCAGCAACATGCAGGAGAACAACATCGTGCAGACGCTGGCCTCGGCGGCGGGCACGCTGTCGGCCATCATCTTCGTCCTGCCGGGACTGGTGATGGTGGGCTGGTGGAGCGGGTTTCCGTTCTGGATGAGTTTCGGCGTGTGCGCGCTGGGCGGCATCCTCGGCGTGATGTACACGATCCCGCTGCGCCGCGCGCTGGTCACCGGCTCGGACCTGCCCTATCCCGAAGGCGTGGCCTGCGCCGAGGTGCTGAAGGTGGGCAGCGCCGCGACCAGCGGCAGCGTGGCCGACAAGGAGAACAAGGCCGGGCTGCTGGCGGTGACGCTGAGCGCATTGGTGTCGGCGGGATTCGCGGTGGTGGTGGCGACGCGCATCTTCGCCGGCAACGTGGCCACGTATTTCCGCATCGGTGACAAGGGCGCGCTGACCGGATTCGACTTCAGCCTGTCGTTCGCGCTGTTCGCGGTGGGGCATCTGGTGGGCCTGTGGGTCGGGCTGTCGATGCTGCTGGGTCTGCTGATCGGCTGGCTGGGGCTGGTGCCGGTGTTCACCGCGCTGCATCCCGCGGCGGGCTCGGTGGTGGACGTGGCGCAGGCGGCGTGGGCGGCGCGCGTGCGCTTTGTCGGCGCGGGCACCATCGGCGTGGCGGCGATCTGGACGCTGGTCAAGCTGGTGCGGCCGGTGGTCAGCGGTCTGCGCGGGGCGATGGCGGCGGCGCGCGTGCGCAAGTCGGGCCAGGCCAGCACGCTGCCGCGCACCGAGCGCGACCTGCCGATCGGCCTGGTCGGGCTGATCACGCTGATCTCGCTGCTGCCGATCGGCTGGATGCTGCTGCATTTCGGCCTGGTCGCGGGCCTGCATGCGCAGATCGCGCTGCTGGTGATCGGCGCGCTGGTATTCGTGGTGCTGATGAGCTTTTTCGTTTCTGCGGTGTGCGGCTACATGGCCGGCCTGATCGGTTCGTCCAACAGCCCGCTGTCGGGCGTGGGCATCCTGGTGATCATCGCCGCGGCGCTGCTGCTGGTGCTGGGTGTGGCGCCGAGTCTGCCGACCGGCGCGCAGCCGGCGCTGGTGGCGTTCGCGCTGTTCGTCACCTCGGTGGTGTTCGCGGTGGCGACCATCGCCAACAACAATCTGCAGGATCTCAAGACCGGACAACTGGTGGACGCCACGCCGTGGAAACAGCAGGTGGCGCTGGTGATCGGCGTGATCGCCGGCGCGGCGGTGATTCCACCGGTGCTCGACCTGCTGCTCAAGGCCTACGGTTTTGCCGGCATGCCCGGCACCAACCCGGCGCAGGCACTGGCCGCGCCGCAGGCGGCGCTGATCTCGGCGCTGGCGCAAGGCGTGATCGAGCACAAGCTGGACTGGAGCATGATCGGTCTGGGTGCGGCCATCGGCGTGGTCATCGTGGTCCTCGACGAACTGCTGGCGCGGCGCGGCAAGACCGCGCGCCTGCCGCCGCTGGCGGTGGGCCTGGGCATCTACCTGCCCACCTCGACCACGCTGATGGTGGTGATCGGCGCCATCGCCGGCTCGATGTTCGATCGCCGCGCCGCGCGCACCACCAAACCCGAGGCCACCAAGCAGCTCGGCGTGCTGCTGGCCTCGGGCATGATCGTCGGCGAAAGCCTGATCGGCGTGGCGCTGGCCGCGCTGGTGGTGTTCTCGGGCAAGGACGCGCCGCTGGCACTGGTCGGCCCCGGTTTCGCGCACGCCGCGGTGTGGATCGGCGGTGCCAGTTTCGTGCTGGTGATGGTCGCCATGTACGCGTGGCTGTTCAAACTCGGCCGGCGCGCGGC
>DZBX01000046.1 GCA_022730075.1 Rhodanobacter sp. | reverse complement strand
GGGTTGCTGCACTGGTTCTGGCTGCCGCTGCTGCCGATGGTGGTGGTGTACTTCGTGTCGGGCGTGGCCGAAACCAATCGCGCGCCGTTCGATGTGGCCGAGGGCGAGAGCGAAATCGTCGCAGGCTTTCACGTGGAGTATTCCGGCGCGGCGTTCGCGCTGTTTTTCCTGGCCGAATACGCCAACATGATCCTGGTGTCGTTCCTCACGCCGATCTTCTTCTTTGGCGGCTGGATGAGCCCGTTTCCCGCCAGTTGGGGCGCGATCGGCGATGGCAGCTTCTTCTGGCTGCTGGCCAAGGCGTTCCTGATCAGCTTCCTGTTCCTGTGGTTCCGCGCCAGTTTCCCGCGTTATCGCTATGACCAGATCATGCGTCTGGGCTGGAAGGTGTTCATTCCGATCGCGCTGCTGTGGGTGCTGGTGGCGGGTTGCCTAAAGTATTTCCATATCGTCACGCCCGGGGCCTGAGCCATGAGCCGCGTTACCCGCTATCTGAAGAGCCTGCTGCTGCTGGAGTTGTTCCAGGGATTGGGGCTGACCATGGGCTACCTGTTCAAGCCCAAGTACACGATGCGTTACCCCATGGAGCACATCCCCAAGTCGAACCGCTTTCGCGGGTTGCACGCCTTGCGCCGGTACCCGAATGGCGAGGAGCGCTGCATCGCCTGCAAGCTGTGCGAGGCGGTGTGCCCGGCGCTGGCGATCACCATCGACTCGGCGCCGCGCGCCGATGGTCAGCGCCGTACCACGCGTTACGACATCGACCTCTTCAAATGCATCTATTGCGGTTTCTGCGAGGAGAGCTGCCCGGTCGACTCGATCGTCGAGACGCACATCCACGAGTATCACTTCGAGCATCGCGGCGAGAACATCGTCAACAAGGCGCAGCTGCTGGCCATTGGCGACCGCTTCGAGAACGACATCGCTGCAGCGCGCGCGCAAGACGCCGCATTCCGCTGAGCGCCGAGGACATACCCATGAACATCCAGCTGCTGGCGTTTTATTTCTTCGCTTTTTTCGCCGTGCTCGGCGCGCTGCTGGTGATCAGCCTGCGCAATCCGGTGCATGCGGTGCTCAGTCTGGTGATGACGTTTTTCAGCGTCGCCTGCATCTGGATGCTGCTCGACGCCGAGTTCCTGGCGCTTGCGCTGATCGTGGTTTACGTCGGCGCAGTCATGGTGCTGTTCCTGTTCGTGGTGATGATGCTGGACATCAAGGTCGCCGCGGCGCGCGAGGGTTTCATCCGCTACCTGCCGGTGGGCATCGGCGTGGCGCTGATCATGCTGGCCGAGATGATCGCGCTGATCGGTGTGCGCGCCATGCAGGTCGCGCCGCCACCGAATCCTGCGACCATGCACGGCGAATCCAACGTCGCCTGGATCGGGCAGGCGCTGTACACGCACTATCTGCTGCCGTTCGAGGTGGCCGCGGTGATCCTCACCGTGGGCATCGTCGCGGCCGTGGCGCTGACCTTGCGCCAGCGCACGGGCGTGCGTCATCAGAGCGCGGCGCAACAGGTCGCCGTGGTGGCGCGCGATCGCGTGCGCCTGGTCAGCATGCCGGCGGAACGCAGCGATGACGGAGCGAAATCATGATCACCCTGGCGCACTACATCGTGCTTGGCGCGGTGCTGTTCTGCATCGCCGTGGCCGGCATTTTCATCAATCGCAAGAACGTGATCGTGCTGCTCATGGCGATCGAGCTGATGCTGCTGGCGGTCAATATCAACTTCATCGCCTTCTCGCGGTTTTTGGGCGATGTCTCGGGGCAGGTGTTCGTGTTTTTCATTCTCACGGTGGCGGCGGCCGAAGCGGCGATCGGCCTGGCCATCCTGACCCTGTTGTTCCGCAACCGGCGCACGATCAATGTGGCCGAATTCGATGATTTGCGCGGCTGAGGACGCTACATGATTGTTACTTCAACATTGCTCGCCATCGTCCTCGCGCCGTTGATCGGTGCACTGCTGGCGGGCTTGCTGCGCAAGCAGATCGGCCGCATCGGCGCGCACAGCGTCACCATCCTCGGCGTGGGCATCGCCTGTGGTCTGTCGCTGTGGGTGTTCTGGCAACTGGTGTGGGGCGGGGCTGCGATCTACAACCACAACATCTACACGTGGTTTCAGATCGGCAGTATCGGCGCGCATATCGGATTCCAGATCGATCGGCTCAGCGCGCTGATGATGGTGGTGGTCAGTTTCGTGTCGCTGATGGTGCATATCTACACCGTCGGCTACATGGCCGAGGATGACGGGTATCAGCGTTTCTTCGCCTACATCGCGCTGTTCACCTTCTTCATGCTGATGCTGGTGATGAGCAACAACTTCCTGCAGCTGTTCTTCGGCTGGGAAGGCGTGGGGCTGGTTTCGTACCTGCTGATCGGCTTCTGGTACGGCAAGCCCAGCGCCTCGCGCGCCGGCATGAAGGCTTTCATCGTCAATCGCGTCGGTGATCTCGGTTTCGTGCTGGGCATTGCTGCGGTGCTTTATTTCCTGGGCTCGCTGAGCTACAGCCAGGTATTCGCGCACGCACCAAGCCTGGTCGGGCGCGGCATCGAGATCATTCCCGGGCACACGTGGTCGGCGGCGACGCTGATCTGCATCCTGTTGTTCATCGGCGCCATGGGCAAGTCGGCGCAGGTTCCGCTGCACGTGTGGTTGCCGGATTCGATGGAAGGCCCGACACCGATCTCGGCACTGATCCATGCCGCCACCATGGTGACCGCGGGCGTGTTCATGGTGGCGCGCATGTCGCCGCTGTTCGAGCTTTCGACCACGGCGCTGAGCATGGTGCTGGTCATCGGCGCCACCGGTGCCTTCTTCCTCGGCTTGATCGGCATCACGCAGTGGGACATCAAGCGCGTGATCGCGTATTCCACGCTGTCGCAACTGGGTTACATGATGGCCGCGCTGGGCGCCTCGGCGTACGCGGCGGGCATTTTCCACCTGATGACGCATGCGTTCTTCAAGGCGCTGCTGTTCCTCGGCGCCGGTTCGGTGATCATGGCCATGCACCACGAGCAGGACATGCGTTACATGGGCGGCCTGCGCCGCTACATGCCGATCACTTATTTCACCATGTGGGTTGGCGCGCTGGCGTTGTGCGGGATCCCGCCGTTTTCCGGGTTTTATTCGAAGGACGCGATCATCGATGCGGTCGGCATGTCGCATATCTGGGGGTCGGGCTACGCCTACTGGTGCGTGCTGCTGGGTGTATTCGTCACCGCGACCTACACCTTTCGCATGATGTATCTGACCTTCCACGGCAAGGAGCGCTTCCGCGTCGATCAGCATGCCGGGCATGTTCACCACGATGATGCGCAGCACGAGCGTGGCGTGCTGGCGCATACCCCGCACGAATCACCGTGGGTGGTCACCCTGCCGCTGGTACTGCTGGCGATCCCATCGTTGCTGGTCGGCATGTTCGCGGTGCAGCCACTGCTGTACGGCAATTTCTTCGGCAGTGCGATCTTCGTCCTGCCGGCGCACAACGTGCTGGGCGAGATGGCCACGCATTTCCATGGCACGCTGGCGTTGACCCTGCACGCGGTGTTCACCGCACCGTTCTGGATCGCGATCGCCGGTATCGTGGTCACCAGTTACATCTACCTGATCAATCCGGCACTGGCGGATGTCATCAAGCGCGCATTGGGTCCGATCTACCGCGTCATCGACAACAAGTTCTATTTCGACGAGTTCTACGATGCGGTATTCGCGCGTGGTGGCGTCGCGCTGGGCCGTGTCCTGTGGAAGCGCGCCGATGATGGCGCCATCGACGGCGTCATCGTCAACGGCTCCGCTGCGCTGGTCAATCGCGTCGCGACGCGCGCACGCGCCTTGCAATCCGGTCTCCTCTACCACTACGCGTTCGCCATGATCCTCGGGCTGATCCTGCTGCTGGCAGGTTTCGTGTTCGTGGGTCATGCCTGATTGCCGCTGCCGGGAATCTCTTGCTCATGACCCATTGGCCTTTTCTCAGCCTGCTGATCTGGGTGTCGATCCTCGGCGCCGTGCCCGTGTTGCTGGCCGGCGACCGACGGCCGCGCCTGGCGCGCTGGCTGGCGCTGTTGGTCGCGCTGCTGACCCTGGCGATCAACCTGGCCATGCTGCCTGGTTTCAGCGATGCCACGGCGGCGATGCAGTTCACCGAGTCGCATCTGTGGATCCGCGCCCTCAATGTGCACTACGCGCTGGGCGTGGATGGCATCGCCATGGCATTGATATTGCTGACCACGATCACCACGGTGCTGGTCATCATCGGCGCGTGGGAGGCGATCAAGACGCGCGTGCATCAGTACATGGCGGCCATGCTGATCCTGCAGGGCTTCATGATCGGCGTGTTCGCAGCGACGGATGCGCTGCTGTTCTACGTGTTCTTCGAGGCGCAGCTGATCCCGATGTTCATCCTCATCGGTGTATGGGGCGGGCCGCGCCGCGTGTATGCATCGATCAAATTCTTTCTGTACACGTTCCTCGGTTCGATCTTCATGCTGGTCGGACTGATCTATCTGTATTCCAGGGCGGGCACCTTCGACATCGCCGCGCTGCAGGCCCTGCCACTGGGCATGGATGCGCAGACGTGGTTGTTCTTCGCCTTCCTGTTGGCCTTCGCGGTGAAGATTCCGATGGTGCCGGTGCACACATGGCTGCCCGATGCGCACGTCGAGGCGCCGACCGGCGGCTCGGTGGTGCTGGCGGCGGTGATGCTGAAGATCGGCGCTTACGGATTGATTCGCTTCGCCTTGCCGATCACCCCTGACGCCGCCCAGCATTACGCCTGGCTGGTGATCGGCCTGAGTCTGATCGCGGTGATCTACATCGGTTTCGTGGCACTGGTGCAGGAGGACATGAAAAAGCTCGTCGCGTATTCATCGATCGCGCACATGGGCTTCGTCACCCTTGGCCTGTTCATCGTGTTCATGCTGATTCGCAGCCAGCAGGGCGATGCCGCCGAGCTGGGCATGCAGGGCGCCATGGTGCAGATGATTTCGCACGGTTTTGTCTCTGGCGCGTTGTTCAGTTGCATTGGCGTCATGTACGACCGCATGCACACGCGTCAGATCAAGGACTACGGTGGCCTGGCCAAGGTGATGCCGTGGTTCGCCGCGTTCATGGTGTTCTTCGCCATGGCCAACGTCGGCTTGCCGGGCACGTCGGGTTTCGTCGGCGAATTCATGGTGATACTGGCCAGCTTCGCGGCCAATCCGTGGTTGGCGCTGCTCGCGGCGTTCACCCTGGTGATCGGCGCCGGTTACACGCTGTGGCTGGTCAAACGCGTGGTATGGGGCGAGCCACCCAATGCCCATGTTGCCGCGATGCCGGACATCAATGCGCGCGAAGCGCTGGTGTTGGCGGTGTTCGCGGCGTTCGTTCTCGCGATCGGCATCTGGCCCGAGCCTCTGGTGCGCATGCTCGATGCGCCCGTCGGTCAGCTCGTGCAGACGCTGGGTCACAGCAAGCTTTGAGGATGCCGTGCAATGAGCTGGAATGATGTCGTAACCCTGCTGCCGGAGTTGTACCTGACCGGCGCGATCTGCGTCCTGCTGCTGCTGGATGCCTTCTCCGGCGCGCGCCATCGCGCTGCCGTGCATTGGCTGTCGATGCTGGTGCTGGTCGTCACCGCACTGCTGGTTGTGGCGGGGCATCACACCAACCCGGTCACGGCTTTCAACGGCATGTACATCAGCGATACGCTGGCCGAGATCCTCAAGCTGTTCGCGCTGCTGTCCGTGGCCCTGGTGTTCGTGTACGGCGAGTCCTACCTGTGCGAGCGCAAGGTGGCCATCGGCGAGTTCCACACGCTGATGCTGTTCGGCCTGCTCGGCATCATGCTGCTGGTGTCGGCCGGCAATCTGGTGATGGTTTATCTGGGCGTGGAACTGGTCACGTTGTCTTCCTACGCGCTGGTCGCGCTGGATCGTGATTCCCCCCGATCGACCGAAGCAGCGATGAAGTATTTCGTGCTGGGTGCGCTGGCGTCCGGCCTGTTGCTGTACGGGATGTCGATGTTGTACGGCGCCACCGGCACGCTCGATCTGACCGGTATTGCCAGCACCTTGCCGTTCACACCGCATCACACCCTGGCGGTATTCGGCCTGGTGTTCCTGATCACGGGGATCGCGTTCAAGTTCGGCGCGGCGCCGTTCCACATGTGGCTGCCCGATGTTTACGAAGGCTCACCCACGCCGGTCACCGCGTTTGTCGCCTCGGCCCCCAAGCTGGCCGCAGTCGGCATGGCGCTGCGTCTGCTGGACCTGGGCTTGATGCCGCTGGCGCCTTACTGGCGCGAGATGCTCGCGGTGCTGGCCGTGGCCTCGCTGGCGATCGGCAGCCTGGTTGCCATCGTGCAGACCAACCTCAAGCGCATGCTGGCTTACTCGACCATCGGGCACATGGGTTTTCTGTTTCTCGGTCTGTCCGCGGGCACGGCCTTCGGCAATGCCGCCGCGGTGTTTTACGCGATCGTCTACACGCTGATGTCCACAGCGGCCTTCGGCGTGATTCTGGCGTTGTCCCGCGCCGGCTTCGAGGCGGACAAGATCGACGATCTGCGTGGCCTCAACCAGCGCTCACCCTGGTTTGCCGGGATGATGGCGCTGGTCATGTTTTCGTTCGGTGGCGTGCCGCCGCTGCTCGGATTCTTCGCCAAGCTGCTGGTACTGCAGGCAGCGATCGAAGCGCACATGCTGTGGCTGGCGATCGTCGGCGCGGTGGCCGCGATCATCAGCCTGTTCTACTACCTGCGCGTGGTCAAGGTGATGTACTTCGACAAACCCGCTGACGACAGCACCTTGTCGATCAGCAGCGATGCGTCGCTGCGTTGGGTGCTTTCATTGAACGCGCTGTCCTTGCTGGTGCTGGGTGTGTTCTGGGGGCCGTTGCTGGATTGGTGCATGCGCGCTTTCGTCGGCTGAAAGTGCACGCGATTTCCCCGCGCGGCGGCCGCGGACTTCTGCGCCACCCGATCCGCGTCGATCCCCCACGGTTTTCTGCTGGATTTCCCCGGACGCTGGCGTCCTGGCCGTGGCGAAGTCGATCAGACTGCAACGCTCGCAGTGATCGGGCGCACCTTCGCGCGGAATCGGCGTTGTGCCTGTTGACGCCGACTTAAAACTGACCGCCGTGCCGATTTGGCTTGAGCCGATTCAACGCGATCAAGCAAGCCGCGATCAGCAGAAACACGATCAACATGCCGGCTGCATTCAAGGCCACCCGCGCATAGCCCAAATGCGCGACATCGATGAACGGATACGGGAAGCGGCCCAGCCAGACGCCGCGCAACAGTGCAAACACCAGGTAGGCCAGCGGATACAGCGCCCAGCGCAAGGCGCTGCTCCAGCGCAGCCTGGCGCGCGGCACCGCCCACGCCCACAGCAACAGATACAGCAGCGGCACCGCATCGTGCAGCAGGGTGTCGGCCAACCATTGCGCGCCCTGCGGCCGCCACAGCGCGCGTAGCAGTAGGCTGTAGGTGATGCCGACCAAGGCGATGTTGGCCGCTACTCCGGTACGAAAATCCGCCGCGGACAGCAGGTGCCCCACGCGCGATGCGGGCCACGCCAGCGGCCAACTCAAAGTGACCGCCACCAGCATATTGGTGAGCACGGTGAAATAGCTGAAAAAATTACCCACGCCGCCGCTCAGGCTCAAACCCGCCGCGCGCCGCACCTGCAGCAGGATCAGCAATTGCAGGATCAGCGCGAACCACGCCAGCGCCGCCAGCCCGACCGCGAATGCAGTTTTCACCTTCATTGGCCGGCAGACTTCATGCCATGCAAGGTTTCCAGCAGCAGGTGGTCGGACGCATCGACACGGATAAAGCCAAGGCGTGGATACTCCAGGTCACGAATGACGAACACGGTCACGGCCAGCGCCACCGCAAACACCGCCACCTGGAACCACGGCACCCGCTCGCTGCCCGCCATGCCGTAGCCGGCCAGCAGCGCGGACATCAGCGCCAGCACGAACAGCATCACGTCGATCACCACCGGCGGATGATCGCGCGCGGCGGCCAGTCGCGTGGTGGTGATATCGAACATCTCGTTGAGCGCCGAGCCGACCAAGCTCAGCGTGGCCGTGTTGCCGCTCTCCTGCGCCGCCGTGGTGGCCTGCGTCCAGATCTGCTGCTGCAGGCTCACGCTGCGCGCATAGGCTGCTGCTGCAGCAGCAGATCCTGCTCTCGCCCGATAGGTATCCAGGCGCGCCTGCACGTAGTCACGCATTACCGCGCGCAGCGGTGCCTGCCGCGCGGCGGGCAGCAGATCCAGGCGCAGGTAGGTGGTGCCGATGGCGTTGGCCTCCTTGGTGATCAGCTCGCGCCGATGCACGAAGCGACCCGTGGCGCCAGAGAAGGAAAACGCCAGCAGCAGCCCCAGCAGGCCGAACACCGCGCCGCTCAGCGCGCTGGCGCCGCCATCCGCGCCCTGGCGCCTGCCGAGCATGAAACCCAGCTGCACGCACGCTAGCAGGCCCAGCAGCAAGCCTGCCGAATACAGCCAAGGGTTGATCAGTGGTTGACTCATGCCCACGCCTGCCTCGGGTTCTGGATGCGGATGTTGGATCGATCAAACCACAACTTGCAGCGCGCCGCACGTGATGCTGCGCATTGACCTCGCCGGACCCTCTCGCGCAGCAAATCACCCTGAAAAACCGCGACGCGATCCAACCTGATATCGACGCTTTGACGACTCTGACCTAGGGAAACTCTGATTTTGCCATGCGGTCGAAGCAAGACCTGATGATGGATCGTAGCCAATGACGCCGAAACAGATGAGCCTGTCGATGCAGCACGACGCGGGTTTCGAGTACCGCAAGGCAACGCGGCGCGACGTATTTCTGGCGGAGATGGATCAGGTGGTGCCTTCGGCGGCGCTGTGCGCGGTGATCCGACAGCATGATCCGAAAGACCCGGCGCCCGGCGCGGGTGGCCGGCGCGCGGTCGGTCTGGAGCGGATGTTGCGCATCCACTTCCTGCAGCGGCAGACAGTCCGCTACACGAAACCCAGCAACTACGGGGGTTTCATGGGGTTATCGCTACCGTGTGAGACTGCCAGAAACCGGCAAGTGGTGCCCGAGGTCGGACTCGAACCGACAAGCCTTGCGGCGGAGGATTTTCTTGCCACTTCGGCTTTCGCCGCCGACGCTTCCGAAGAAGCAGCGTTCGTGGTCTGGAGCACGCCTTCACCATAGCCTTTCAGCCTTAGGTGCCCGCCGTCTGCTCTCTACACCTTCCCAAGATCTTTCGCTCTTGGGCTTGGCTCGGCATTAGCTCGGACTCATCGTCCAGGGCCTTCACCGAGTTTGACGGGCTTCACCTCAAGGATTTCTCCAAGAGGGCTCAAATTTGGTCTGAGTCCTCTGCGTCTACCAATTCCACCACTCGGGCAGTGACGCAACTTATTTCACGACTGACTACGACTTACTACGACCTACTAGGCTCCAATCCGAAACGGCATGGCTCCTAGTTGCTCCCTGATCCAAAAAGCGAACCTTCCGATCAGGCGCCTACTTTATCTGAAAACCCTTGCCTGATGCGGCTTGACGAGCAGTGAACTCAAGTTGATCCTAGGTACAAGTCCCTATTTTTGAGTCCGTTGCGTCTACCGATTCCGCCACTTCGGACCGGATCGAGCGGCGAAGTATGCGGTATTCGGTTGTTCGGGTCGAGTGTGTGCAAGAGTGACAGCCGTTGATCGTGACGCTGATGAGGGCGGGTTGCGCGGGCGGGCGCCGCGCGATGCCGCGAGGCCAGTTGACGCTGCCGCTCGCGGCGAGGTCAGGTGCCGACACTTCCCGTCGTGCCGAGGGTGTCGAGAAAGCGGCGCATTTCCGCGCCGAAACGGTCGGTGTCGACGAGGAAGGCATCGTGGCCCTGGGGTGAGTCGAGCGCGACGAAATCAACCTTGGCGCAGGCCGCGGCCAGCCCGTCGGCGATGGCCTTCTGCTGCTCGATCGGGAACAGGATATCGGTATCCACGCCGATCACCAGCGCGTGCTCGATGCGGATTTTCTTGAGCCCCGCGGCGACGCTGCCGCCACCGTATTCGGCGATATCGAACCAGTCGCTGGCGCGGCTCAGATAAAGGTAGCTGTTGGGGTCGTAGCTGCGCACGAAACGCCGCGCATGTGCCTCGAGATAGGACTCCACGGCGAATTCAAAAGCGAACGGGTCTTCATCGCGCGCGTCGCTGTCCAGGCGGATGCGGCTGAAGCGGCCACTCCACTCCAGCGCCGAACGGTAGGTGATCACGCCGAGCTTGCGCGCGATGCGCATGCCGGCCTCCGGGTAATGCGCGTCGTCATAACCGCCGTTGTTCCAGTTGGGGTCGAGGCGGATGGCCTCGCGCTGCAACGAGCGGATGGCGATGGCGAAGGGTTGTGCCTGCGGCGCCGTGGAGATGCTGATGTGCGCGCGCGTGCAGCGCGGGTGCAGCAACATCTGCGCGAGCGCGGTCATGCCGCCCATCGAGCAGCCCACCAGACACGCCAGACGCGCGATGCCCAGGGCATCGAGCAGATACTGGTTGGCGTTGGCGGCATCCTCCAGGGTGAGTTCTGGAAACTCGATGCCATAGGGCTTGCCGGTGGCCGGATCCTGCGAGGCGGGTCCGGTGGAGCCCTTGCAACTGCCCAGCGAATTGACGCAGAGGACAAACCAGCGCTCGGTGTCGATGGCCTTGCCGGGACCGATGATGGCTTCCCACCAGCCAGCACTCGGGTCATGCGGACCGGATGCCGCGTGCGCGCTGGGCGAAAGCCCAGGCAGGATCAGCACGGCATTGTCGGCATGCGGTGACAGCGTGCCCCAGGTTTCGTAGGCGAGCTGCGCGTGCAGCAACTCGCCGCCGCGTTTCATGCGCAACGGCGAGGGCAAGCGGTGGTGGCGACGCGCATCGGTCATGGCCATGAACGGCGGTTCAAACCGCACAGGCTAGCGACTGTCGGCGTCTGCGCCAAGCGCGCCGCGGCCCGGAATAGAGCGTTTCAATGTCCGCCATCGCGATAATCGCTTGGACTGTCATGCATGCGTGCGCGAGCATCGAGCGCACTTCCGCAGGAGTACGCACATGACCATTCGTGATTTTCGCTACCTGATCGCCGTCGCGGACTGCCTGAATTTTCATGAGGCCGCGCGCCGCTGCCACGTGACCCAGTCGACGCTGAGCATCCAGTTGCGCAAGCTGGAGGGTTATCTGGGCGCGGAGTGTTTCGAGCGCAACCGCGGCGGCGTGCGCGTCACCCCGGCGGGTCGCGAGCTGGTGCGCCATGCGCGCGAACTGGTCGAGTCCTTCGAGCGCATGCGCCGCATCGGGGCGACATTCAAGCATGCGCACGAACAGCAACAGGCTGCCGAGCGGGAACGAGGTTTCTCTTACGCTTGAGCAAGCGCACTCAGGGTGTGCACAAAGCCTGACTGCCTCCGCGATTTTTCTTCGGGTTGCAATAAATGCCGTGCAGGGTCTCGATGATCGCCTGCGCCGGACCGTTGGCCAATGCGTAGTGGATGGTCTGCGCCTCGCGACGCGTGTTCACCAGATGCTCTTCGCGCAACACGGCCAGATGTTGCGACAACGCCGACTGGCTGAGATCAACGCAAGCGTTGATCTGTCCCACGGACATCTCGCCACCGACCAGCAGGCACAGGATGCGCAGGCGCTGCGGGTTGGCCAGAGCACGCAGCAGGCGCGTGGCGTCATCCGCGTTGCGCTGCATGCCCTCGATATCGAAGCTGCTGTCCAGAACATCGCCCTTGCGACTGTTGCGCGGCGTGGTCATATCGACTCCTGCGGATTGCCATCTGGGATAGTGTGCCCACTTGCCGGTCACAGGGGTACTCTCTCTGCCGACAGGGCCTGGTGTTGACAAGATGCGCGTATACTAAATAAGCTTAATCTAATATTATACATCCAACGTCAGTGCGCACAGTCGCACGCAACAACAGAGCGAGAGGGAACATGGCAAAGATCATTGTCTTGGGCGCTGGTATCGGTGGCATGACCGCGGCTTATGAACTGCGCGCGAAGTTGGGTCGCGACCACGCCGTCACCGTGGTCGGCGACGGGCCGCGGTTTTCGTTCACGCCGTCCAATCCATGGGTGGGAATCGGCTGGCGCAAGCGCGACGATGTGCAACTCGAGGTCAAGCCCTACCTCGCGCGCAAGGACATCGAGTTCGTCGATGAGCCGGCCACCGAGATCCGTGCCGCGCAGAACCTCCTGGTCACGCGCAGCGGCAAGGAACTGGCTTACGACTATCTGGTGATCTGCACCGGCCCCAAGCTGGCCTTCGATGAGATCCCTGGTCTGGGCCCGGACAAGCATTCGTTTTCGATCTGTACCACGCCGCATGCCGATGCGACCTGGGAGGCCTACCAGCAGTTCGTCAAGGATCCCGGCCCGGTGGTGGTCGGCGCGGCGGCCGGCACGAGTTGTTTCGGCCCGGCCTACGAGTTCGCCACGATCATCGAAACCGACTTGCGCAAGCGCAAGATCCGCGACCGCGTTCCGATCACCTATGTCACGCCCGAGCCCTATGTGGGGCACATGGGCCTGGGTGGCGTCGGCGATTCCAAAGGTTTGATCGAGGCCGAGTTCCGCCAGCGCCATATCAAGTGGATCTGCAACGCGAAAGTCGTCGAGGTTACGGCCACCGAGGTCGTGGTCAACGAACTCGACGCCAAGGGCCAGTTGCTGCAGGAGCATCGCATCCCGAGCAAGTTCAGCATGGTGATGCCGGCGTTCAAGGGTGTCGACGCGGTGGCGACGGTGGACGGCCTGTGCAATCCGCGCGGCTTCGTGCTGATCGACAAGCATCAACGCAACCCGAAGTATCCCAACATCTTCTCGGCCGGCGTATGCGTGGCGATCCCGCCCGTCGAAGTGACCCCGGTGCCCACCGGCGCGCCCAAGACCGGCTACATGATCGAGTCGATGGTGGGTGCGATCGTGCACAACATCGCCAGCGAGATCGCGGGCCAGCCGGCCGATCAGGTCGCAACGTGGAATGCCATCTGCCTGGCCGACATGGGCGACACCGGCGCCGCCTTCGTGGCGCTGCCGCAGATCCCGCCGCGCAACGTCACCTGGGCCAAGGTCGGCAAATGGGTGCACCTGGCCAAGGTGGCCTTCGAAAAATATTTCATGAACAAGATGAAGACCGGCAACACCGATCCCATCTACGAAAAATACGTACTCAAGGCGCTGGGCATCGAGCGCCTGAAGAACACGCAAAAACCCTGAGTTGCGCGCGCGGCGTCGGGCCGCGCATGCGATTTCACGATGGCGCCCTGCGGTCACGCCCGGCGCCGAATGCCGATTCACCCACCACCATCGAGCTGCGTCCACATGAACATCGACCGCGTCGTTTTCGCTTTTGCCGGCAGCATGATCCTGATCAGCGTGTTGCTGACCTGGCTGGTATCCCCGTTGTGGATGCTGCTGGCAGCCTTCGTCGGATTGAATCTGCTGCAGTCCGCATTCACCAGTTTCTGCCCGCTGGCGATCGTGTTGCGCAAGCTCGGTCTGCCGGCCGGTTGCGCGTTCCGGTGAGGCGCGTGCCCATGCCGAGCCTGCGCGGGCTTCTGCTGGGTGCCGTGGTGACGCCGGCACTGGTGCTGACTGCCTGCAGCCATCCGCAGGCGCCGGCAGTGGTGGCGAATGCCGCTGCGCCGATACCGGTATTGACCGTGTCCGAGCAGGTCACGCCGCGCGACCGCGTGTGGGATGGCACGGTGCAGGCGGTCAATCGCGCCACGTTGTCGGCGCAGACCGCGGGACGCGTGGTCGAGCTGCCGTTCGATGTCAACGATTACGTGCCCAAGGGCGCGGTCGTGGCAAGGCTGACCGATGTGGAGCAGGGCGCCAGCGCGCGCGCTGCCTTGGCGCAGGTGCGCTCGGCGCAGGCCACCTACAGTGATGCGCAGGCGCAATACAAGCGTATCGCGCAGGTGTATGAGCGCAAGCTGGTGTCCATGGCGCAGTATGACCAGAGCAAGGCCAGTGCCGACTCGGCCAAGGCCGCGCTGGATGCGGCGCAGCAGAATTATCGCGCGGCACAGCAGAGTCAGGACTACACGGTGGTGCGTGCGCCCTACGCGGGCATCGTCACGCAGCGTTTCGTGCAGGTCGGCGAAGCGGTGCAGCCGGGGCAGCCGCTGATCGCCGGCATCTCGCTGAATCAGTTGCGCGTCGAGGCACAGGTGCCGCAGTCCGATGTCGATGCCATCCGCAAATACGCGCGTGCCTGGCTGGTGCTCGATAACGGACGCAGGCGTATCGAGGCGACCAAGGTCATCGTGTTCCCCTATGCCGACCCAACCACGCATACTTTTACCGTGCGTCTGGATCTGCCACCTGCCGATACGGGGCTGAATCCGGGCGAGGTCGTGCAGGTGGCTTTCATGGTCGGTTCGCGACCACGCTTGCTGGTGCCGGATTCGGCCGTGCTGCAACGTGGCGAGATCACCGGCGTCTATGTGGTCCGCGATGGCGAGGTCACGCTGCGCCAGGTGCGGCTGGGGCCGCATTTCGGCGACCGGGTCCAGGTGATCTCGGGGCTGAGCCCGGGTGAGACCATCGCCAGCAATCCGCTGCAGGCGGTGGCCTGGCTGGTCAAGCAGCACCGCAAGTCGAACGACCAGGGGACCTGAACGCATGGCTGGCACCAAGCCGCTCGGCATTTCCGGGCGCATCGCGCGCGCGTTCCAGACGTCGCAGATCACCCCGTTGCTGGCGATGGTGGGTCTGCTGCTGGGCCTTGCCGCGGTCATCATCACCCCGCGCGAGGAAGATCCGCAGATCGAGGTCACCATGGCCACGATCACGGTGCCGTTTGCTGGCGCCGATGTGCGCGATGTGGAAAACCTCGTCGCGTTTCCGCTGGAGCAGAAAGTCTCCGAGATCCGCGGCATCAAGCATGTGTACTCGGTCAGCCGTCCCGGCGTGGCGGTGATCACCGCCGAGTTCCGCGTCGGCGTGCCGCGTCAGGAGGCGATCATCCGCCTCTACAACAAGGTTTATTCGAACCTCGACTGGGTGCCGCCCGGTGTGGGCGTGGGCCAGCCGATCATCAAGCCGATGGGCATCAACGACGTGCCCATCATGACCCTCACGCTGTGGTCCGATCACGCCAGTCCGGTGCAACTGGCCGAGGTCGCGCGCACCCTGGAAACCACGCTCAAGACCGTGCCTGGAACGCGCGACGTGTATAGCGTCGGCGCGCCGCAGCGCGCGGTACTGGTCAAGCTCGATCCCGGCAAGCTGGCTGCCTACAACCTCACCGTTGCCGATTTGAGCGCCGCGCTGAAGGCGGCCAACGTGGCCACCGATGCCGGCGACGAGTACAGCGACAACACCGATTTTCCGGTCAAGGCCGGCACGCTGCTGATGGATGCCAACGAGGTGCACAACCTCGTGATCGGCCTCGCCGGAGGCAAACCCATCTACGTGTCCGATGTCGCCGAGGTCGTTGGTGGCGCCAACTACCCCACCAGCTATGCCGCCTACGGCACCCCGGTGGGCATGGGTGGGCCGGCCACCGGACTGGCGCCGGCAGTGACCATCGCCATCGCCAAGAAGCAGGGCGAGAACGCGATCAACATCACCGACGCCATCCGCGCGCGCCTGACCCAGCTCAAGAACATCGAGATCCCCGCCGACGTGCACGTGGCGGTGACCCGCGATTACGGCCGCAGCGCCGATGCCAAGGCCACCGAGCTGATGGAGCACCTGCTGCTGGCGACGGTATCGGTGGTGCTGTTGATGTTGCTGGCACTGGGCTGGCGCGAGGCCGTCGTGGTCGGTGTCGCCGTGGTCATCACCCTGGCGATCACCTTGTTCGCGTCGTGGGCGATCGGCTTCACCATCAATCGCGTGTCGCTGTTCGCGCTGATTTTCTCCATCGGCATCCTCGTCGACGACGCCATCGTGGTGGTGGAAAACATCCACCGGCACATGGCCATGGGCAACAAGAAGCTCAGCGCGGCCATTCCCATCGCCGTGGACGAGGTAGGCGGCCCGACCATCCTGGCTACTTTCACCGTGATCGCGGCGCTGCTGCCGATGGCTTTCGTCGGCGGCCTGATGGGGCCATACATGCGCCCGATCCCGATCAACGCCAGCGTCGGCATGCTGATCTCCCTGGCGGTGGCCTTCGTGGTCACGCCGTGGATGGCCTATCACCTGCTCAGGAAGCTGGCACAGCACCACGAGGACCACGGCGCCGGGCCTGGCCATGCCGCCGAGTCCAGGCTCGATCAGAAGCTCTATGCGCTGTTCAATCGCGTGATGTCGCCGTTCCTGCTGGGCGACAAGGCCAAACGCAACCGGCGCCGCCTGTTCGCGGTGATCGGTCTGCTGGTGGTGCTGTCGGTGAGTCTGGTCGGCATCAAGGCGGTGATCCTGAAGATGCTGCCGTTCGACAACAAATCCGAGTTCCAGGTGGTGTTGAACATGCCCCAGGGTTCGACCCTGGAGCAGACCAACCGCGTGCTCACCGACATGGGCCAGGTGCTGGCCAAGGTGCCCGAGGTCATCAACTACCAGTTGTATGCGGGTACACCGGCGCCGATCGATTTCAACGGGCTGGTGCGCCAGTACTTCATGCGCACCTTGCCCTATCAGGGCATGATCCAGGTGAACCTGGAAGGCAAGGACAAGCGCTCGCGGCAAAGCCACCAGATCGCGCGCGCGGTGCGTCCGGCGCTGGCGGCCATCGCCGCGCGCTTCCACGCGCACCTGCAGGTGGTCGAGATCCCGCCCGGGCCGCCAGCGATGGCCCCGATCGTGGCCGAGATCTACGGCCCGAGCTACGCGGTGCAAAAGAAGATCGCGCTGGACGTCGAGCACCTGTTCGAGCACACGCGCAACATCGTCGATGTCAACACCACCGTCGAGAATCCCAGGTCACAGCGCAAGCTGCTGGTGATCGATCGCACGCGCGCCGCGACGCTGGGCGTGAGCCAGCAGCAGATCGTCGATGCCATCGCCGCGGGTCTGGGCGGCATCGATGCCACGTACCTGCAGGATGGCAATGCCAAGCACGCGATCCCGGTGGTGCTGCGCCTGCCGCAGTCCGATCTGGGCTCGCTGGATTCCGTTTTGACGCTGCGCGTGCGCGCGCAGGGTGGCCAGTTGATTCCCTTGTCCGAGGTCGTGCATGTCGAGACCACGCCGTGGTCGGACGCGATCTATCACCAGGATCTGCTACCCGTGACCTACGTCACCGGCGATGACGCCGGGCACGTGGACAGCGCGCTGTACGGCATGTTCACGCTGGTCGGCGAGATCAGCCGGCGCACGTTCGATGGCTATCACCTCAGCCAGCATTTCATCGGGCCGCCCGCCAACGGCGACAGCTTCTCGATCAAGTGGGGCGGCGAGTGGACCACCACTTACGAAACCTTTCGCGACATGGGGCTCGCTTATGCGGTGGGCCTGGTGCTGATCTACCTGCTGGTGGTCGGGCAGTTCCGCAGCTATCTGGTGCCGCTGGTGATCATGGCGCCGATTCCGTTGACCGTGATCGGCGTGATGCCCGGGCACTGGCTGATGCACGCGCAGTTCACCGCGACCTCGATGATCGGCATGATCGCGCTGGCCGGCATCATCGTGCGCAACTCGATCCTGCTGGTGGACTTCATCAACCATTCGGTGCTGGCCGGCAAACCACTGGAGGACGCCGTGATCGAAGCCGGCGCGGTGCGCGCAAAACCCATCATCCTCACCGCGCTGGCGGCCATGATCGGTGCGTTCTTCATCCTCAGCGATCCGATCTTTCAGGGCCTCGCGGTATCCATGGTGTTCGGCATCTTCGTGTCGACGCTGCTGACGCTGGTGGTGATCCCGCTGCTGTACTACGTCTACCTCAAACGTTACGGGGTGGCCGCATTGGCCCACGCCGAATAAGCCGG
>DZBX01000045.1 GCA_022730075.1 Rhodanobacter sp. | reverse complement strand
GCCGTCATTCCCGCGCAAAGCCTGCCCTGCCTTCGCCCCATTCCGTCATCCCCGCGCAGGAACGTCATCCCCGAGTGCTTGTGTCGGGGACGGAAATCGCGTTTTGACAGCGAGTCAGCCAGCGCTGGCTGAAATCACCGGATCCCAGCCCGCGCGGGGATATCAGCCGCGCAGCAGGTCCAGCAGCGCCGCGCGCGGCAGCTTGCCCAGCGCGTTGCGCGGCAGGCGCGGCACGCGCTTGAGCGGGCGTGGCAGGAAGGCGGGATCGAAGCTGGCGCGCAGTGCGGCCATGATGGCGGCAGTGCTGGTGCCGGGCGCCACCACCAGTGCGGCGAGACGGCGCACGCCGCTGCTGTCGACGTCCTCATGCTGGATGATCGCCGCGTCCTCGACGCCGGGCACGGCCAGCAGGTGGCGCGTCAGGTCGCCCAGCGAGGCGCGCTTGCCGGCGATCTCGATCAGGTCACTCACGCGCCCGACCAGCGCGAAGCGGCCGTCGGACTGGCACTCGACCAGATCGCCCAGTAGCACCGGTGCGAACAATTGCGGTGCCTCGATGCGTACGCCGTCGGGCGCGGATTGCATGTCAACGCCGGGGTAGGGCGTCCATAGTGGTTCGTGCGCCGGGCGTCGCGTGGCGACCACGCAAGTTTCGGTGGCGCCATACACCTCGATCAGCGGTGCGCCGGTGTGCGCCTCGGCGGCACGCGCCAGTGCGGCATCCAGCGGCGCGGTGGCCGAGACGATGGCCTCGCAGGGCAATTCCAGACCGGCATCGAGCAATGCGCGCAGGTGCAGCGGCGTGGTCACCAGCAGGCGCGGCGCGGGCAGCTTGTGCAGTTCGGCGACGACATCGGCGGGCAGCAAGGGTTGCGCGTCGGCTACCGCGCCGCCGCCGAGCAGCGCCAGCAGCACGCTCATCTCGATGCCGTACATGTGTTGCGGCGGCACCGTGGCCAGGATGTTGAAATGCGGCCCCAGTTCGGCGGCCATCCGTGTCTGGTTGGCGGCGTTGCTGGCCCACAGCGCGCGCAGCGTCTTGGCGTGCGCGTGCGGCACGCCGCTGGAGCCGGAGGTGTGGCCGATGAGGGCTATGCGCGCGGCATCCAGCAGCGCCATGCTGCGCGCGGAGGTGCCGCGTGCGGGCACCGCGTCCAGCGCGGCCAGTTGCAAGCCGCCGAGATCATGCGCGGCGCCCGGTTCATGCAACGTCAGCGCGCCCGGCCACGCCTGCCGCACCTCGGCCAGCGCCGCGGGCGTGCGCGCCGGCAGCAGCAGCGTGGGCCGACCGACGCGCAGCGCGGCAGCGAAAGCCAGCAAAAATGCGTAGCGCCCGACGCACAGGTTGATGATCGCGCTGGCCGGTCCGGGCAGCGCCGCGGCCACGATTTCAGCCTGCGCGGCGAATGCGCCGAGGTCGATGGCCCTGCCATCGCGCCAGACCAGCGCACGCGTCGCCGCACCCGCCAACCACGGCAGTTGCGCGGCGTCGCAGGCGCGGGCGGGGAATGGGATCGACATGGCGCCGCAGTCGCGCTATCGACCAGGTACGCCGGGGTTGCTGCGCGCGCACATGTTCACGCGCCCGGGCCGGGCACTACGCGCTTGACCGGCGCGCGCTTGCCGGCGACGACCTTGCCTGCGGGTGTCTTGCGCGGCGCCGATGTGTCGGTGGCCGTCTTGCGTGCCGCGGCTTTCTTCACGCTGGCGGCGCGCTTGCGCGTTGGGGTGGCCGGGTTGGCCGGCGCCGCTGGCGCAGCCTTCTTGGCGGCGGTTTTTTTTACGGGCGCGGCTTTGGCGTTTTTGCGTGCGCCGCCACGTTTGGGCCGCAACGGCGCTGCCGCGAGCAGGGTGGCGCACTCGTCCGCAGCAAGGCTGGCCGGCTCGCGATCCTTGGGGATGCGCGCATTTTTCTCGCCATCGGTGATGTACGGACCGTAGCGGCCGTTGAGCACCTGCACGCCGTTGCCGAAGTCCTGGATGATGCGATTGGCGGCGGCCTCGCGCTTGGCCTGCACCAGCGCCAGCGCCTGCGCCAGGTCGATCGTGTACGGGTCGTCGTCCTTGCCCAGCGAGGCGTAGGTGTCGCCCTGCTTGACGAACGGGCCGAAGCGACCGACACCGACGCTGACCGCTTCGCCCTGCGGCGAATCGCCCAGCGCACGCGGCAGCTTGAACAACTCCAGCGCATCGGCGAGCGCGATGGTATGCATGCTCTGCCCCGGACGCAGCGAGGCGTAGCGTGGCGTGTCGCCGGCTTCCTTGAGGCCGATCTGCGCGAACGCGCCGTAACGGCCCAGACGCACGCTCACCTGCTTGCCGCTGACCGGATCGATGCCGATCGCGCGCGCGCCGGTGGCTTCGCTGCGCTCCACGCTGCCGGTTTTTTCATCGACCTGCTGCTTGAACGGCGTCCAGAATTTCTGCAGCAGCGGCACCCAGGCTTCCTCGCCGCGGCTGACCGCATCCAGCTCGTCCTCGAGGCGCGCGGTGAAGTCGTAATCGACGTACTGGGCAAAGTGCTGGGCGAGGAATTTGCCCACCGCGCGACCGACATCGGTGGGCCGGAAGCGACGCTGGTCGAGCAGCACGTATTCGCGCGCCAGCAACACCTGGATGATGCTGGCGTAGGTCGAAGGCCGGCCGATGCCGTATTCCTCGAGGGTCTTCACCAGCGAGGCTTCGGAATAGCGCGGCGGCGGCTCGGTGAAGTGCTGCTCGGCGAGGATGTCGGCCAGCGGCACCGAGTCACCGATCTTCAGCGCAGGCAGCTTGCGCTGCTCGTCGTCGTCGTCCGCTTTCTGGTCGCGGCCTTCCTCGTACACGGCCAGAAAGCCCGCATCGACCACGGTGGTGCCGCTGGCGCGAAACGCGTTGTCGGCGCCGCAGGCCAGGTCCACGCTGACCGTGTTGAGCGTGGCCGGGATCATCTGGCTGGCCACCGCGCGCTTCCAGATCAGTTCGTACAGCCGGCGCTGGTCGTCATTGAGAAACGCCGCCACGGACTTGGGCGTGCGTAGCGCCGAGGTCGGGCGGATGGCCTCGTGCGCCTCTTGCGCGTTCTTCGATTTGTTCTGGTAGAAATTGGGTTTCTCCGGCAGCGCGTGCGCGCCGAACTCGCGCGCGATCACCTCGCGCAACTCGTCCAGCGCCTCGGCGGACAGGCTCACCGAATCGGTGCGCATGTAGCTGATCAGGCCGACGCTGCCCGCGTCACCCAGCGCCACGCCCTCGTACAAACCTTGCGCCACGCGCATCGTGCGGCTGGTGGCGAAGCCGAGTTTGCGCGCGGCTTCCTGCTGCAGGGTCGAGGTGGTGAACGGCGGCGCGGCGCGGCGCTTGCGCTCTTTCGAAACCACTTCGCTGACCACGAGGCGACCGTTGGCGGCGGCCAGCAGGGATGCGCGCGCGGCGTGCGCGGCAGCGGTGTCGGTGACATCGAACTGCTCGAATTTCTTGCCCCCGAGCTTGCTCAGCCGCGCCGTGAACGCAATGCCGATGTGCGCGAGCTGCGCATCCAGCGACCAGTACTCGCGCGCCTTGAACGCTTCGATCTCCTCCTCGCGCTCGACGATCATGCGCAGCGCCGGCGACTGCACGCGCCCGGCCGAGAGCCCGCGCTGCACCTTGCGCCACAGCACCGGCGACAGGTTGAAGCCGACCAGGTAATCGAGCGCACGCCGCGCCTGCTGCGCATCGACCAGGTCCTGCGCCAGCGCGCGCGGCCTGGCCACGGCCTCCAGGATGGCGCGCGGGGTGATCTCGCTGAATACCACGCGCTGCACGTTGCGCCCTTCCAGCAGGCCGCGCTCGCGCAGGATCTCGCTGATGTGCCAGCTGATCGCCTCGCCTTCGCGATCCAGATCGGTGGCGAGGTAGATCGATTGCGCCTTGGCGGCGGCGCGGGCGATGGCTTCGACGTGCTTCTCGTTCTTGTCGATCAGCGCATAGCGCATGGCGAAGCCGTGCTCGGGATCGACCGCGCCCTCCTTGGGCACCAGGTCGCGCACGTGGCCGTAGGAGGCCAGCACCTCGAAATCCTTGCCGAGGTATTTGTTGATCGTCTTGGCCTTGGCCGGCGATTCGACGATGAGCAGGTTCTTGGCCATGAATGCACTCGAATGGGATTGCGGGGCGCTGCGGGCAGCGCCAGACCTCGCGCTTCTTATTTAGTCTGAGGGTCAGCGCGGGCGCGCTGTCAAGTCGGCGACCGCAGCGGCAGGGTGTTCCAGGCATCGATCACCGCGTCCGCGGCGGTGTCCAGCAGCCGCGCGCGGCCGACATCCTGGCCGCCCAGCCACAGCACCGGACTGCCCGTGGGCGCCCGCGGCAGCCACGCCGCGGCGCTGGCCGCGCCGTACAGCACCAGCAGCGGGCAGCCCAGCGCGGCGGCGCTGTGCGCCGGGCCGGTATCGACGCTGATCATGCCGGCGGCGCGCGCCTGCAGCGCCAGCAGGCGCGGCAAGGGCAGATCGTCGCCGATGGCCTGCACGGCGGCGAGACCGCTGGCGCGCGCCAGGCGCCGCAGCCAGGCGTGCTCGGGCGGGGTGCCGGTGAGCAGGATGATGGCCGCGGGGACGCGCGCGTGCATGGCGCGCAGCAAGGCCAGCCAGCGCGCATCCGGCCAGGCCTTGCTGTCGCCCAGGCGTCCACGCGTGCCGCCGCGTTTGAGCGTGCGCTTGTTGCCGGCGTGCAGCAGCAGCAGCGGGCGTCCGGCCCAGCCGTGCCGCGTCAGCCACGCGCCGCAGTCGGCTGCGGCGCTGGCGCTGATGAACAGTCGCGGCGCCGCCTCGGTCGAGGCCTGGGCTGCGCCTGGCCAGCGCGGCGCGTCCAGCGCGCCGAAGGCCAGCCAGCGCTCGACCCAGTGCGTGCGTGCGCATTCGGGGTGCGCGCCGACCCACAGCAGATCGCCGGCGTCGAAGCCGGCGCGCACCAGCAGTCGCGCCAAGGGCGCGCTGGCCAGCTCGTCGCAGACATAGACCGGGCGCCGGCCGCCGCTGCGCAATTGCGCCACGGCCCGCCACTGGCGCGGATCGGACCAGTACGGGCGTTTGCGGCTGCCCAGCAGCAGCACACGGTGGACGTCGGGATGCCCGGCGTAAAGCGGCGCGGTCCATGCACCCGCACCGAGCACGTCCGCCGCCAGCCCGTAGCGCTGGTGCAAGAGCGCCAGCAGAGGCGTCAGCAGCACCATGTCGCCGAGCGCGCCGCAGCGCACGACCAACGGGCGTGGCATGGGGCCTGGCGTGCTATCGGGCGTGCATTCAGACATGGAGCGTGGCTGGCCAGGGCATCGACGAACGGGCGCGCAGCCTAGCAGCAGGTGCGCGGTGCGCCATCGCGCGGCGCGCGGCTCATTCCGCGTGGCGCAGCTTCTGCAAGGCGCTCGCCGAGAGTTCGGCGACCTGGTCACGGCCGTTGCGCTTGGCACGGTACAGGGCCAGATCCGCCGCGCGCAGCAGTGTGTCGAGGCGCGCGTCCGGCCCCGCCAGCATGATGCTGAAACCCAGACTGATGGTGACGTGACCACGCGCACTGCCACTGTGCGGAATGGCCAGCGCGGCCACGGCAGCGCGCGCGGCTTCGGCCAGTTCCTGCGCCTGCCGTCGTTGCGCGGGCAGGATCAAGGCGATGAATTCCTCGCCGCCGCTGCGCGCCAGCACGCGCACGGCGCGGCGCAGGCTTGCCTGCAGTGCGGCGGCGACGTGGCGCAGGCATGTGTCGCCGGCGCCATGGCCGTAGGTGTCGTTGTAGATTTTGAAATGGTCGATGTCGCAGGCGATCGCGGCGATCTCGCCACGCTGTTGCCGAGCCTCGGCCCACAATGCGTCGGCCAGCTCGCGCCAGCCGCGGTAGTTGGTCAGCCCGGTCAGGGCGTCGGTGCGCGCGGATACGGCCAGCGCATCCACGGCGCGGCGCAGCTCGCGGGTGCGCTGCTCGATCTCGTGTTCGCGTTCGATCAGGTCATCCTCGCGCTGCGCCAGCAACGCCTGGATCAACGCGGCATGCGCGTCCAGCGCATCGACGATCGGACGCAGCTCGCGCGGCGCGGCGCGCAGCTCGGGCGGCAGCTCGGCGCTGCTGCTCGGGTCGAACCGCGCCAATGCATCGGCCAGGGTGTTGACCGGAGCCAGCAGGCGTTGCGTCGCGCCGCGGAGGGTCAGGCGCAAGGCCAGGAACACCAGCACCAGCAGCAGACCGAGCAAGCCCATGGCCAGCAGCCATGCATGCGCAAAGAACTGGCGTGGCCCCAGCGCGACCACCTGCCATCCCCCCGGCAGACTCTCGCGCAGGCCGCGCCGTTCCCACCACGGGCCGGGATCGACGTCCGCCACGTGATCGACGGGCAGTGCCAGCGCGTGTCGCAGGGCGGAATCGTTTCGCGCCGGAGCACCTCGCGTCAGATCCAGCCCCGGACTGGCAGCCACCACGCGCCCTTGTGGATCGAGCAGGGCCAATGTGTTCTCGGGACCAGCCAGTTCGCTCAGGTCGGCCCGCAGCTTGTCGGGATCGAGCACCGCACCGACCACGCCGAGCAGCGTGCCGTGCGGGTCATAGACCGGGGCGGCGATGCCGACCTGCATGCCCTGGCCGTAGCCATGGCTCAGGAACAGGCCAGTCACCGCGACGGCGCGGTTGCGCAGCGCCGCGCGAAAGTATTCGCGCGCGCTCACGTTCACACCTCGCCAGTAGTGGCTGCGTCCGGCCGCGTCGTGCTCCGGCGAGGCGATCAGCACCGCGCCGTCCGGTGCGGCGGCAAACGTGGTCAGCATGCCGGGATACATTTTTTGCAGCAGGCGCAGGCGTGGGGCGAGATTGGTCACTGAAAAGCCGGTGCGCAACGTGGGGATCTCGGCAATCGTGGCGATGGCATCGCGGTGTCGCGCCAGGTAACCGCGCAGCGCCAGCTCGGCACCGTCGGCCATGCTGCCCAACATGGCCTCGCCATGGCGTGCATCGCTGTGCCCGTACCACGCGCTCAGCGCGAGGCCCAGCAGCAGCGCCGGCAGCAGGGCGAACAACAGCAGCACGGCGGCGGCGCGACGCGCGAGAGAACCGGTTTGCGTGTGGGGCATGATCCAAGCCTGACAAGTGACTTCCCGTGCCGGATTCCGCATTGCGCGCGGCGCCGACCGTTACGAAGGTTTCCTGCACAAATCGGGTCCGCGCCATGCGGTGTCGGCAGCTTCGGCCTATGCCATCCAGCCGCCCAGCACCAGCAGCGCGGCCAGAACCAGCCACACCAGCAGCACGCGGTTGAGCAAATGCGCGAGGTCTTCCAGTTCGCCGGCCACGTCGGTGGTGTCCACGGCATAGCCATCGCCGGCCTCGACATCGGCGTTGACCCCGGCCACGGCGATGGCGGGCAGGAAATCCGGATCGAACCCCAGCCAGCTGCGCCCCGGCTCGTTGTGCCAGGCGCGCAGGCTGCCGAGCACGGCATCGAAATTCGACACCAGCGCCATCGCCAGCACCATCAGCAACGCCGCTGGCCATTCCAGCGCCGCGGCCATGCGCCGCGCGAAATCCTGCTGCGCGGCGGGCAGCCCGGCGGCACGTCCGGCCATGCCGGCGGCCAGCCGCGCCAGCCGGTACAACAGCGCGCCACCCGGACCGAGTATGAAGAACCAGAACAGCACCGCGTAACGACGCCGCAGCGCGGCGTTGATGCCGGCGCCGACCACGCTGGGCGCACTCCATGCCAAGGCGGTATCGCTGCCATCGCCGAAGTTCTGCAACGCGGTCGCACGCATCTCGCCCTCGGCGGCGTTGAGCAGTTCTTCGAGGTCGGCTTCCAGTTCGCGCGGGCCCAGCGTCCACAGCAGGGTCACCAGCGCGAACGCCAGCCACAGCACGCCCAGCCAGCGGTGCAGTAGCACATAGCCGATCACCCCGGTCAGCACCGCGGGCAGCAGCACGGCGAGCACGAGGCCCGCGCGCGTGGCGCCCATGGCGCGCAGCCAGGGTTTCATCCAGCCGAAGCTGCGCAGCTGCAACAGGGTCGGCACGCCGCGCGCCAGGAGCAGGGCCAGCAGCACGGCAAGCAGCTTCAGCGCCATGGACACTCCTTGGTATGAGGCGCGATTGTAATCACGCGCCGGTGATCGTGCTGTGCGCGCGCGGGCGCAGGCATCTGCGCTCACGGTGTCCGACGTGCACGTCCTAGCCAGTCGGTGATCAGGTGATGGGCCACCGAGAAGCTTGGCGGCAGGCTCAGGGTGCCGGCGGCCAGCCCGGCGCGCAGCCCGGCGCGCGTGAACCAGCGTACTTCGGCCAGTTCGCCATCGCCCGTCGCCAGCACGCGCGAGCGGGCCCGCGCGGTGAAACCCAGCATCAGCGAGGCCGGGAACGGCCACGGCTGCGAAGAGTGATAGTCGCAGGCGCCGATCACCGCGCCGGACTCCTCGAACACCTCGCGGCGCACGGCAGCTTCCAGCGTTTCGCCGGGCTCGACGAAGCCGGCGAGGGTGGAAAACCGACCTGCTGGCCAGCCCGGCTTGCGCCCCAGCAGCGCGGCACCGGCATGTTCGACCAGCACGATCACCGCCGGATCGGTACGCGGAAACTGGCTCAGGCCGCATTGCGTGCAGCGCGCGCGATGGCCGCCCTCATCGTGCTGCGTGGCGCCGCCGCATGCCGGGCAGTGGCGACTGGTGCGCTGCCAGTGCGCCAGCGCCGCGGCATAGGCGGCGAGCCCGGCGTGGAAGGCGTCGGCGGCAGCGGCCAGCGTGCGCAAACCCAGGGCCTGCCCTGGCCCCGGCGGCTGCGCGCTGGCGGTCTGGAAATACGCGACGCCGCTGCCGTCCAGGCCGAGCAGGCTGGCATGCGCGCGCTGCGCCTCATGCAGCGCGGCGGGGGCGAGCCATTGCAGCGCGTCGCCCGCGACGCTGGCCCACAGGCTGGATTCGGGCAGGGTCAATACGTAGCGTGTGCGCGCATCGACCCGCGCCGCGGCCAGCCACGACGCGTCCTGGCGCAACAGGTGGGCGCGGTCGAGAACCAGCCCGGCATAGGCATTGCGCGCCGAGCGCTGGCTTGCGTTCACACCGAGAACGAGGACCCGCAGCCGCAGGTGGTGCGCGCGTTGGGGTTGCGGATCACGAATTGCGCGCCGTTGAGATTCTCGCGGTAGTCGATCTCGGCCCCGGCGAGGTATTGCAGCGACAGCGGATCGACCAGCAAGGCGACGCCATCGCGTTCCAGCACGTAGTCATCGTCCGATTGCTGCTCGTCGAAGCTGAAACCGTACTGGAAACCCGAGCAGCCGCCACCGGAGATGTACACGCGCAACTTGAGCGCGGGGTTGCCCTCCTCGGTGATCAGCTCGCGCACTTTCTGCGCGGCCGCCGCGGTGAAACCCAACGGGTGTTCGGCGCTGCGGTAATCGGGTGTGGCGATCGCGATATCCATGGTCGGCATGCTTGGGGCGGAGGTGTCGAGTTCAAGTCGCGGCTGCGTCGGGCGCGGCCAGACACTTGGGTGCCTCGTCATCGTGCAGCATACGCCCGTTGACCTGCGCACCGGCAGCCATCTCCAGGCTGCGGTAATGCAGATCGCCTTCAACCCGTGCCGCGGCCGCCAGCTGCAGGCATTGCGTGGCATGGATGTCGCCGCGCACCGTGCCATTGACCACCGCCTGTGGCGCCAGCACGCTGCCCTCGATCACGCCCTCGGCGCTGAGCGTGAACAGCGCTTCGCCATCGCCGCGCACGTTGCCGATCACGCGCCCGCACACATGCAGCGTGCCGCTGAAGGTGATGTCGCCGCGCACCGTGGTGTCGGCCGCGATCAGGCTGGTCGCGCCGCCGGCGGTCAGGCGTTTACGGGTTTTGCGGAACATGGGTCGTATCCTTGCCGGCCAGCGCGCCGGCCCAGGCCAGATCGCGCGTGAACGCGGCGCCACCCGCCGGCTTCAGGGTGACGTCGATGCGCGCCGGCACGAACCCGGGCGGCAGCACCAGCATGCCATGCACTTGCTGGAAATACTTGAAGGCAAACGGTAATCCGTCACGCTGCCGCGCATCCGCCAGTTGCGCCCAGTCACAGCGTGTCGCGCGACCGCCCTGCACGCCCTGCAAAGCCAAGGTTATGCGGCCATGCACCGGATTGCTGTCGCGCGCGGTCTGCAGCAGGGTCACGGTGAAGGTATAGCCGCGCGTCCCGGCCACCGGGCTCAGCGTCAGCGCGGCCACGCCCAAGCCCGGCGCCTGCTCGGCGCCGCCGATCAGGCGTGTGTAGAACGCCAGATCGGCGCGCAGGCTCTCGATTTCGGCGCCGCGATCGGCCAGCGTGCGGCGCAGCGCGTCGGCGGCCACGCGCATCACCTGGCGGTCGCGTTGCGCGATGGCCAGCTGCTGCTTCAGGGCCTGGATTGCGCCCGTTGTCGCGGACGCGTCATGATGCGGCGCGGCGACCACGCGCGCGGCGCTCCAGCGCCCCAGCGCGAAGCCGGCGCCCAGCAGCAGCAGCGCCAGCAGTACGGCCGCGGCGCGTTGCGCACGGCTGCCGGACAGACGCGGACGGACGATGTAATCGAGGGGTGGCGTGACCGGCATCGCAGCAACCAGGGGCCGTGACCTGCAGTGCAGCGATGGTGCCATGACAAAAGTTTGCAATTTGTAAGCCGCGTCACGGCGCGGCCTGCGCGGCTGCTGTAGCTATACTCGACCGTCGCGGAGTGAGCCCATGCCTTGGCTGGAAGCGTTTCAGTTCATCAAAGCGTTGCACATCATCTTCGTGGTGACCTGGTTCGCCGGTTTGTTCTATCTGCCGCGCTTGTTCGTCTACCACGCCGAGGCCACCGAGCCGGTGGTGCGCGAACGCCTCAAGGTGATGGAGCGCAAGCTGATGATCATGACCCACATCGGCGGCGCGCTGGCGGTGGCGTTCGGCATCACCTTGCTGTTCATGGACCCGGGCTTGCTGCGGTTTCCGTGGATGCACGCCAAGCTGGCCCTGGTGGCGTTGCTGATCGTCTACCACTTCTGGTTGCTGCATCTGAAAAACCGGTTTGCGCGCGACGCATGCGACTGGAGCAGCAAGCGCCTGCGCTGGTTCAACGAGATACCGTCGCTGTTGTTGGTTGCAATCGTCATCCTGGTGGTGGTCAAGCCGTTCTGAGAACCACGCCAGGCATGGACGCAAGGGGACAGGCATGAGGGTTACCGAGCAGCAGATCCGCAGCGAGGAGCTGAAAGGCGCCTTTTTGCGCCATCTGCCGCAGCGCATGAAGATCCTGTTGCGTCGTGCCGAGCGCCAGCGCCGCGAGGGTTGGGACGTCAACACCCTGTATCTGCTGGAAACCGAATTCGCGCGTCTGGCCGAGGCGGCAGGCCGTTACGGCCTGCCCGAGCAGGCGGCGCCGCTGCAGGCGCTGGCCGAGTCGCTGCAGCCCTTCGTGCTGGGCACCACGCTGCCGGATGCAGCCGCCAACGACGCCATCGCGCAGGCGCTGGAGGCCTTGCAGACACCCATGGGCCAGGCTGCCATGCTGGAATTCGCCGCGCGCGCCGAGGCCGGTGCGAGCGTGCCGCGCCGCGCCGAGACCAGCGGCGAGCGTGCCGGCTACGCGTTGATGGAAACGCCGCCGCCCGGTTACTGGCGTGAACTGGGCATCGCCGATCCCGAACCGCGCGTGCCCGCCGCCGAGTCCGTGCTCACCGACTCCGCAGGCGCGCCCCTGCCCGCGCGCGCCGACGCGGGCGTCGCCAGCGTGGCCGCGGCGGAATTCGCGCCCGTCGCGCCGCCGCCTGCCGCGCCGCAGGTGCTGCTGCTGGGCAGCGACGCGGTGCTGCACGATCTGGCCTTGCACTTCGAGCAAGACGGGCACGCGGTGGTCGCGGTCGAAAACGTCGAGCGCATGATCGTGGCGTTGGGTGGCGACGCGCCGCCACGGTTGCTGGTGGTCGGCACGCGCGCGCTGGTGGCACTGCCCTTGCTGGCTCCGGCGCTGCGTCATGCACGCCTCGAGGCTGGACACCGCGTCGCACTGCTGGCCATTCTCGAGCACGACGATCTGGGCGCGCGCCTCGATGCCTTGCGCGCCGGCGCCGATCATGCCCTGCCGCGCACATTGGGCCTGCACGCGCTGCTGGCGCAGGCCGAGCCGCTGCTCAAGGACGAAATCGGCGATGCGCCCTACCGCGTGCTGGTGGTCGACGACGACGCCACCCAGGCCGCTTTTGCCGAAACCGTGCTGCGCCGGGCCGGCATGCAGACGCGCACCGTGGTCGAGCCCTTGGCGACGCTGGACGAGCTGGAGCGCTTCCAGCCCGACCTGATCCTGATGGACATCAACATGCCCGGCGCCGATGGTCTCGAGCTTACCGCGTTGATCCGCGAGCGCGAGGCCTTCGTGGCCACGCCCATCGTGTTTCTTTCCGGCGACCCCGACACCGACCGCCAGTACGCCGCGCTGGATGCCGGCGGCGATGATTTCATCGCCAAACCGGTGCGGCCCAGGCACCTGATCGCCGCGGTGGGCAACCGCGTGCGGCGCGCGCGCGCCGCCATGCGGCGCGGTCCGCGCGCAGCCGCTGGCAGTGAGGCGCTGGTCGACCGCAATGTGCTGTTCGACCGCATCGCGCGCCAACTGGCGGCGCGCAGCGGGGTCACGCCCGAGGGCGGCCTGCTGCTGATCGAATTGAGCGACGCGCCGCGTCTGCGCGAGCGCCTCGGCCTCGGCGGTTTCGACCGCCTGCTGCAGCAATTCGCCGCCTGGGTGGCCGCGCAGACCCTGTCGCGCGAGGTGCTGGCGCCGTTCGGCCCCAGCGCCATCCTGTTGTTCTCGCCACAGCGTGACGAAGCCGCGCTGGCTGCCTTCGCCGAGGATCTGGCCATGCGCGTCGGCCAGGAGCGTTTCGAGGCGGCGAGCGCGTTGCCGTTGGCGCTCAGCGCCGGGGCCTGCGGCATGGGCGCCGGCGCCGATCCCATGGCCTTGCTCGGTGCCTGCGAGCGTGCGCTGGAAGGCGCGCGCCGGCAGGGCGTGAGCGTCGTCCGCCACAGTGCACGGGCGGGGGGTCAGCACGTCCTGACCGCGCTGTTGCGCAGCGCATTGGCCGAAGACATGCTGAGCCTGGCGTTCCAGCCGCTGGTGCCGATCGCCGGCCTGGCCGCCACGCCGCGCTACCAGGCGCTGCTGCGTCTGCGCGATGCGCGTGGCGGCGAGCATGCCGCCGCTGCGCTGCTGCCCGAGGCTACCGCCGCCGGCCTGCTGCCGGCGCTGGATGCGTGGGTGCTCAAACGCGCGTTGGCGGTGCTGGCCGCGCGCCGCAAGCTGGGTACGCCGCTGACACTGTTCGTCAGCCAGAGTTTCGAGGTGTTCGTAGAAGTCTGGCGCGACGGCAGCCTGGCGCAGGCACTGGCTGCGGCCGCGCTGCCGGCGTCCAGCCTGGTGCTGGAATACCGTTGCGAGTCATTGCTCGGCGATTATCCCGACGCGGCGCGCCGTTTCGCGGATCTGCATCAACTTGGCCTGGCGGTGGCGCTGGCTGGCGTCAGTGCGCAAACCCTGGCGCAGCCCGGTTTCAATGAACTGCCGCTGGATTTCCTCAAACTGGCGCCCGAAATGGCGCGCGACGGCCAGGCGCGTGCCGTGGTCGCCGCCGGACATGCGCGCGGCGCGCTGGTGATCGCCCCGCGCGTGCATGATGCAACGACCGCCGCGGCGTTCTACGCTGCCGGTGCCGATCTTCTGCAGGGCAACTTCGTGCAGGAAGCCGGTGCGCACCTCGATTACGATTTTGTCGGCAACCCCGCCTGAGATGAGCCGCATGCCCGCCACGCGCCGTGACCGTCCCGCCATCGCCTTGCTCACCGGCAGCGTCGCGCTGCTGGGCGTACTGGTACTGCTCGCCCTGTGGCAGGTGGCGCAGCCGTGGAAGCTGGCGCTGGTCGCCGCCGCGGTGCTGGCCGCGGTGCTGGCCGTGCTGTCCTGGTTGCGCATGGCGCGACGCTGGGACGAGGCGCAGGCGCTGCTGGTGCCGCCGGCGCCGGCGCCGAATGCCGCGCGCACGATCATTCTGGAAAAGGAACTCTCGGCACTGCAGGGCATGCAGAAGGAACTGGTCACCGCCAAGCGCGCTGCCGAAGCCGCGACCCTGGCCAAGAGCGAATTCCTGGCCACCATGAGCCACGAGATCCGTACCCCGCTCAATGGCATCCTGCCGCTGCTGGACATCGTGCTGGGCGGGCAACTCAACGCCGACCAGCGCGATTACGTCGCCACCGCGCAGCGCTCGGCGCAGGAGCTGCTGCGCATCGTCGACGACATCCTCGATTACTCCAAGGTCGAGGCCGGCAAGCTCGAGCTGGAAAACGTCACGCTCAACTTGCGCGACTTGCTCGACAGCGTGCAGGCGCTGATGGACAAGGCCGCCGATGCCAAGGGCCTGAGCCTGCGCCTGAGCGTGGACGAGGACGTGCGCACGCTGCTGCGTGGCGATCCGGTGCGCCTCCGCCAGGTGCTCAGCAACCTGGTGGGCAACGGGCTCAAGTTCACCGAACGCGGCGGCGTGTCGGTACGCGTCAGTCAACGCGCGGAGACGCCCACCCACCAGGAGATCGTGTTCGCGGTGCGCGATACCGGCATCGGCATCACGCCGGAGGCCGCCGCGCGCCTGTTCCAGCCCTTCAGCCAGGCCGAAAGCAGCACCACGCGCCGCTATGGCGGCACCGGCCTCGGCCTGACCATCTGCAAGAAGCTGGTCGAGCTGATGGGCGGCAAGATCGGCCTGCGCTCCGAGCCGGGCAAGGGCTCGGTGTTCTGGTTCAGCCTGCCGCTGGCCAAACTCCCGGGCGAGGTCGCGCAAGGCCGGCTCAGCCTGCAGGGTGTGCGCGGTCTGTACGTCGGCAGCCAGCGCGGCTACGAGAAACTCAATCCGTTGCTGGCCGGGCTGGGCCTGCAGGTGGAATTTCTGCCGCAGTCGGCCGAGGCGCTGGCGCGGCTGCGCCGATCGGCGCCGCTGGGACGCAGCTTCGGCCACGAATTGCTGGTCGCGGAAATGGGCGGCGCGCCGGGCGAAACGCAAAATCTGGTGCGCAACGTGTTGCGCGAGCCGACCCTGGAGCGCGTGCGCATCCTGTTGCCCGGCGCACCTGCCGAGGCCGGCGGTCCGCGCCTTGGCGTGCTGCCGCGCGAGCCCGACGAGTCCGCATTGCGCGCCGCCCTGGAAAACCTCTTCGCGCTCAGTTCGCACGCGCGTCCGCAACCCTTGATCGCGCGCGCCGCGGCGCCGGCGCGCGCGCCCGCGCCGCCCGCCGCCAACGAACTGGAGCCACCGCTGCGCGGGCGCGTGCTGCTGGTCGAGGACCACCCCGTCAACCAGCAGGTGGCGACCAAGCTGCTGTCACGCCTGGGTCTGGAAGTGGTGCAGGCCAACCACGGCAGCGAGGCACTGGATCTGCTCGGCAAGGGTGTGTTCGATCTGGTGCTGATGGATTGCCAGATGCCGATCATGGACGGCTATGCCGCCACGCGCGAGTTGCGCCGCCGCGAGGCACTGGTCAATTCCGCGCGCATGCCGGTGATCGCCATGACCGCGCACGCCATGGCCGGCGATCGCGAGAAATGCCTGGACAGCGGCATGGATGATTATCTGTCCAAGCCGCTCGATCGCGCGCTGCTGGCGCGCACGCTCAAGCAGTGGTTGCCGAGCACGCCGGTGGAAGAGGCCATTCCGGTCGCGCCGGCACCCGTTGCACCCGATCCGGGTCAGGTGCTGCGCGCCGCCGCGCGCGCCGCTGCGGCGCCCAGCCGCATCACGCCGCCGCCGCCGCGGCCCAGTTTCGCGCCGCCCGCACCGCCGCCCATCGCCAGCGGCGATCTGCTTGATGAAGACGTGCTGCGCGATCTCGAGGACATCATGGGCGACGAGCTCAAGCCGCTGGTCACGGTATTTCTCGGCGACAGCCCGAAGCGCATCGCCATGCTCGAGCAATCCGCGGCGCAAAACGACGTCAACGGCCTGTCGCAGCAGGCGCACGCGCTGAAATCGGCCAGTGCCAATCTCGGCGCCAAGCGCATGTCGGCCGAGGCCAAGGCGCTGGAACTGGCCGCGCGCGCCGGCCACGTGGACGACCCGGTGGCGCGCGTCGCGCAGCTCAAGGCGGTGTACCTGGCCAGCGCCGACGCCTTGCGCGAGCGCTTTGGCGCGCGTGCCTGACCGAGCCGCGTCGGGCGCTGATTCAGTCGCTCGCCGCCGGCACGCCGCCGCCGGCCGGCACCGACCACGGCGGCGGCAGGTCGCGCGCGCACAGGCGTTCGGCATGCACCACGAACTGACGCAACGCGCGTTGATAGACCTCGCGCTTGAACGCCACCACGGCTTCGCCCGGATACCAGAAATCCACCCAGCGCCAGGCGTCGAACTCCGGATGATCGACCGCATCCAGACGCACCTGCGCGTCCTCGCCGGTGAAGCGCAGCAGATACCAGACTTGCTTCTGGCCGATGCACAGCGGGCGCTGGTGATGGCGCAGATAGCGGTTCGGCAGGCGGTAGCGCAGCCAGCCCGGCGTGGACGCCAGCACCTCGACATGCGTTGCGCCGAGCCCGGTTTCCTCGGTCAGCTCGCGATGCATCGCCTCCAGCGGCGTCTCGTCGCTGCCGATGCCCCCTTGCGGAAATTGCCAACCATCGCGCGTGATGCGGCGTGCCCAGAACACCCGGCCATCCGGGTTGAGCAACACGATGCCCACATTGGGGCGGAAACCATCAGCGTCGATGACGTCGGACATGGCGCGGCGCACAAGAGTTGCACCGATTCAAGCACGCGCAACGCGCAGCGGCAAGCGCGTCGCCAGCGTTGCCGCCTTGCATCGACCGCGACGCGCCCATAGAATCGCCGGCTCGCGCGGCTATGTAGCTCAGCCGGTTAGAGCACAGCACTCATAATGCTGGGGTCGGTGGTTCGAGTCCACCCATAGCCACCACCGCATCAGCGCGCCGCGCGTCCCCTCTGCAACCCGCATCCCGCTTTGCTTTCATGGCGCCGAGTGCATTCGAGCATGCACTCCTTGGACAATGTCAGTGGCAGATGTTTTATAGGCCCCATGGGTTGATGACCTTGAGCCCGACTGCCTGGAATGGGGATGCGTCACGTGTCGCAATGATAAAGCCGTGTGCGGCGGCGATGGCGGCGATGTAGCCGTCTGGTGTTGGGAAGCCCTTGCCAGTCGCTCGTGCCATTACGGCCAGCCTGGCATAGTGCCGGGCTGCGTCCGTGTCGAACGCAAGAACCCGATCCCCGAACAGTTCCAACAAGCCATCCAGCGTTTGAGCCAGTGCGTCCTTGCGTCTGCCGGACGGCAGGGCCCCAATGCCGAACAACAGCTCAGCGAGCGTGACGCTGGACAGGTACAGCGTTTCCGCGACTTGATCGTCCAGCCACGTGCGTACCTCCGGATGTGGTCGTGGCTTCATCGCCTCGGAGACGACGTTGGTATCCAAAATGATCATCCGAACTTCACAGGCTCGGCAGTCGTTTTGTCGCGCATTTGTTCAAAAGCAGCGAAATCCTCATCGGACAGCCCGGCGCGACGCCCCAGCTCCGCCAAGGCTGTGCCCAGGCGAAGGCGTTCCGCTGGCTGGACGGTCGTTTCAAGTATTTCGCGGATTTCCGCCTCGGTGCTGCGGCCGTGCATGGCTGCGCGTACACGGAGCGCGCGATGCACTTCGTCCGGCAGGTTTCTAACGGTGACTGTCGCCATGGTGGCTGCCTTGAGGTTATGCTATCAATGATAGCATTATGTAAATATGAAATCACGCGACCACACTGTCGCCAAGCCCCACTGTGCTTTCTTCGAGTTCGCAGGGTGTGGGTGCTGAGCCACATCGTGTTGATGGATAAAGGCAGTGCCCCATCCAATCTGGCCAGTAGGGTCAGCAGGTTAGACGCAGACAGGTCTTCGGGCTTGGCCATCAGAGCCTGGAGTAATGCTGGGGTCAGCTCTAGGGAAACCAAGGCGCCGAGGCGCGCGCGCAATGACTTCCGTCGCAGGTGCGCGCCGCGCACG
>DZBX01000044.1 GCA_022730075.1 Rhodanobacter sp. | reverse complement strand
GCCATGGCCGCGGCCAGGGCGATCAAACGGGTATGCATTTTCATAACAGCCTCCGTATAAGTGACAGGGGTGGTCGCAACGAATTGCCCACGAACCTTACGCCGTGATTGCGGCGCCTGCCAGTCGAATTTCGGCATGCCGAATATAAGCAACACTGATGAAACACCCGCGCATGTTGCGGCGCAAAAGATCATTGCGGAGGCCTGCTCACGTCCACGCGCGCGCACCATGCAGGGCACTAGAATCGGCCTCCACAGCACCAGCGAAGGGGATATCGCGGCATGCAAGCGTGGATGCGCAGGATGTCCCGCCTATTGATCCGTCTGTCGACGGCACTGCTGGTCGCGATAGGCAGCGCCGGATTGCTGGTTGTGGCCCTGGTATTTGCACCGCGCCTGCAGCCGGCGTCTGCCGCGGACCACGCAGCACGCGACGCCTTGGCCCGTGGCGGTACGCCGCCACGGCGCCCCGATGCTTACCACGTGCTGCGCGATCTGACCGATCTGCACTGGCCTGGCCTGGTCTCGCCTGCACATGCACCCGGCACACCGGCGCTCCCCGCAGCCTTGTGCAAGCTGCCCGCACAGGACTGCCTGACGCAGGTGCGGCGTGACCCCGCGGCTGCGCAGGCGGCGCTGCAAACGCTGACACCCATCCTCGCCAGGGTCGATGCGCTGCCCGCGGATGCAGTGCTCTGGGCGCCGGCTGCGGACGCATCGCGTGGCGTACCGCTGCCTGCGGCCGGCTTCGGCGCGGCCGGCCCGCTGCAGCGCGCGCTGCTGACCCGTGCTGCCTTCAGCTTCACCAAGGGCCATGTGGCACAAGGCATGGCACAGGCTTGTGGCATCGCGCTGCGCTGGCGCGCCCTGCGCCGCGGCAGCAATGACATCGTGATCGACCACGTCGGCATGACCTTCAGCGCGCAAGCCCTGCAACTGATGACGCAAATGGCGGCACACCTCCCCGCGGCCACGCCGCTGCCTGCCTCCTGCAGGTCTGCCATGGCGCCGCTCAGCGATGCCGGGCTGGCGCTGTGCCCCGTGGCGCGCCGCGAAGCCGCGTGGCAGATCCAGATCGCGGACGACACGCAGCGCCGCGGGGACGCCCTGCGCCGCTGGTACAGCCCGGCGACCTGGTTGTTGTCCGCGATGTTGATCGACGCGCGCAGCACCAGGCACGGCATTGAACGCGCCTATGCCTGGGCCTGCGCGCCGGACCTGCCGCAGCGCCTGCGCGCGGGCGGCTTCACGCCACCGATGCCCGACATGGACGCACCCTCCGGCCTGGCCTGCATCGGCAACGTCACCGGCTGCGCCATGCTTGATGTGCTGCGCACGCGCGATCCTCTGCGCGGCGACATCGCACAGCGCGAGACGTTCATCGCCCAGCTCGCCGCCTTGCGGCAATGGACGTGGCTGCGCGCGCACGCGCCTGCCTCGCCGCAACATCGGTTCGCGGCCTACCGCGACCTGCTGCGCGCACGTGCTGTGCCCGGGCTTGCGACACGCGTCGAAAGTGGCGACCTGGTGCTGGATGTGCCGCAGGGGAAACCTGCAATGTGGCGCCTGCCGTTGCCACGCACGGGCAGCGAGGCTCGCGTGGCGGGCCAGGATCACTGACGTCCCGCGTCCGGCCTCGGCTACCATGCGCGCATGAGCGAACCCACCACCCACTTCGGCTTCCGCGACGTGCCGGTCGCCGAGAAACAACGCCTGGTCGGCCAGGTGTTTACCTCGGTCGCACGCAACTACGACCTGATGAACGACCTGATGTCATTCGGCATCCACCGCCTGTGGAAGCGTTTCTTCGTCGCCACCAGCGGCGTGCGCGCGGGCGACCGCGTGCTGGATCTGGCCGGTGGCACCGGCGATATCGCCGCGCTGCTGGCGCCGGTGGTCGGCGCCAGCGGACAGATCGTGATCGGCGACATCAACGACGCCATGCTGCGCGTCGGCCGCGACCGCCTGCTCGATCACGGCCTGCTGCAAGGTCTCGCGTTCCAGCAGATGAACGCCGAGGCGCTGCCCTTCGCCGATGCCAGTTTCGACGCGGTGACCATCGCCTTCGGCCTGCGCAACGTCACCGACAAGGATGCCGCGCTGCGCGAGATGCGGCGCGTGCTCAAGCCCGGCGGCCGCGCGCTGGTGCTGGAGTTCTCGCGCGTGACGCAGGACTGGCTGCGGCCGCTGTACGACCTGCATTCGTTCAAGGTGCTGCCGCGGCTGGGACGCCTGTTCGCGCACGATGCCGACAGCTACCGCTACCTCGCCGAGTCGATCCGCAAGCACCCCGACCAGGCCACGCTCAAGGCGATGATGGAAGCGGCGGGACTGGAGTCGGTCGGCGTGCACAACCTCAGCGCCGGCATCGTCGCCGTGCATCGCGGTTACCGGCTTTGACCCGAGCCTGACGCCTGGCCGCGCGCATCCGCGCGTTGCCGCGGTGCGGATGGGGTGATGCTCATAGCGCCTGCGACGATGGCGCCGGCCGCGCGCGACGCGCGCCCAGCGCCATGAATGCCAGCGCGCCGGCCAGGGACGGCAACAACAGCGTGCCGATGCGCCACAGCAACACCGCGCTGGCCGCGCTGCTGGCCGGCATCAGCGAACTCAACACCAGCCCCAGCGCCAGCTCCGCGCCACCCGCGCCGGCCGGCGCGCCGGTCCACTGCGCGGCGTGCAGGGCCACGCCTTGCAGCAGCATGAGCAGCGCGAAGGGCAGCGCATGCCCGAGAAAAATCAAGATCAGCGCCAGCACGCCGTAGCGCGCGCACCACTGCACGGTCGCCAACAGCAACTGCGGCAACCACAGCTGCGCGCCGCCACGGGCCAGCTCGCGCAGGCTGCCGCGCAAATCGCGCCATGCGCGCCGCCAGCGCGGCCGGCGCCGGCTCAACACGCACAACGCGTGCAACAGGCGCCGGCGCAACAGCCAGATCAACCCCAGCGCCAGCAGGAGCAGAGCGCTGGCCAACCAGGCGCCGTCGCGCAAGGCCGGCACGCGGGTCTCGAACGTCAGCGCCAGCGCCGCCACGGGCAGGGCGATGGCGAAGAACAACGCATCGAACAGCGGATCGGCCGCGCTCACCGCCAGTGCGGCCGGCAGCGGCACGCCAGCGCGGCGCAACAGCCATGCCGAGGCCACTGGCCCGCCGGCACCGCCCGGGGTCAGCGCATACGCGGTCTCGGTGGCCAGCGACGCGGCGAGGTTGACGCCAACGCCCGGCGCCGCGCCCAGGTGCCGCAGCAGCAATTGCTGACGCGTCGCGCGCGCCAGCGCCGCCAGACCCGCCAACAGCACCACGCCGGCCCATCCGGCACGCGAAAAATCCAGACTGGCGCGCAGCGCCGCCACGCCCCCCCAGGCCAGCGGCAGGGCCACGGCCAGCACCAGCGCCAGCGCGCCCAGTCCGAAGGCGCCGAAGCGCCGCATCATGCCGCGTGCTCCGCGCTCGGCACCATGCGCGACATGCGCAGGGCCGCCGCCTTGGTGCTGCACGCGCGCTGCGCCAGCAACTCGCGCAGCACGTCGCGCCAGGCACGCAGCAGCGCCGGATGCGCCACGTCCGCCGGGTGCAGGCCCACGCGCAGCAGCGGCGTCGCACGCGTGGCGCGCAGCATCGCACCCAGCCAGACGCGGCTGGCACCGCGGCGCCACGCGCTGCGCGGCGAGGCGGTCAGCACCGGCGCCACGTGGCGCGTCGCCTGCGCCAGGTCGTACAACGCGCGATGGTCCGAGGTCCACGCGTAACCCGCCGCACGCAGCGCACGCCATGTGCCGGCGCTGGCCAGCCAGGCCGGCGCCACGAAGCCATCGACACGCAATCCCGCCGCGCCGAGTCGATCACGGCCACGCGTCAGACGCAGCGCCGCCGCGCGCTCGTCGAGCGCGGCGAACTCGCCTTCGCCGGCGGTCAGCACGCGCCGTCGCAACCACGCCACCGGCGTGCGCGGCGCCGGTGCCTGATCCAGATGCACCAGACCATGCTGTGCCAACTCGTCGCCGCGCGTCGCACGCTGCTGCAGCGCCCGCACCACATCGGGCGCATCCTCGAAGCCACCGCGCGCGTGGAAATCCGGCACCAGCAACAGCGTCAGCGCATGCGCATCCAGCGCGTCGAGCTCGTCCAGCCACGCGCGACACGCATCCCACGTGGCCGGCGCCACGTCGTGCAACGCGATGCACAGCAGGCCATTCACCGTGGCGCACCCACCGCCGCGGCCGTGGCGATGCGCGGCGACTGTCGCAAGGCGCGGTACAGCGCCAGCTGCTGCGCGATCACGCGCGGCCAGGCGTAGTCGCGCTCGACGCGCACGCGTGCGGCAGCGCCCAGCGCGCCGGGATCGCCCGCGTACAGCGCCGCGATGGCCTCGGCCAGCGCTTCGGCCGTGGCCGCGTGCGCCAGCACGCCCACCTTGTCATCGACCAGTTCGGGCAGGGCGCCAGCCGGCACCGCCACCACCGGACGCGCGCAGGCGAAGGCTTCCAGCACCACCATGCCGAAGGTCTCCTGGGTGCCTGCGTGCAGCAGCGCATCGCAGCTCGCGTACAGGCGCGCCAGACGCGCCGTGTCGGGCTCGTAGGGCAGCACCGTGGTTTGCGCATCCAGACGTCGCGCGCGCGCGCCGCCGACCAGCAGCAGGTGATGCGGCGCACCCAGTCGACGCACCGCCGCGCGCAGCAGCGGAATGTTTTTCTCCGCCGCCAGACGCCCGGCGAACAGCAGCAGGCGCGTGCGCGCCGGCAGACCCAGTTCGGCGCGCAGACCCGTATCGGCGCGCGCGGGGTGAAATGCCTCGGCGTCGACGCCCAGTGCTTGCACCTCGACATTCGCGATGCCCGCTGCGACAAGACGCGCGGCGATGACCCGGCTCGGCGCCAGCACCGCATCGAAGCGCGCGTACAGGCGCCGCAGCCAGGCTTCGGCGCCGCGCACACCAGATTGACCCAGATAGCGCCCGAGCAGGCGCGGCAGATCGGAATGCGCGAACGCCAGCGCCGGGATGCCCATGCGCGCGGCGGCCTCGATGCTGGCCACGGCGGGCAGATACGGGTCGCCCACCTCGATCACGTCCGGCGCCAGTGTCAGCAATGCATCGCGCCAGGCCTTGCGGCGCAGGGGCCAGCGGTAGCCGGCGCGTCCGGGCAGGCGCGGGCAGGCCAGCGTCGCGATGCCGCCGGCGAGCAGCACATCGCGGGCGCCCGGCACCAGCAAGGTGTGGCTGATGCCATCCATCCGCGCCAGGCAGCGTCGCTTCTCGTGCAGGTAACGCTTCACCCCGCCGCTGTGCGGTGCATAGAACAGTGTCGTGTCGAGGATATGCATGGCGAGCCGTGACGGTGTGCGCGCGATTATTGTCCATTTGCAGGCCGGCGCGCGGGTGGCAGATCCATGTCAGCACCCAGCGATCACGGGCGCCGCTTACGATTGCTCTAAACTGGTGCAATGCGTTCCGCCGAACTACACACCCTGTGCGAACACACGGCCACGGGCTTCGCCGTGCTCGATGCCGACCTGCGCCTGCGCTGGGCCAATCCCGCGCTGGGCGAGCGCATCGGCTGCAGTCTTGCGCGCAGCCGGGGCGTGGCATTGGCCGAACTGGCACCGGGCCTGCTCGATGCCGCGCGCCGCTGCCTGCACGATCATCGGCAGCTGCATCTGCGCGAGATCACGCTGGGCAGCACGCCGCTGCTGCAGACGTCCGCCGACGTCGTGCTGCAAGCCCTGCCCGACGGCACGCTGCTGCTCGAGTTGCTGCCCGCGGCCAGCATCGGCGGCACGGATTATGGCCGCGGCCTGCGCACGCTCGCGCACGAATTGCTGAATCCGCTGGCCGGCATGCGTGGCGCGGCGCAATTGCTGGAACGCGATGCCATGGCGCCCGCGCAACGCGAGCTGGCCAGCCTGATCCGCGAGGAAGTCGACCGCCTCGCGGCGCTGGCCGCGCGTCTGCTGCGCCCGTCAGGCACCGCGAGCAAATGCGCCTTCGATGTGCATGAGCCGCTGCAGCGCGTCGCCGCGCTGCTGGCCGTGCAACCCGATGCGCCACGCGTGCTGCGTGATTACGACCCCAGCCTGCCACCCGCGCTGGGGGACACGGAGCGCATTCTGCAATTGCTGCTGAATCTGGCGCACAACGCGCATGAAGCCGGCGCGCGCACGCTGACCCTGCGCACGCGCGCCGAGGTCGGCACGCGCCTGCCCGGCGGCCACCGCGTGCTGCGCATCGAGGTGCATGATGACGGCCACGGCGTGCCGCCTGATCTGCGCGCGCGCCTGTTCGAGCCGTGGATATCCGGGCGCAGCGATGGCACCGGGCTGGGCCTGGCGCTGGCGCGCGCCATCGCGCGTGAACATGGCGGCGAACTGGACTACGCGCCGGCCGATCCCGGCAGCCTGTTCGTGCTACGCCTGCCGCAGGCCGGAGACACCCCATGAGCACCGCGCTGATCTGGATCGTCGAGGACGACCGCGCGCTGCGCGCCGTGCTGACGCGTGCGCTGGAACAGGCTGGCTTCGCGGTGCGCAGCTTCGCCGATCTGGGCAGCGCGCGCGCCGCGCTGGACGGCGTGCCGCCGAGCCTGATCCTCAGCGACCTGCGCCTGCCCGACGGCGACGGCAGCACGCTGCTCGACGCGCTGGCCGAGCGCGGCACCAAGGTGCCACTGCTGGTGATGAGCGCCTACACCGACATCGCCAGCACCGCGGCGGCGTACCGCGCCGGTGCCATCGACTACCTGGCCAAGCCATTCGACCTGGATGTTGCGGTCGCCAGCATCCGCCGTGCGCTGGCGCCCGCGCCGGGCGAGGCCGCGCCCGAACCCACACCGGCACACCCGCTGCTGGGCCAGAGCGCGGTCATGCGCGAGGTGTTTCGCCTGATCGGGCGCATCGCCGCCAGCGATCTGGCCGTGCTGATCACCGGCGCCACCGGCACCGGCAAGGAACTGGTGGCGCGCGCCCTGCACGAGGAAAGCGCGCGGCGCCTGCGCCCGTTCGTGGCGCTGAACACCGCCGCGATCCCGGCCGAACTGCTGGAGAGCGAACTGTTCGGTCACGAGGCCGGCGCCTTCACCGGCGCACTGCGGCGCAGCGCCGGACGCTTCGAGCAGGCCGCTGGCGGCACGCTGTTTCTGGACGAAATCGGCGACATGCCGCTGGCGCTGCAGACGCGCCTGCTGCGTGTGCTGGCCGGCGGCGAGTATTACCGCGTCGGCGGCCGCGAACTGCTGCGCAGCGACGTGCGCGTGCTCGCGGCCACGCACCAGGATCTCGCGGCCAAGGTCGCCACCGGCACCTTTCGCGCCGATTTGCTGCACCGGCTCGATGTGGTGCGCATCGAACTGCCGCCGCTGGCGCAGCGACGCGAGGACATCGCTTTGCTGGCGCGGCATTTCCTCGGCAACGCGGCACGCGAGCTCAAACTGCCGGCCAAGCGCTTTTCCAGCGCCGCCCTGCTCGCGCTGACACGGATGGACTTCCCGGGCAACATACGCCAGCTGGAAAACCTGTGCCGACGCTTGGCGGTGATCGCGCCGGGCCGCGAAATCCAGCCGCAGGATCTGGGCAGTGGCAGTGCGCCGCCCATGCCGATCGGCGATGACTGGACGCACGCGCTGGCTGCGTGGGCACGCGCCGCGCTGAGCTCCGGCGACACGGCGCATCTGCATGCGCAAGCGCGCGCCGCGCTCGACCGCACTCTGTTGGAGGTGTCGCTGGAGCTGGCCCACGGCCATCGCCAGAACGCCGCCGCGGCGCTGGGTCTCGGGCGCAATACGCTGACCCGGAAACTCGGTGCCTCGCGGCGGCGCCAGACCAAACCGGAATCGAAACGATGATCGAGACCACGCAACTGCAGGTTCGCGATGCCGTCTCCGATGACCAGGCTTTCCTGATCGATTGCGCGCTGGCGATGGCGCTGGAAACCGAACACAAGCGGCTCGACCCGGCGCGCCTGCAACACGGCGTGGGCACGCTGCTGGCGCAGCCGGCACGCGGGTTTTATCTGATCGCCGAACACGCCGGCACGCGCGCCGGCACACTGATGGTCACCTATGAATGGAGCGACTGGCGCGGCGGCGACTTCTGCTGGATCCAGAGCGTCTATGTGCTGCCCGAAGCGCGACGCAGCGGCGTTTACCGTGCTCTGCACGCAAGCGCCTCCGCACGCGCGCGCAAGGCGGGCGCCGTGGGTTTGCGTCTCTATGTCGAGCAGGACAACCTGCGCGCCCAGCGCAGCTATGCCGCGCTGGGCATGCGCCGCACCGCCTATGCGCTGTTCGAACAGGAATTCGCGGCGCAGTGAATGTGCGTCCTGCCGAGGCCGCGCACCGGCAGCGCGGCACGGCATGATCGCAGCCGGGTTTCAGGTGCTCACGCAGCCGCTGCTGCCGTTCACGGCTTGAACATCCGGCAGGGACTCCGCGCCGCAGGCCGCTGCCGTGCCAGCTTCCAGCCATTCGACTTCCGCCGCGCGCGTCTGCAACAGGTTGCGCAGGGCCAATCCGTTGCCGGGATCGAGCCCATGCCACCAGGCGCGCGGCAGCAGCGCCGGCAGTCCCGGCACCCGGGCATCGTTGAGCAGCGACACGGCGCGTTCGGGCTGCGCGCGCCAGGCATCGAGCATGCGCGTCAGGCTGCCCGCATCGGCGGCGGCGCGATCGCAGGGCACGAGCAGCACACCAGCGCAAGCATGTGGCAACACGGCCAGTGCAGCGCGCAGCGCGGCACCCTGCGCCATGCCGCGGCGCACCGGCAGACAGCGCAGCGGCAGGCCGCGCAAGACGACTTCCAGCGCCGTGTGGTCATCGGCGGGCACGCTGACGATTAGCGCGGCCGGCTGGGTGGCCAGGGCGCGGCGCGCGATCTCGCGCAACAGCGGTTCGCCTTCTTGTGCGGCCAAGGCATCGGCCTGCAAACCGCCGCGCAGGGAGATGCCGGATGCGAGCAGCACCGCGCCGTGCATGGTGGCGGCGTCGGTCGGCCGTGCGTTTTCACGCGTGCCGCGCAATCGCTGGATCAGTTGCCGCATGCCGAGACGCCCATTCAACCCGGGCGCATGCTAGCAGCATCGAACCGCGCGACAGACAGCGCGCGTGCCGTCTCAGGCCGGCAACGCGTAGGCCTTCAGGCGCGCGGCATACTGCTGCAACACCGAGATGCCGCTGGCCTCGGCCTCGCGCACCCACTGCTGCAGATTCTTCAGCGCCTGCTCGGGCACGCGCTGATCCAGGGCGGCCAGCAGCCGCGCACGATATTCAACCACGGTGCGCAAGGTCGGGCGCCGCTCGATCAGCGTTTGCATGCGGGCACGGCCTTCACCATCCAGCCAGCGTCCGCCGTCGGCCAGCGCGCGGCGCAGCTTGGCCGGCACGCCGCGCACGCGCTCGCTGGCCTGCGCTGCCTCGTCCCTCAGCGTCGGCATGATGACCTGACGGTAGTAATCGGTGAGTGCGCGGAAGCGATGCGTGAGCACCGCCTTGAGCGTCTCCGCGTCCGGCAGGTGCACGTTGGGGCGTACATCCAGCGATGGCGCGACACGCAGCACCTTGGCCAGACGCACGGCCTGCAGGCCGCGAATCACCAGCCAGCCGATGTCGACCTCGAATTTGCGCAGCGCGAACTTGGCCGAGCTGGGAAACGCGTGATGATTGTTGTGCAGCTCTTCGCCGCCGATCCACAGACCCCACGGCGAAAGATTGGTCGAGGTATCCGCCGACTCGAAATTGCGGTAGCCCCAGTAATGGCCCAGGCCGTTGACGAAACCTGCCGCCCAGAACGGAATCCACAACATCTGGATCGCCCAGATGGCCAGGCCCCAGAAGCCGAACAGCGCGATGCTGAGCAAAGCCAGCAGGGTCGGGCCGGCCTCGGGAAAACGCGCGTACAGGTGGCGCTCGATCCAGTCGTCCGGCGTGCCGCGGCCGTATTTTTCCTCGGTCGCCTTGTCGTTGGCGGCAACGCGATACAGCTCGACGCCCTGCCAGAAAACACGTTTGATGCCGAACACCATCGGACTATGGGGATCGTCCACGGTCTCGACGCGGGCGTGGTGCTTGCGGTGTACCGCCACCCATTGCTTGGTGACCATGGCCGTGGTCAACCACGCCCAGAAACGGAAGAAGTGCGCGATGAGCGGGTGGAAATCCACGCCGCGATGCGCCTGGCTGCGATGCAGGTACAGCGTGACCGAAAGAATGGTCAGTTGTGTCACCGCCAACAGGTAGATCGCCATGCTGCCGAGACCGGCATCGACCAGGCCGTGCGCGAAAAAGTTGAGCAAGCTGTCGAACATCGAAAGATCACGCGATTGCAAGGAACGCAAAGTCTAGACCCGGCAAGCCATACCTGCCAGCACGGTTGCAGCGCACGGCGTCTGCCCGTGACAATCCGCCCCCATGTCGTCTCTTCCACCCCGGCTCGCGCTGCACGCGGTCAGCCGTCGCCGCGCTGGTCGCCTGGTGCTCGAACCCACCACGCTGCAGCTGGCCGCGGGCGACGTGCTCGGCCTGCTGGGGGTCAATGGTGCCGGCAAATCCACCACGCTGATGCTGATGGCCGGCGTGCTCGCGCCGAGCCATGGGCGCGTGGAACTGAATGGCGCCGATCTGGCCGAATGGCCGCAACGGGCACGCCGCCACATTGGCTATCTGCCCGAGCATGCGCCGCTGTGGCCGGAACTCACGGTTCGCGAACAACTGGACGCACACGGCGCATTGCGCGGTCTGCGCGGCGCGGCGCTGCACGTGCCGCGCGACACCCTGCTGCAGCGCCTGGACCTGGCGCCGTTGGCCAGACGCCTGTGCGCGCAACTGTCACTCGGCCAGCGCCAGCGCGTCGGCCTGGCCTGCGCGCTGCTGCATCAGCCGGATGTGCTGATCCTCGACGAACCCGGCACCGGCCTCGATCCCGTGCAAACCGAAAATCTGCGCACGCTGCTGCGCGAACGCGCCGCCGCGGGTGCCGCGATCGTGTTGTCCACGCATCTATTGACCGAGGTCACCGCGCTGTGCACGCGCGCAGTCATCCTGCATCAAGGCGAACTGCGCCATGACGCGCCACTGCATACCGGCGCGGCGGCCTGGCGCGTGACGCTGGGCGCGAAGCAGGCCGAATCGGCACGTACCGTGCTGTCTGCTCTGAGCGCGGCGATCGAGATCGAGGACGCGCAACACGTACTCGTGCGGCTGCATCACGATGCCGATGTCGCGCTGCTGGCGCGCACGCTGGTCGGTGCCAAGCTGGCCCTGCTCGGGCTGGAACCGGCCTCGCCACCGCTGGCGCGTGTGTTCATGGACATCGCCAGCGGGCGCGTCGAGCGCGCCGCATGAGCCTGCTGGCGATACTGCGCCTGGAGCTGCGGCGCCTGCTGCTGCGCCCATGGCCATGGCTGTTGGCGGCCGCGGTGCTGGCCTGGCTGGGCTGGAACGAACTGCTCGCCGTGGGCGCGTTCCTGAAAGCGCAGGATCGCCTCGCGCTGCTGCCGGCCGCACCCGGCTTCACCGACATCGTCGCGGTGCCGCTGCTGGCGCAATTCGCCGAGATCGCGCTGCTGTTGGTGCCACTGCTGAGCATGCAGGCCTTGGCGGGCGAACGTCGCGCCGGCACGCTGGCCCTGCTGCTGGCGCAAGGGCTGCCGGCGCGCAGTATCGTGCTGGGCAAATATCTGGCGCTGCTGCTGTGGCTGCTGGTGCTGCTGGCGCTGGTCGTACTGCTGCCCTTGCTGCTGGCGCCGGCGACGCATCTGGATTGGGGCAAGCTGGCCGCAGCCACGCTGGGCATCGCACTGCTGCTGGCCGGGCTGCTCGCGGTGGGCGTGGCCTGCTCCAGCTACACACGGCAACCGCCACTGGCGGCGGCGCTGGCACTGGCACTGACGCTGGCGCTGTGGGCCGGCGTGGCGCAAGGACGCGCGCCGCAACTGGCTGGACCTGTGCTGGGCTGGATCAGCCTGCCCACGCATTTGCAGCCGCTGCTGCGCGGCTGGGTCGGCACCGACGACCTCGCGTATTTCGGCATTCTGATTGCGCTGGCGCTGAGCATCGCCACGCACCGCCTCGGCCGCGAACGGGAACTCGGCTGATGCGCGCGCGTCTCGATACGTTGCTGGTGCTCGTGCTGCTGCTGCTCGCCAGCGCGGCACTGGGTTATCTGAGCACGCGCTACAGCACGAGCTGGGACTGGACTTACGACGCGCGCGCCAGCATCGCGCCGCAAAGCATCGCGGTGCTGCGCGACCTCAAGCAGCCAATGCATATCACCAGCTATGTCGACCCCGGCAGCGGCTTGCGCGCGACCATCAGCGGCTTCATCGCTCGTTACCAGCGCTACAAACCGGATCTGACGCTGCGCTTCATCGATCCGGCCGCCGACCCTGGCGCAGTGCGCGCGGCCGGCATCAGCGTCGATGGCGAGATGGTGCTGCGCTATGGCGATCGCAGCCTGCACCTGACGCAGCTTTCCGACCAGAGCTTTACCGACGCGCTGGCCAATCTGGCGCGCGGCGGCACGCGCCTGGTCGCGTTCGTCACCGGCGATGGCGAGCGCAGCGCCGATGGCCGCGCCAACGCCGACCTCGGCAGCTTCATGGCACAGATGGCGGCGCAGGGTGTACGCGCGCTGCCGCTGAATTTCGCGCAAGTGGCCAGCGTGCCGCAGAACGCCAATCTGGTGGTGCTGGCCAGCCCGCTGGCGCAATTGGCGCCGGGCGCGGTGCACGCGCTGGTGCAGTGGCTGCAGGACGGCGGCAACCTGCTGTGGCTCACCGATCCGGGCAGCGAACACCTCGGCCTGGCGCCACTGGCGCGCGAACTGGGCATTCGCGCATTGCCTGGCGAGATCATCGACCCCAGCGGCGCCGCGGCAGGCGTGCGCGATCCGCGCGTGCTGGTGGTCAGCCGTTACCCGCCCGATCCGATCACCCGCGGCTTCGCCCTGGACACGGCCTTTCCCGGCGTGGTCGCCTTGGCGCACGCGCAGGGCAACTGGAAGTACACCCCGCTGCTGCTGTCCTCGCCGCAGAGCTACACCGCGCCAGTCGGTATCGGCGCCGCGCCGGCGTATTCGGCCAGCACCGGCGACCTGCGCGGTCCGCTGGATTTTGGCTTCGCGCTGACCCGGTTGTCGGCCAATCCCTTGCACACCGAGCAGCGCGTGGTGGTGCTCGGCGATGGCGATTTCATCTCCAACACGTTTCTCGGCAACGGCGGCAATGCGGCGCTGGGCACGCGCATCTTCGACTGGCTGCTGGGCGATGACACGCTGGTGCGCTTGCCGCCGCGCGCCGCGCCCGACCGCCGCCTGGACATCGGCCAGCGCGGGTTGAACGCACTGACCCTGACACTGGCGACGCTGCCGCTGCTGTTGCTGCTGCTGGGCAGTCTGTCGTGGCTGCGGCGACGGCGGCGATGATGCGACGGCGCACGCGCGCGCGTCTGCTGCTGCTGTGCGCCGTTGCGGTCTTGCTTGTCGCGGCCGCGTGGTCGTGGCGGTTGCAGCAGGCGCAACGCACCGCGCAGCAATTGTTGCCGCTGGCGCCGCGGATGATCACGCGCATCGCGCTGCAACTACCCGGCATGCCGGTGCAACACTTCGAAAGGCGCGCAGGCATCTGGTGGCAACAGGGGACGCCACCGCGGCGCGCATCCGCGGCGCAACTCGATGCGCTGACGCGGATCGCCGCGGCGCCCGTGCTGCGCTGGCTCGCAGCGCGCAGCGTGCATGTCGATCGCCTGGGATTGAGCCCGCCGCTCGCCGTGCTGTGGCTCGATGGCAGGCGTCTCGCTTTTGGCGAGCTCACACCGCTGGCGCCGCAGCGTTACGTGCAAGTGTCCGACGGCCGCGTGGCGCTGATCTCGGCGCGCTACAGTCCCTACCTCGGTACTGACGACACGCAAGCACCCGCGCATGCCGGAACTCCCTGAAGTCGAAACCACGCGACGCGGCCTGCAGCCCCACGTCGAGGGCAGGCGCGTGCTGGCCGTGGTCCTGCGCCGCGCGGATTTGCGCTGGCCGATCCCGGCGGCCATCGAGCGTGTCCTGCCGGGGCAGCGGATCGGCGCCATCGAGCGCCGTGCCAAATATCTGCTGCTGCATACGCAAGCAGGCAGCGCGCTGATTCATCTGGGCATGTCAGGCGCGCTGCGCGTTCTGGCGCCGGATGCGCCCGTTGGATCGCACGACCACTACGACCTGCTGCTGGATTCCGGACGCGTGCTGCGCTACACCGATCCGCGCCGCTTCGGCTGTCTGCTGTGGCAGCCCCCGGCCACGCTGCACCCGCTGCTGGCCGGGCTGGGCCCGGAACCACTGTCCGCAGGCTTCGATGGCGACTATTTGTGGCGCCACGCGCATGGCCGCGTCGCGCCGATCAAGACGTTCTTGATGGATCAGCACATCGTGGTCGGCGTGGGCAACATCTACGCGGCCGAGGCGCTGTTCGCGGCCGGAATCCATCCGCTGCGCGCCGCCGGGCGCGTGAGTCGGGCGCGTTGCGCGGCGCTGGCGGATGCGGTCAAACGCATCCTCGGCCATGCGATCACCCGCGGCGGCACCACGTTGCGTGATTTCATTTCGCCCGACGGATTGCCCGGCTACTTCGAGCAGGAGCTCGCGGTGTATGGACGCGCCGGGCTATCGTGCAAGCGCTGCGGCCACACGGTGCGCGCGATCAGCCTGGGCCAACGCAGCAGTTTCTACTGCCCGCACTGTCAGCACTGAAGCGCACGTCGCGGCGCGACAACCAACGACCGGGAACCTGCAACGGTCGCCTGCTCATCGCGCCGCGCATGGTTCAGAAGCGATAGCCGAGGCTCAGCCCGTAAACCAGCGGATCGATCTTCACCGTGCCGACCTTGGCACCATTCACCTTGACGTCTGGCTGTATGTCGATCCAGTACAGGTCAGCCGTGGCCAGCCAGCGTTCACTGAGCCGGAAATCCACACCGGCATGCGCAGCCAATCCGTAGCTGTTGTCGACCTTCAGGCTGGCGCCGGCCAATGGGCCATAAGTGCGCGTGCTGAAGAAATGGGTCATGTTCAGACCAGCACCCAGAAACGGCGAGATCGCACGGTCGGGCATGAAGTGCCAGTTCAATGTGATCGTCGGCGGCAATTGCTTGGTGGTGCCGGCCTTGACGCCGTTGAGCTTGATTTCGTGTTCGAACGGCCAGGCCGCCTGCACCCACAGGCCCAGATTCCTGTTGAACATGTACTCCACGCTGAAGGTCGGCTTGGTATCGCTGTTGACGCGGGCCGCCAAGGTGCCGCCCGCCAGGCTGCCATTGTCGGATTTCGGATCCACCGTGTGCGCGCCAAAGCGCACGACCCACGGGGTGGCATCTTGCGCGAAGCTCGCGCCGGAAAGACTTAGGCCCGCCAGCAGGCCGGCGACAATCAGGGTCTTTTTCATGGGATTTCCTGGACTCGTTGTGTGTGGTTTGGCTTCAGGATCGCGGCGCGACGGCACCCGATGCAGCCAGTCTGCGTGGCGATCGACAGCGGCGACTTGACCCGGATCAATTGCCCTGCGCACGCGACATGCCGCCGCAGCCTGTCGAAAAAGTAATGCGCGCGACGCGTCAACGTAGGCGGCCATGCGGCATCGTGATCGCGATCCGCACGGGGTTCCCATGGTTCATTTTCTGGTCAGCTGGTTGCACTGGCTCGGCATGCTGTTACATGCCCACGCTGTCGCGACCACCGGCTGCGCGCCGATGTCTGCCAACGCACCTTCGCTCGCATTCATCGTGCAGCGCGCGGAGACGACCAGCGGCGGTTACGCGGTGGCACTGGATAGCGCTTGCCGGCATGGCGCGCGCGTGCTCAGCGTGACCACGGTCGGGCCAAGGCGGCTGGCCGTGGTCTTGCTGGCGCGCAAGGATGGCACCCTGCTCGATCTGCGTTGGCAAAGTCACTGGCAGCGCTGGTTGCATCAGGACGAGATGCAGGCGGTGCGCGGGGAACGTCCATCGCTCGATCTTGTCCAAGCCTTGCGTCGCGTCTCGCCCTACGGCAAGGTCACGACTGCCCGCCTCCGTTACGATGGATCCCGACCGCACTGGTCCTTCACGGTCGATAATGCGGGCAGCGACCAGATCTGGAAGGTCGAGTCCGTCAAAGGGCGCGTGTTGATCGCCAGCAACAATTGACACGCCCGGCGCTCATTGGCGCAACGTTTCGGCAATCGAGGTGTTCCATGCGCATTCTGGTGGTTGAGGACGATGGCGAGACCCGCGACTGGATCGCGCGCGGACTCGAGGAAGAGGGCTATCACGTCGAGACTGCCGACGACGGCCATGAAGGTTTGTTCATGGCGACCCAGGGCGCGTTCGACGCACTGGTGGTCGATCGCATGCTGCCCAAACTGGACGGTCTCGGCTTGGTCAAGGCACTGCGCGCGGCCGATTTGCGCTCGCCGATCATCATGCTCACCGCGCTGATCGAGACTCCGCAACGCGTCGAGGGGCTCAACGCCGGCGCCGATGACTATCTCGGCAAACCATTCGCCTTCACCGAACTTGTCGCGCGCCTGCAAGCCCTGGGCCGTCGTCCGCCGTTGGCCGCCGTGCAAACCACGTTCGAGGCAGGCCCGCTGCGCCTGGACGTGGCCAGCCGCACTGTCACGCGCAACGGCGAGATGATGGACCTCACGCCAACCGAGTTCCGCTTGCTCGAAAGTCTCATGCGCCATGCGGGCAAAGTGGTGACGCGCACCATGCTGCTGGAGCAAGTCTGGCATTTCCACTTCGATCCGCGTACCAGCGTCGTCGAGACCCACATGTCGCGACTGCGCGCCAAGATCGACCGCGGCTGGAATGGCAGCGAGCTGATCGAGACCGTGCGCGGCTACGGATATCGCGTGCGTGTCGACGGCGTCGGCGAATAAGACCAGCAGTTTTTTTCGCCTCAGTCTGCTGCTGGCGAGCCTGTTTGCGCTAGCCTCGCTGCTGATGGCGGGTGCCCTGTATGTCAGTGTGACGCGCAACGTGCGCGAGCGCCTGCATGAGGACATCCGCACCGACGCACTGGACCTGGCCTCGCTGGCCTCGCATTTCGGTGCATCCGCGCTGCGCAGCGAAATCGAGCAACGCGTGGACCTGCATACACCGCTACCGCGCTGGTACGCCTTGTTCGCGCCCGATGGCCAGCGTCTGGCGGGCAATCTCGCCTGGCGGCCACCGGGTCCGGGCTGGTGGCATCGCCCATTTCGCGCGCGCCCATCACCGACAGGGCATCTTGCCCCCGTGCATACGCTGACGCTGCTTGCGCTCGGCACCGCGCAAGGCGACTTGCTCGTGGTGGGCCGCGATCGCACCTACATCAATGAACTCGAAGCGAGTTACGGCCGCGCCTTCGTTGGCGTCTTGCTGCTGACGGTCGGCATCGCGCTGGCACTGGGCGCGCTGATCGGGCGGCGCATGCTGCGGCGCGTCTCGGCCATGAGTGATTCCGCAGCGGCCATCAGCTCGGGGCAATTATCCAGACGCATGCCCGTGCGCGGCAACGGCGATGAATTCGACCGTATCGCGCAAACCGTGAACGACATGCTGAAGCGCATCGAGACGCTCCTGGGTGAAGTGCGGCGTATCGGCGCTGACATCGCACACGATCTGCGCACGCCGCTGACGCATCTGCGTCGAAGACTGGAATCGGCGCGCGCGCATCCGCCTGCGACAACGGCTGAACTCGACGGACTGCTTGAGGACGCGCTGCGGGAAATCGACGAGCTGCTGGTGATTTTTCAGGCCTTGCTGCGCATCGCACGCGTGGAATCAGGCGAAGCACGGGCGGGCTTTGTCGCAATCGATCTCGGCACCTTGCTGACCGAGCTGGCCGATGCTTACTTGCCTGTGGCCGAGGCCGAAGGCCACCACCTCGACCTCAACTTGCAGCCGAACATCGCAGTGCAGGGCGATCGCGAACTGCTGGTACAGGCCTTCGTCAATCTGATCGAGAACGCGATCCGGCACACGTCCCAGGGCACGCGGATTCAACTGAAAATCGAACGCGTCGGACAAGGTGTCGTTGCCAGCATCGCAGACAATGGTCCCGGCATTCCGCTCGCCGAACGCGATGATGTATTGCAGCCATTCCGGCGCCTGGACCGTAGCCGACATACGCCGGGCAACGGCCTCGGCCTGGCCCTCGTCCGCGCTGTCGCCGAACTGCACGATGCCGATCTCACGCTCACCGATAACGCCCCGGGGCTTTGCATCAGCCTGCACTTTGCGTTGGACAGGTGATCTGATGGCTTGTTCGAGCGGCGAGGGTGGGGTCTACAAAGCCAACGGGCCGATCGCGAG
>DZBX01000043.1:16033-18369 GCA_022730075.1 Rhodanobacter sp. | reverse complement strand
GGCATGTGGTTCAAATCGACGTCGGCGACAACAGCCGCGGCGTCGAGGTGCCACGCGAGCGCGTCTAAGGATGCGCTCGCGCAGAGCAAGGCCCTGCTGCGCGATCCCTCGCGGTCGCTATTCGAGGCCCGACGCCCCCGCTTTTGAGTAGCACATCGGGATCGCGGTTGCGCAGCTGTACGAGACCTGAACTTATCGACGCTTTTGTACTCGAATCCGGGGGCGTTGCTAAGTTCCGTCGAAGGAGACTGACCCATGTCACGCGCGATCGCACTGCCGGCTCTGTGTTTACTGATGATGTCCGTGGCTGCATTCGCGACACCGCCCAAACCCGCCACCAGCGCCCCGGCTCCGGTGCCCAAAGAACGGTCTGTGAGCACGCAGCACAGCGTGAACATCGACGGCCGCACGATCCACTACACGGCCACCGCCGGCACCATCCTGCTCCGCGGAAAAGACAACCAGCCGATCGGCAGCATATTCTACGTCGCCTATACCGAGGACGGTGTGCGCAACCGCGCCGACCGGCCCGTTACCTTTCTGTATAACGGCGGGCCAGGAGCCTCGTCCAACTGGCTGACCATGAGCGGACTTGGCCCGTATCGCGTCAGGCTGGTCAACGGCGCGGCCACTCCGCCGGCGCCGTATTCGGTCGTCCCCAGCCACCAGAGCATCCTCAACGACACCGACCTGGTATTCGTGGATGCCATGGGTACCGGCTTCAGCCATCTCGTCGGCAAAGGCACGGGCAAGATGTTCTGGGGCGTGGACCAGGATGTGCGTTCCTTCGGTCAGTTCATCCAACGCTATCTGACGCAAAATGATCGCTGGAACTCGCCGCTGTTCCTGTATGGCGAGAGTTACGGCACCACCCGCTCCGCGGGCCTCGCCCTGTACCTCCAGAACCAGGGGATCGCCGTGAATGGCGTGATCCTGCAATCGTCGATCCTGAATTATTTCGACTGGACGCCTGGCTCGGACAACAAATACATATTCACCCTGCCGACCTTCGCGGCGCTCGCCTGGTATCACAACAAGCTTCCCGACAAGCCTGCCAGCTTGCCGCCTTTCGTGCAGCAGGTGCGCGAATTCGCGGACGGGCCATACGCGCAGGCGCTGCGGCCAGGCAACCAGTTGCCGAAAGACCAGCTCGATGCCATGGCGCAAAAGTTGCACCAGCTGATTGGCTTGCCGGTAGGCTACCTCGAGCGCGCCAATCTGAGGGTAACCAGCTCCGAGTTCCGCAAGGAACTGATGCTGCCCGAGCGCGAGCAGCTGGGACGGTACGATGGCCGCTATGTGGGCGCAGACGGCAATGCCATCAGCGCTACACCAGACTCCGATCCATCCAACCAGATCTCTCCGGCACTCAACCAGGGCTATCTGTGGTACGTCTTCCATGTGCTGAAATGGAAAACAAATCGCGCCTACGTGGGACTGAATTTCGAAGCCTACAAGACGTGGGATTGGCATCACCGGATGCCGGACAGCCGTCGCAAGCAGCCGTTACCGGATGTGGCCGCTGACCTGGCCGCCGCCATGCGCAAGAATCCCTACCTGCAGGTGCTGTCCGAGAACGGCTACTTCGACTTGGCGACTCCGTTCCACGCCACCGAATTTGACCTCAGCCACATCACGCTGAGTCCGGCGCTGCAGAAACACATTCACTTCGCCTACTTCTACTCGGGCCACCCGATCTACATCAACCCCGACGCGCTCAAGGCCATGCACCAGGTGCTGGACAGGTTTTACAGCGACACCCTGAAGGACGATGCCAAGGGCGCCGCGAACTGACAACAACGGGGCGGCTCTGGCGCATGTTGGATGGCCGCCCTTGATGATTGACCCTCACTGTGTCGAAGGCAGTGACCGAGCGGCGGACACGGCCCCGAGCATGCAACCTGGGTGCCGGAACAAGCTCGCGATGTCGGCGCTGGCGTCGAGACGGCGCGCCATTTCTCAGGGCGTTTGCAGAAACCGCACGAGCAGTGACTGCAGAGCGGCGCCGGCGGCGCGGACATTGGCCTGCACCTCGTCCAGGGTGACCGCATGCGGCTCTGGATCGCAGCCGGCAGCCCAGTTGGCCAGTATGGCCACGCAGGCGTAGTCCAGGCCCAGTTCGCGCGCCAGCGCGGCCTCGGGCATGCCGGTCATGCCGACCATGGCGCAGCCGTCGTGGCGCAGACGCGCGATCTCGGCAGCGGTTTCCAGGCGCGGTCCCTGCGTGCAGCCGTAACAGCCGCCTTCGCGCAGATCGACGCCCGCATCGCGTGCGGCCGCGAACAGACGCACGCGCAAGTCCGCGCTGTAGGGCTCGGCGAAATCGATGTGCCGCA